>JBGUHM010000037.1:0-26292 GCA_045112115.1 Sodaliphilus sp. | reverse complement strand
CTGCAACGCACCCCGTCGCAACCTCAGCCGAGCAAGCCGCTGACTCCATCACAGCCTCAGCGTCCGCAGCAGGCTGCCCCACATATTTCGCAACCCGTCCGTCCGAAACAGACACAGGGTTACGAGGTGAGAAAGCCAGTGGTCGTGGCTCAGCAGCAACCGCGCCCCGACCCTGAAGCCGGCCGCGTGAAATATGAGTATAACGAAAAGCAAAGCAATAGTAAATTGGTGCTGGGCAGTATTATAGCTGCTGTTGTGCTGGTTATTCTCACTATTGTGCTGATGGTGAAATGCGTAGGCAGTGAGGGTACTGACGTGGATGACTCGGGCGTGGCAATCAACCGTGTGAGCAATGTGAGTTATGAAATCACCTATTATGATGACAACGGCAAGTCATGTATCACAAAATTCACATATACCGGCAGTACCGATAAAGGAAAGCCCAACGGTATGGGAAAGGGTGAATATGACGACGGTGAGTATAACGGCAAATACAAGGACGGCATGTGGCAAGACGAGAACGCTACTTACACATTCACGTCGGGTCCCGACAGCGGCGACACATTCACCGGACAATTCGAGAAAAATATGTTCCGCAAAGGCGAATACTACGACAACAGCACCGATCAAAAATTCAAGGGGTCGTTCCAAAACAACAAGCCCTACGACGGCGAGTGGGTTGACAAAGACGGCAACCACGTGGCAACCGTTAGAACCGGTGTGAAAAAATAAGAATATCAGTTATTGATGGCAACAAATAATAAGACAAACGACAACGATGACCTCCTGCTCGAGCAGGATTTGGTAAAACCCGAGACCGATTTCGGTGGGTATGACAAACTGACTACGCTAACCCCACGCGAGCACATCCGTCTCCGCCCCGGTATGTATATCGGCAAACTGGGTGACGGCAGTCAGAGCGACGACGGCATCTACGTGCTGGTGAAGGAAGTGGTCGACAATTCGATTGACGAGTTCAACACCGGCTTTGCCAAGCCTCGCATCGACATCGATGTGATTGACGATACGGTGACCGTGCGCGACTACGGCCGCGGTATCCCTCTCGACCAGGTGAAGGACGCCTCGAGCAAGATGAACACCGGCGGCAAGTACGACACGAAGAACTACAAGCGCAGTGTGGGACTCAACGGCGTGGGTATCAAGGCGGTGAACGCGCTCTCGAGCGAGTTCTACATCTCGAGTGTGCGCGACGGCAAGTGTGCCTGGGTGCGTTACAAAGAAGGTCTGGTGGTCGAGGAGAGCGGCATCATCGACGCTGCTCCGGGTGCCGAGAACGGCACCATGGTGCAGTTCACGCCCGATAACACCAAATTCAAAGACTACAAATACCGTGACGAGTTTATCGAGGCGATGGTGAAGAACTATTCGTTCTTGAACACGGGTCTGTCGTTGTGGCTCAACGGTAAACGCTATCATTCGCGAAACGGTCTGAGCGACCTGGTGACCGAGAACATGACCAACGAGCCGCTTTATCCGCTGATGCACTTCATAGGCGACGACATCGAGGTGGTGATTACCCATGCCGCTCAGATAGGCGAGGAGTTCTACTCGTTTGCCAACGGTCAGCACACCACTCAGGGCGGCACGCATCAGAGCGCTTTCCGTGAGGCGTTGTCGCGTACCATCAAAGAGTTCTATGGGAAGAATTTCGAGTACAGCGACATCCGCAACGGCATTGTGGCCGCTATCAGCATCAAGGTGGAGGAACCGGTGTTTGAGTCACAGACCAAAACCAAACTCGGCTCGAACCTGATGTGGAAAGACGGCCCTACAATCTATAAGTTTGTCAACGACTTCATAAAGAAGGAACTCGACAACTACCTGCACAAAACGCCCGCCACGGCCGACATTCTGCTCAAGAAAATCCAGGACAGCGAGCGCGAGCGCAAAGCTATTGCGGGAGTGACGAAAATCACACGCGAGCGCGCCAAGAAGGCCGCTTTGCACAACGACAAGCTGCGCGACTGCCGCGTTCATCTGAACGACAGCCGCGGCGACCGCCGCGAGGAGTCGTGCCTGTTCATTACCGAGGGCTTGAGCGCCAGCGGTTCGATTACGAAAATCCGCGACGTGGCCACGCAGGCGGTGTTCTCGCTTCGTGGCAAGCCGCTCAACACGTTCGGGCTGCCGCCTTCACAGGTGTATAAGAACGAGGAATTCGGACTGCTTCAGGCGGCACTCAATATCGACGACGGCATCGAGGGCCTGCGCTACAACAAGGTGATTATCGCTACCGATGCCGATGTCGACGGCATGCACATTCGCCTGCTGCTGTTGACCTATTTCCTGCAGTTCCACCCCGAACTCATCAAGACGGGCCATCTCTACATTCTTCAGACACCGCTGTTCCGCGTGCTCAACCGCAAGGAGGCTAAGCGCAAGAACAGCCGCGGTGGGGCGAAAAACAAGGTGGAGACCTACTATTGCTACACCGACGAGGAGCGCGTGGCCGCCATCAACAAACTTGGCGACAATGCCGAAATCACCCGCTTCAAAGGCTTGGGCGAAATCTCGCCCGAGGAGTTTGTCGACTTCATCGGTCCGGAGATGCGCCTCGACCGCGTGAAACTGCGCCGCGAGGACAACGTGAAACAACTGCTCACCTTCTTCATGGGTAAGAACACCATGGAGCGTCAGAACTTCATTATCGACAACCTCGTGATTGAAGACGATGAGGACATAACCGTACATTAATTTCTAAAACATATTATTATGAAAAGATTTTACTTACTCTTAATATCGCTGCTAGCTTTGGGTGCGACAAACGCAAACGCATATGTCGAAATTTTAAACGGCACACTTGAAAACGGCAAAACTTACGACAGCACCAACCAGTCCGGAATAGAGTCGGGTAAGGTTATCGTTTCGGACGACGGCATGCATGTGACGTTCGACAACCTTGTATATGTCAACAAAAACATGGGCATTAACTATATTATCGGTCTCGGCGGCGGCGATGTTACGCTGACTCTTGTGGGTGAAAACATCATCAAGACTCCAGGCTACGAGGGTATATACCTGTTTAATGATGGTCCGAATGTAATTAGCGAATTCACTATCACCGGCGGCTCCTTGTATATTGAGAGTAGTGAGGCCGGCATTTGTTACAATTCCAACTCCATTATCAATCTGGTGGATACCAGGTATGAGTCGAAATCCTGCAGCACATCGTCTTTCGACCAAGCTTGGTATAAGTTTATTGAATGCGATAATATTTTGACATCCAGCGGCTGGAACACCGTCGGCCACCTGAATATCAAGAACTCGACCGTGATAGGACATCAGCCTGCCAATATGTACGGCATTAAGATCAACAAACTGGAACTGGAGGACTGCCTGATGGTTGAGCCTTTCGGCACGGTAAAGGTGGCCCTGGACCCTGAATATGAATATGGTTTCCACATCTACTGTGCGGGCGAAATCGCTGAAGATTTCGTGATTAAGCCCTACACCGAGGTGACACTGAACAACGGCCCCGAAGGCGACCTCAACCACGACGGCTTTGTGAACACCGGCGACGTCAGCCGCTTGTACCAGCTGATACTCCAGTAATCCTCTTTGACACTTTCGCAAACGTCGACAAAGCTCAATAAACCAATAAAATACAGCTTTTTATGAATAAGCTATCTTTTTTAATTAGATGCCCTGAATGCAAGGCATCCTTGAGGGTTACTTTCCAAAGAGATGGGAAAAAGAGAATACGATGCCCCAAGTGCAATTTCGAAATGGTGGTTGATTCAGCTGATAAACAGGTCACCCCGTGCGTCACGCCATGGATGACATCAAGAACAATTTTTGCCGGCCCGATTAAGACTCAGAACGGCTATCTTTGCGAGGTGGGGGCAATGCTTCGCTCAAGCGATTTGATGACGGTGAAGAATTGCACTTTTCATCTGGAAGACGTGGTCTCAGTCAAGGACTATGAGGACGATGTTTTGGGAAAGATAGAGTGCAGCACTACTTCGTTGACGAGAGCTAATTTCTTGATGAAGAGAATGAACTATTCTACCGGTTGGGACAGAATAAAACACGAAAAAGTTCTGGACAGGATAGCGGAGATCAAAAGCGACTATTTGGAACGAATTGTGGACAAAGTGAATGTTTGTCACCATTCATCGGCTATAGACTCAAATAGTGATGACCCCGAGATTTGGAATATTGTGAGACCAACGAAAGGAATAAGTTTAAATTCCTGTTTTGAGGTGGAAATTGATGTTTATCAAATTCTTACCCAGCTTTGTGATGCCATCGGAGCCTTGCATGACGCAGGGGTGTTGCATCTCGACATCACTCCGAACGAAATACTTTATAATATAGAGACGGAAAAAATAGAACTCGGTGATTTCAAGCGGGCTACTTTTATTGAGGAGCAGAATGTGAAAAGCGGGAATAACGATTATTACAAAGCGCCTGAACTGTTTGGTGATTATACTTTTTTCCGTCTTAGTACAAGACCTAAGCTTACACCGGCAACCGACATTTACAGTCTTGGAGCTGTAGCTTTCTATTTGCTCACTAAAAGTGACGCGCCTTCTTTCATCAGGATTCTGAATAATAAGAGCGAGCTGTGTGAACTTATGGGTCGTCACGATGTGCCCGAAGGTTATGTGAAGCTGGTGCAAGGCTGTATGCAGCCCGTCATGGCCGACCGTTTCCAGTCGACCGCCGAAGTTCGCAAGTTTATCGAAGACAACAACCTGAAAGAGCACAACAGGGTCTTCTTCGTCCGCGACCCCGAAATCAACTTCTTCATCTGACAAGACAAGGTATCACATAAAACTGAAAAATGCCCCCGCAAGGAGGGCATTTTTCACATTTTAAATATTACATTCACATTTCACTCTACGGTACCCGGGCTACGCGTCGTACGGCCCTGTTGCCGCTCTGTGTCACCACTTCAACGAAGTAGATGCCCACGGGGTGCTGTGCCAGCGACAGGTTGAGCCTGCTTTCGCCGCCGGCGACGGCACGGTCGATTACGGCACCGCTGGCATTGAAGATTCGCACTTGTGCGATATTCTCACCGGCCTTGACCACAATATCTCCTGTGGTGATGGCCGGTGTGACGTATATGCCATTGTTGCCGTTGCCCTGTAAGTCGCTTATTCCGCTCTTGAGCAGGTTGATGTCGAATGGGGATTCGGTCGTTCCTACCACCACGTCGGTGAGGAAGGTGAGTTCTTCGTTCACCGAGATGTCGTCGCCATCGATGATGCTGCGCAGGACGATAGGCTTACCCTGCTCGCTGGCGTTGCCGGCGATGGGAAGGAAGTACAATCCGCCGGTTGCCCTCACGGCGCCTCTACATTCGCCGTCGATGAACGCAGCGAGCGAAGCGGTGTCGACCGGCGTGCTGCCACGGTGCATATAGGCGATAACGTTCATGTTGTCGCTGAAGCGATGGTGGTCCACCGGCGTGTAACCCGGCTCTTCGTTGCCGGAGCGCGGCAAGGCCGGTGTAGATTGCCTCGGGTTGATGTTGGGATAGTGGAACGCCTTGTCGCGGTTGTCGTTGCTGAGGTAATAATACCCTTCGCCTGGCATGAGCGCGTCGAGCGTGCCTTCCCATTGGAAACCGTTGTACATCGACACTTTTGTCTTGCTCTTCACCACATCGCCCGCCACAGGGTTGAGGTCGGCGAAGGCTTCGGTGAGCGTGAGGTTGTACAGCGATAGCGACCCGATCCAGTTCCAACCCTGATACATCGTGTAGGGCGTTGTGGCGGTGTTGATCAGCGCACCGTCGACGTGCGACTCGATGTCGCTCGTCACTCTCACCTTGTACATGTCGCCTGGCTTGACAGCCTCGAGCGATGTGCGCCACTGCGTGCCGTCGCACTCGCCGAAGCCGTCGCTCTTGCTCGTGACGTTCTTGAACGCGCGGTTGTGTCCGAATACGTTCTCCAGATCGGGTTTGAATGGATTGACGAAGAACGAGATCCAGTTCCAGCCTTCCTTCAGGCTCACAGTCTGCTCAATCTTCTCGCCCGCCTTCCACAACACCGGGGCGCCGTAGTCGCCCACAATGTCGTTGGGCTTGAAGTTGATGGTGGATTTCTGGTTGTCGACGAGCGTTACGACGTCGGTAAGCACCACGCCCTGCGACGCGTCGTAGATGCGGAACGTCAGCGGTTCAGGTGTGCTCACGCCTTCGTGACCGTAAACGGTTAGGTTGACGAAGTAAGCGTCGCGTGTGCGCATATACTGCGGACTGGCCACGCCTCGCAATTCGTCGCCCACGAATGCCGCGATGCGTGTGTCTACCTCCTGGCAGATCTTGTCGTCGATGAGGACCTGTCCCACGATGTTCATCGTGCTCTCATACTGGTTGGCGTTCACAATCCATCCGGGATTGTTGCCGGTGACATTGAGCGAAATCACCAGCGGAGTGTAGATGTCGTCGCTGTTCTTGGCGTACACCAGGATCTCGCGGCGTCCAACGGGCGCGCCCGTGGTGATCTCGAAGTCGATGAGCTCGGTCTCGCCCACGCCTATCGTGCCCTCAGTGGGCGTGATGATGAGCCACGACGGCACGTCGGTGATGGTGAACGTTGTGGGCTCGCTGCCGATGTTGTGCAGCGCATCGCTGGAGTGGATGGTGTAGAGCCTCGGCTTGCTGATCACCTTCTCGGAGCTGGTCCACTTCAAGGTGTTGTAGTCGGCGATGGCGCTCCAAGTGATGTTCTCGCTCAGGTTGTCGTTGACATCGCGCACATTCTTCACTTTGAAGTTGATCAGGTTGCCGTGCAGCCTCGACGGCAGCTCGTTGAGGTCAATGTAAATCTCATCGTCGCTTGCCGTGAAGTTGAAATTGATGTTGGTGGCGTCAGGCACTTTCTTGATGGGTGGAGCTGTCAGAGCCTGTGTCAGGCCAATGGTCACATCGAGGTCGCTGCGGCTGTCGAGTTTGTTCAGCGGACTGAACTCGGTGATGACGTTGCCGGCGCCGTCGAGATGTGAGTTCTGCATCGGATAGTAGGCGAATAGTCCGCTGGCATCGGTGGTGTCGGCCATCGAGTAGCGGAAGTTGCGGATTGTCATGCCGTCGTATGCTCCGCTCCATATTCTCAGCTCGTCGATGTCACCAGTGAAGAGGTGTCCGTCGATTTCCACACTTTCGCTCATCACTCGTTTCGAGCCAATGTGCAGGAAGTCGCCGGCAGGTGCCGGGATGTCGGTCTCGGCGATGGTCTTCACCGGCTCTCCGTCGACGTAGGCAATGGCGCTCACGCCGCGTCGCACATTCAGCGCGAAGTGGTGCCAGTTGCCGTCGTTATAGGCATTGTTGCTCAACAGGTGCGGTGTCCCGTCGGTCGTTGTCGAGGGCATTGCGTCAGGGTCGAAGGTGTTGAGCACCAGTTGTCCCGTCTCACCGAACTCGACGGCGAAGGCGTCGGTAACCGACATCAGCGTAGCGCCGTTGTTTGCGCCCTTCTCACCTCGGAACCAAAGCTCAATCATATAGCTGTCGGTGGGCCGTGCGTCGAAGCGCGAGATGTCGCTCTTGAGCATGTGTACTCCATCGAAGTGGGCTGCGTAGTTTGTGTTGTCGATGTTCCATGTCTCGCTCGGCATGTAGATGTTGCGCCCGCGGGCATAGTCGGTGACCACGGTGCCGTGGCCTTCGTCCATTTTCCAGTAGCCGATCAGGCCGGGCGTATATGCCGGGAAGTTCTTGTTCTTGTTCTCCAGGATTTCAGCGCGGCTGGCGGTCTGGTGCCACAGCGAGAGGTTGCTCAACGCGGCATGCAGTCCCTTGCCCAGCGTGAGCGTGCCGCTGTTGCTGTAAGCCGGCACCGTCACGTTGTTGAAGAGCGTCACGGTCTTGTCGTCGTTGGTGAAGAACGCGTCGACTGTGGATGTCTCGTTGAAGTAGTTCAGCCCCACGAACACCCATTTGTCGGCCGGAATCTTCTCGGTCGACTCCAGTTTCGTGTTGTTGACGTCGAGAATCATCTTTCCGGATTCGTCTACACCAATGTCGAAGCAGTTGTCCTCGTTGCCGTGGGTGAGGATGCTGCCGCCGCTCTGGCGCTTGAGCCAGAACGATGTGGAGAAGTCGGTGTTGTTCAGCGGAATAGTGGCATCGGTGCTCAGACCGTTGCCGTTGAGCTGCAGCGACACTTCATGGTTGACGGGAGCATCGTTAAGCACGCCGGTGATGTAGAAGTTGCCGTCCTTGGTGAGATAGCTCTCGCGGATGGCCTCGTTGAAGCGTACGTAGATGTCGTCGGTGGGCCGGAACACACCCGTGTTGGGGTAGGCGTGTCCGAGCAGCTTCGGGCCTCGAGTGTCACGGATGACCTCAATCTCGTTGGTGGCGTTGGTCACTTCCTTCGAGTCGAAGATGCTGAAGCTTTCGGCCTGCACCATATAGTGTCCGTCGATGGCTGGTAGGTCGAGCGTGTAGGTGATGTTCGGATTGTCGGTGGGCAGCAGCGAGTGGGTAGCGTCGGGTTCACCCTCGGGCAGATACTTGGACTGGGTCAACCACTCGTGCGCGGTGATCCACTGGTCGTCGCCCGTGAAACGGTATTTGAGCCTTACGCCCTTCAGGCCGGTGAAATCGCGGTTGATGTCCTTGATGGTCGCCACTACGGGGTCGTTGCCGTCGCTGGCCTTCTTGTTGAGGATGGTCTTGTTGAGCGTCAACGTCACCGGCGGTGCCGACGGCACGAAGTGGAGGCTGAACTCCTTCTGGTCGTAGGGCGAGAGTGCCATACACGAACTGTGCAGCACGAGCCTTACGTTGTTGTAGTTGAGGATTGACTGGTCGCTCTGCTTGAATGTCAAGGTCTTGGTCAGCGGCACGCCGTATTCCATCCATACTTCGGTGCCGTTGACCAGCGGTTCACCGTCCATAAAGACCTGCAGACCGTTGGGGTTGGAGTCGGCGTCGATAAACACCGTGGCTACGGTGTAGGTGTCATGGGTCTCGCTTTCGTTGTTGAACGACACCTGCAGCTGTGCCTCCTGTCCGGCTGGAATGTTGGTGACCTCGGTCACCGGCATGACAATCTTCGGGTTGTCGCTGCGCATCGTGGCGTAGTCGAGCAGTTGTCCGGGCGGGTTGGTGTATTTGGTGCGTGTCTCGCCCTCGTAGGGACAGCGGGTCTGTCCGCCGCGCGTGCGGAAGATCGGTCCCCAACCCATAGGTGAGTCGAATATGTCTACAGTGTGTGCATTGCCAGCCTGGGTGTCGTTGAGTGTGTAGGAGAATTTCGTCTCGTAGGTTTTCTCGTCGACTTTCCCTATTGTCTCGTGATAGCCTATTGATACATCAAATTTGAACGACCATCCCACCTTGTTAAGTAACCCACCGTTTTTGGTGTTTAATACAAAATTGAACATAAAATCCCGGGTCCAGTTTTTCTGCGTGCGCTCGGTGGTGACGGTGGTGGTGGTAGCTGTGGAGCCACTTTCAAACGACTCATTGCCAATCTTATACTTGGCCTTTGTGAAGGCTTGTAGTTTGTCCTCCTCGTTTTTCGCCAAAGTCTCTTTCCACTTGTCGATGATTTCGTTGCACCACTGTACGCTGTCGCCGCCTTGGTAGCCCTCAGGGAAGCGGAAGTAGTAGCTGGGACCGTCAAAGCCGGGTTTGGCGACACCCACTCCCCAGGTTATTGTGTCGTTGTTGGAGGAGCCGTATCTCGGGTCGTCGGAGCGTAGCAAGGTGTAGTAGGTTGGCACCGGCGGATTCTCGGGTATTTCAGAGATGCTTTGCACCTCAGTCAATTTGGTGTTGCGGGTGCGCTTTATATTGTCGAAGAGGGTGGTTTCGATATATTTCTGCGAGTACTCGAAATGTGTTTTGAAATTCTCACCCACGCAAACCACTTCGTTGAGCCCCATCGCCCAAGATCCGTCAGGCTGCTGGAAGAGTCCTACCTTATCGGCCGCCCCGATGATGTAATTGGTGGAATATCCCACAAATACATCCCCGTCGCGTCCCACGTAATACGGGCTGGAGCTGGTCGATATTGATTTCGAGTTGGTGTAGGTAGTGTATGTCCTGTGGTCCCAGGTTTGGTTGACGGTATACTGCCACGATAAAGAATTCTCGTGTATAAGCTCATTCCACTCAAAAACGAGTAAGCCTATACCTCCGGTGGCGACATCGACTTCCGCACCATTGTGGTATTCAATACCTACATCGGTGGCCTGTTGTACCCCGCGCATGTGATAGGTATAACACGTGGAGATGGTGTCGGTGCCCCAAGTGGCCTCCGAGGCGTCGCCAGGCGGGTCGCGCAACACCATCTGCACGTAGTCGGGGCCGGCGGTGATGAAGTTGTTGCCGGTGGGTATAGTGCCGCTGATGATGCCCTGTAGTCCTTCGTTGAGCCACAACTTCGTCTGGTCGTTGATTACCATCGTGGCGTTCATTGACCGTGTGAACGGTGTGGTAAGGCTCGGCATACCGGCTTTCCACTTGTAGGTGCCTTCACCAATCGAGTCGAGTTGGATCTGTCCTTCCTCGAGTTCAAGCATATCGCCGCGTTTCACGGAGCCTTGTTCGGCTATTGTGGTGTCGACGGCACACACTTTCGACATCGCGCCGAGTTCGTTGTTGAAAGTGACGACCGAGTCGCGCAACACATCTTTATATAGCCGTCCCTTGGAGTCGTGGTCGTAGTTGGTATATGGCTCGTAGGCTTTCACCTTGAATTCATAGGTTCGACCCTGCTCGAAAATAGGATATCCATAGTTGTAAGAGACAGTGTTTGTCGACTCGTCGTAGTTGTAGACGGGTAGTTGATGCTCTTCATAATTGACGTCCTGCACTGTGAGGGTATCGGTACCGAAGGCGCCGGGTTTGGCTCCAATCTGGTTGATTTCCATTACTGGCTGCGAGCGGTAGGTGAGCAACAGTTTTTTGTTGCATCGGAACAGCGGCAAGACATTGTTGCTTACGGTATAGGCTGTATCGGGGATGACGCTGTCCATCGGATTGGTGATGTCGATTGCTGGAACGCTGCTGAACATCTCGTCGTTCCCCACTTCTTCGTTGTGAGGGAATGTCACGCTCTCCACTTTGTACCGCAACGGCGGCACCTTCGCACAGAATTCACCCGTAACGGTATCGGTCTGGATAAAGATATACCGGGCGTCGTCGATGTCGCCGCCGGCTCGGTAGCTGTAGCTCTTGATGTCGGGAGTGGTCGATTGGGCCTCAACGTTGTCTTCGTTGGGGTACCACTCACGCCGGTTGCCGTCGATGGAGTCGATGGCGTTGATCATGCACTGCGGGAAGTCGAGCGCCGAGATTTTGATTACGGCTTGTCCTACAGTACCAATGCTTCGTCCGTAGCCCAAAGGCTTTTCGGCCTCGGTGTTACCGCCGGTGACGCGCCCGGCGAACACCACGAGGGTGTTGTCGGAGAAGTCGAGGTTGGTATCGCTCGTGAAGTCGTAGGTGGTGTTGTCGCCGGCGGGATAACGGCCGTTGTCGACAAATGTGTGTCCCGAACGTCGCGCCTCGATGTAGTGCTTGCCGATGGGGACGGAGATTTCATACTCTCCGTTCTCGTCGGTGATGATGAGTTTGTCGTTCTTGTTGCACGGCATGCCGTCGACGTAGAACGAGACGCTGTCGACGGGAATAGTGGTACCGGTGTAGCGTATCGTACCGCGCACGCGGAAACTCGACACGTCGGTGAAATCGGTGTTGTTGATTGTCAGAGCCGAACTGCTGATAAAGGCCGAGCGGCTCGACGGAGTGAAGTCGTGCGACCCCATGTTGGGGATGACGCTGTAGCGTGTGCCGCTGCCCGAGAAGGGGATGCCGCGGATCTCATATTCGCCCATGTCGTTGGTGATGCCGTAGATCGAGAGCTGTTCGTTGCCCGGCACGATATCGGTGGGACGGCTGTTGTTTCCAATTACTGGATGATTGTCGTTGGGTACACCGTCGGTGCAGGAGTTGTCGAAAGCATATTCCTCCAGACCCTCGTCGAAAGTCCAGTAGAGTTTCAGGCCATCCTCACGCCCGCTGAGGATGCGGTTGAAGGTGGTGGTCACTTCATCGTTGCCGAGAGCTTTGTTCCAGAGTCTTACTTCATCGGCATAGCCTTTGAAGGAATTGTTTCCTTCGTCGGGATTCTGTCGACCGAAGAACCCCACGTTTACTTTATCGCCAGTGGCCTCGATTTCCTTGAAGTACAGAGTCCCTTCGAAACTGTAGACGTTTTTGGTGTTTCCGTTGATGATGCAGTCCACCTTGCCGTTTCCGTTGTTGCGGATGGTCAGGTGGCTGTAGACATTGGGCTTGATTGTGGCCGGATTGCCGTTGGCATCGACAAATGTAGCCGACGTGGATTCAGAGTCGGAGATTGCTGCCGATATGGAAATGTTGTATTGCTCGTTGTCGTCAGTTTTAATAAGGTTTAGCTGATAGCCGTCATAGTCGGCGATCTTGAAGAGTCCCATACCGTCCTGCCCGGCGGCGGGATTTATCCATGTCTGGATTGTGAACGGACGATCGAGACGCAACATGTTGTTTGCGGTTTTCTTGTCGGTGATCCACGTCATGGCATCGCCATTGTCGGTGATGTGGCGGCTGTAGAACGGTGACCGCGTTTTCTCGTCGCTTTTGCGCGAGAGGTCGATGCGCACGTCCTTGACCGCTGAACCGTCTTCAAACTGCACGCGGCCGCTTATTACACCGGCGGCTTGTCCGTAGCCCAACGCCGTAATGGCGTTGTTGATGACGCGTCCGCCGCTCTCGCAGTCGTTTCCGTAGGCCACCACGCGGTATTCGTAGTAGCGGCCCACCTCTACATTCTCGTCGGTGTAGGAGTATTGTGAACTGGTTCCTTCCACCTGGTGGATGGAAGTCCATTCCGAGCCGCCGATATATCGTCGCTGGATGTCGAAGAGTGTTTTCTCGGTTCCCACCTGCTTGGCGGTCCACGTGAGTTTCACGCTGTTGCCGCTGTTGCCTTTGCTGGCGGTGACACTGCGCACTGTGGTGCCGGCGAGCACGTGTGCGTTCACGGTGTCGCTGTAGAGGTGAACCTTGTTGTCGGCCAGGTCGAGCTGCAGGAAGTAGCCGTATACGGTGCAGATATCCGCCGGCTTGTCGTCGGTGAACGACGCTGTGCCAGCCGAGCGTGGCACGGTCACCTCCTTATAACTGCGTGTGATGGAGCCGTTAGGTTCCATACGGTTAACCTTGAAGGTGATGTCGTTCTCGATGTCGGGAATGTTGCCGAAGGCCCAATTGAATTTAATATTTTCGTTCTCGGTGGTATCTTGTACAAGATGCATGGGGATGACTGGCATCGTCTTGACTCTCACTTCGGTAGGCTTGGGGTCACCGGACTTGTCGGGGTCGCTGGGAAGTGTGACGTCGCCCCATACATCTTTGTTCTGGTACACCTCGTAACGGTAATAGTTGCCGTACTCGAGTCCGCGGTCGCGGTTGTCGATGAAAAAGTTTTTCTCGGTAGAGCCAATGTCCACGCGATTGCCCTTGAACGTGCCGTTGTCGTTGAGCGTAGTGCGGTAGACTTTGAAGTCGCCTTCCTTACGAACGCTTTCGGACACATCCCACTGCAATCGCACCTCACCGGTCACTTGGTTGAACGATGTGTTAACGTTGAGGGCGGCGTTGTTATAATCATAGTCGGTGTATTGCGGGTCGTCGGGGTCTTGGTCAACCGATTTGCCGTTAAACGTGAAAGCGATGTCGGTCCAACGTCCAACGACCAGAGTGAAGTCGGCATCAAGCGGAACGTTGATGTCGAATGTCTTGCTGCCGGTCCCTTCGTGAGAGTAGGTTTTTTTGGAGAGCTCTTTACCGCCCGAAATTACAGCCACATTGATGGTGGACGTGAATTTGTAATTGTTCACTTCTTTTCCCATGGTCGACGGGAGCCATGAATTGTCGACGGTGGCCTTAACTACACCGGGAGCCGACCATTCGATCTTTGGCTCGCGAGCAGCCGGAATGCCGAATTGCAGGCTTTTGTTGTAGGTGGCATGAATCTGAATCTTGCCGTCCCACGAACGCCACCATTTGCTCTGTTTGTAATGGGTGTCGTTCTCGATGTTAAACTCCCACACTTCGGTTCGGCATTTCTTGCTCGGGGCGAACCGGATTGTGATCCACTCGTCGTCGTGGTCGACAATCGTGAGCACGCCGTATTCCAGGGTGGTCTGTTCCATATCCCAGGAACCTGTTGCCAACTGGCCGATTTTGACCACGGTCTCGTTTTTCAGTTTCAGGTTGAACTCCTGGCTGCTGCTGTGGTACTTGAAGTCGCCGCCTTGTTTGTGGTGGTAGCGGAACTTGTATGTGATAGTGGGGTTTTCAATCGAAACCGTGGCATTGTTCGTCGATTCGTAGCCACGGAAATCCTCCATGGCGTCGTTCTGGTTTTTGCCGGTCCACTCATAGTAGCTTTTGCCGCCGTTGGTTGAGACCACATAAACTTTAGCCCAATATTCGCCTCCTCCGGGGTCGGTCCAGATATGCCCCTTGGCGCCCTGTGCCGGCATCGTCCACAGGGACATTGCCGTCATCAGCAGTAGTAATCGGATATAGGTTCTCATAATTCGTTTGGTTTTATTTGATGATTATTTTCTTGCCGTTGTGGATGTAGACGCCCGGGGCGGCGGGGCGGTCGGGGTGGCGGCGGCCCAGCAGGTCGGTCCAGCTGTCGTCGCTGTTGTCGTCGCTCTTCACCGCGGCGATGCCGGTGGGGTTCTTGTCGACCGGCGCGAGGCGGAAATGGGCGTCGCGGGGCAGGGAGAGTTCGCCCTCTTCGGGGTCGCTGGTGAGCGTCAGCCAGGGTGTGCCGGCCTCGGCGATGAATGGCGCTCCGTTGTCGGCGGCACCTGCGGTGACGAAGCGGTCCCAGAGGAAGGTGTTGTCGCCGTTGCCGCGCAGCGGGCCGAAGCGGTAGTGCGCCGTGACGGCGTCGGTGACGGGGGAGGGGTAATCGGTCGCCGAGGGGAAGTCGCGGCCGTGCAGGAGATTGCGGAACGGCACCATAGGCGCATTGTAGTCGAGCGCGGCAGTATAACTGCCGGGCTGGCCTTTCACCAGCACGCCGCAGCCCATGGGCACTGTCTCGCCGGCGCTGTACCGGTGGGTGGGGGAGTAGGCGTTGATGAGCCAGGGGTTGTCGGCGTCCCAGCCGTAGTGCATAAGCTGCGAGGAGGTGTCGTGCTCTTCGTTCTCAGCACCGTCGCGAGGCTTGACGGTGATGTCGTCCCAGACGATGGCCTGCGCCGTTACACCCGTCGGCACCGTCCAGCCGGTTGTGCTGTAGGCCACTCCGTAGCCGTCGTCGCCTATGGTGAAGGTGAACGATTCAGGCAGTTCGATGTCGTCGACCACGCTCGCGGGGTTCTGCTGCAGCCATTTGCGGATGGCAACGTTGTTGCTTGGTGCGGCACCTTCTTGATGTGCGTCGACGGTGCCGTTCATCACGTGGAGTATGGTGACTCCCGAGCCTGCGAACGACGACGCGTTGGGGTCGGCCCAGTCGAGCTCGTGGAATAGCGGCGGGTCGACGATGTTGGGATAGATGTGATAGAGGTACACATTCAGCACTCCGTCGCAGTAGGTGAAGGCATCGGGATGAATGTAGTTGACACTGGCAGGTATGTCAACGCGGGTCAAGCCATGGTTGGCGTTGAAAGCATCGAGTTCGATGCGGCGCAATCCAGAGGGAATGGTCAAGGTCCCCGTCAGCCCTTTGTTGAAAAATGCAGCCTCACCGATAGTCGTCACGAGCAGACCGTCGATGGTTTGCGGAATGGTCACTGGACCGCTTGGACCCTTGTAATTGACGATGGTGGCCGTCAGACCGTCGTCGTTGATGGCGTATTCAAACATACCGTCAGGTGTGTTGTACACTTGCTGTGCCAGTACTGCGAGTCCGCAAAATGCGAGCAATATAGCCAATAGTTTTTTCATCTTGTATATGGTTATAAAAAGACATTCCAGCCGCATGGCCGGAATGTTTATGATTAGGCTAAAACAAGTTGCTAGAGGTCAGCATGGCATAGGTCCAAACTCTTTGGGGAAACCTTGCGTTTGAATTCAACAAATCGTTTGATTCATTGCGCATGATAGGCAATATGTAACCATGTGGCCGCATGACATTTGTTCACTCTCTGCCCGCAAATTTAAACAAAAAATCTAAATATACAAATAAAATATAAGTATAATTTTGAAAAATCTTATGTTTTTTTAGATTGCGACGTGATGTGGTGTCTATCAGTCGACACATATGCGGTGGTTGTCGTGGGGTGAGGTCACTTTTCGCTCGTGGGCAACTGGCGCACGGGGAACTTAAAGTAAGTGTTGGGGAAGGGCTCGTTGCGCAGGGTGAAGTGCCACCACTCGGTGTCGAGGGGCTTGAAGCCGTGGCGCATCATCGCCTGGCGCAGGATGAGGCGGTTGCGGAACTGTGCCTCGGTGATGGGTTTGTCGCCGCGGTAGACACCGGTGTCGGGGTCGCCGCCGAAGTCGGGATGGCTCTCTGGTCCGAGCCAGTCGAAGGTGCTGCCCATGTCAACGTCGTGTCCTGTGACGGCGTCGACGATGCTCAGGTCGATGGTCGAGCCGCGTGAGTGCCCGCTTTTCGTTGCGATATAGCCATCGATAAACAGCCGGCTTTTGTCGACAGTGGGGTAGAATGCCTGCTTCATTTCGGTGGCCTTGAGGTCGGCTCCCCAGCGCACGAAGTTGTCGACTGCCATCTGCGGACGGTAGGCGTCGTAGATCTTGATTCGGTAGCCTTGTGCCTTCAGGTCGTCGCTCACGGCCTTGAGGCTGTCGGCGGCCGCGCGTGTCATTAGCGCCACGGGCTGCAGGTATCCGTCGACTCGCCCGCCCGTGAAGTTGTAAGTGCTGTAGTAGCGTATCTCCAGAATGACATCGGGCACAACATCGGTGACGGTGACAAAATTCTCCGACCCGTCGGCCTGGCAACAGTCGTGCTTCTCTCCCGCACAGTCGTGCTTCTGTCCGTTGCACTGCGCGTAACCTGCTGTAGCGCATGCCGATATGAGCAGGAATACAATACTCGAAATAAGATGTTTGGTCATAGTTCTGTACTTATAGTTTGGGTTAAATTTTTGAATAATGCCACAAAAGTACAAAAAAACAAGAAATAACAAAGCGAAACATAATCAAATTGTGATATTGTACCGCCCATGGCCATGGCCTTCCAGCCTTTCGCCTCATCTCGGCAGTTCATACGATTCCCCCCAATATCTAAAATAATAAATCATAAAGTTTTGCAAGATAATAGTATTGAAATAATGCAGCATATCGCCTTCCTTATAATTTATTTATCGGCTCGTGAACTCTTAATTGTTTGTTTTCGAAAGATGCACATAGCAATGACATAAGGCCTCGCAAACTCGGAGTTTAAACACTCCGGCTAACGCAGGCTTTTCGTTGAACTTCGTTCGTGGCTTTTCGAGGTTCATTAACACCAATTTTAATCGTTTTTACATGAAAAACTCAAAGTTTGCGTGTTCAGTGCGAAAATGTTGTTGGTTCAAATTAATTCAAACCGTTTCAAACCGATTCAATATGCATGGAGCGGCAATTTGAATCGGTTTGAATCGCTCTTGATTGTTGTTAATTTAATATATTTGTGCGCAAATCGGAAACATTCCGCTACATTTAGTAAATTTTGAAAGCGTTATGTTTATTCTTGTGATAATTTGATTGTCGTGCCTCCAATAGAGGTGATGACGTAAACCATGGCTATTAATTAATAACAAATACAAAAACATTAATTATGAGAACAAAACTATTACTCAAATCTATTGTATTAATTTCAATGATCATGCTACTGCCACAAAGGCTTGTAGCATACGACTTCAAGGTGGCCGGAGTGTGCTACAACATCACGGGAGAGAATACGGTTGAAGTTACATCCAGCGGAACACATCCCAACTACTGTGATGTGGAGCACATCAACATTCCGGCACAGGTGTCCTTCAACGGTAAAGTATATAAAGTTACTGCTATAGGATATTATGGCCTATGTGGCGCCTTTGATGTGAAATCCGTCACACTACCCGAAGGGCTTGTCTCCATCGGAGAATGTGCTCTGAATAGTTTGCACTCAATTAAAGAACTCACTCTGCCGTCGACTGTGGAATCGGTGAGAGGATGGGCTTTTGAGCACCTGGACAATGCCAGATACATCAAATGCTTAGCCTCTGAACCACCAAGAATAGATGGATACTGGTTCCACAATGCAGGTTATCTGCCCACATGCCCGTTCTACGTGCCGGATGGATCACTGGACTCATATCAATCCAGTGCCTATTGGCGTGCGTTCAACCTTCAGGAGATGGAAGATTATCCTGTTGGAGAAACAAAGGAATTCACTGTTAATGGAGCAGCATTTACTATGGTTAAGGTTGACGGTGGATTGTTCACTATGGGTGCCACAGACGAGCAGGGTCATGATTATAGTACTGATGAGATTCCATTACACAATGTCACTCTTGACACTTATTGGATTGGCCAGACCGAGGTGACGGAGGCTTTATGGGAAAATGTCATGGGGAGCAATCCAAGTTACAGCAAAAAAGGCGACAACTATCCTGTTGAAAATATTACTTGGAATGATTGCCAAACATTTGTAAACAAACTGAGCGAACTGACAGACGAGACATTCCGTCTGCCCACTGAGGCTGAATGGGAGTATGCCGCACGTGGAGGCAATAAGAGCAAGTACTTTAAGTATTCGGGCAGCAACAACGTTGATGAAGTGTCGTGGAACGAGTTCAACAGCGGCGGCGCAAAGCACCCTGTGGCACGGAAATTTCCCAATGAGTTGGGTTTGTATGATATGAGCGGTAACGTATGGGAGCGTTGCCAAGACATATATGGCCCATATTCTTCAGCTGAGCAGACAAATCCGACAGGATCCAGTTCTGGAAGTAAGTATAGTACTCGCGGAGGTGGATGGTATGACTGGGGTGATAGCGATGACTATAGCCGTGTAAGCAACAGAGGAGGAAATCCAGCAACAGACGCCCACAAAGACATGGGCCTGCGTCTTGTATACATACCAAAACCCATAATAGAGATCTCACTTGACCAGCATAACGTTAAAATCCCGGTCGGGGAGAGTGTCACTCTCGCGCCTAAATCGAATATTGAAGGCGTAGATTACACCGTGAATGTTTTGGACCCCTCAGTGGCAACTTACCAGTGGAATGGTACGAAAATTGAGATTAACGGTGTGGCTGCGGGCGAAACTTCAATTGTCGTTAGTGCTTCAGGCGACAACGTAGTTCCAGATACCTGCCAAATTACAGTGCTTTCGGGATCTGACATATTTATTGTGAATGGTCTCCGCTACATCCGCAACTACGATAACACCGCAACACTTACTTATAGTGATAACTCAAACTTATATGCTAACAACTATACTGGGCTCACTTCAGCAATAATTCCAGATAAGGTAACCTATAACGGCAGGACGTACACTGTCACAGAAATAGGCGACGATGCACTATATAATTGTACCGCACTTTCCGAAGTTGTCATACCATCGACGGTAGAAAAAATAGGGCGACGTGCATTCTACAAATGTAAAGCACTTAAATCAATATATATTCCAGCTTCGGTGGAAATCCTGATGTCCGGTGCTTTTAGCAGTTGCACAAATTTGGAATCAATAATCGTTGATGAGAACAACCCTGTTTACGACTCACGTAACAACTGCAATGCTATAATAGAGACGCACACTAACACACTAATTAGCGGTTCGAAAAATTCTTTAATACCTAATACGGTGACAGCCATTGGAAATGACTCTTTCTCGGGATTTAGTAGTATTACTGCGATAGAGATTCCAAGCTCGGTGAAAAATATCGGAGCGGGTGCGTTCTATGCCTGCGGATTGGAAGAAATAAACATTCCAGGTTCAGTGAAAACAATCGAAAGAAATGCCTTCAGATTATGTGCTAAACTCACCGACATCACATTGCCCAATTCTGTGATATTGATAGGAAATGGTGCCTTCAGCTATTGTAGATCTGTGAAGTCGATTACGTTAGGCCGTAACATACAAAGTATCGGTAACGATGCGTTTGACTACACCAAAGCATTGGAACAAATCAGATGTAGAATGATGGATCCCACGACAATAGTCTACGGCACGAACATTTTTAATAATATTGAACCGGCTGAGTGCAGCCTTACTATACCAACTGGTACGCTTGAGTTGTATCAGGCACAGGAGCCGTGGAGTTCATTTATCAATTTTTTCTTGCGTAGTAATGCTGATATCACGGGTGAAGGCATTGTTAATGTCGGCGATGTTTCAGCTCTCTATAGAGTTATTCTATCCTCAGAACAGAACGATGACGGTGATGTTAACGGCGATGGAAGAATCAACGCTGGAGACATTAGCGAAATCTACAAAATAATGCTTAATAATGAATAAGCACGGAATTGAACAATAAGTAACTTAAGAGGGTGTGCCACATTGGCACATCCTCTTTGAAAAGAACCGGCTGAGAATGTGAAATATTATCAGGCAGCGTTTTTTCATTATTTGCGCCCTCTCTAAAGTGGTAGATGCGGGCGGTGGTATTGGTGGCGTAGTGCGTAGTTCTTTGGTAATCAAGTGTGTAGAAGTGATTTAGAGGGCTGGCGGAATTCCCTGTGAAATTTTCCCAAGTATTTGGGAAAAAATAATTCATTATTATTTGGCCGTATTAAATATAATATGTACTTTTGCCAGCGTAATATAGAAAAATGAGGTGTTTTAACTTCATAATCAAGTATATGAAATTTTCCCAAGTTGGAAAAATGAAGTATACTAATTTTTTGATTCACAGGCTATTGACTTTGGCTTGTGATACTTTGGTTTTATCTTGACTACTCCCTCGAACGACAAAATCAAGTGGTATGTGCTTACGACGAGCGATCGCGTGGATGTGATACGTGACGCTTTCGCCAGGATTTCAGCAACGCGTGTGCGTGAGGGTAAGCCTCCTGTGGAGTATTTTCTGCCTACAATCATCGTTTACCGCGAGACATCGCGAGGTCAGGCGGTCAAGAACAAGAAACTGCTTGAGCGATACGTGTTTGTGCACGCGGGCATCAGCGATATCTTCGAGATGAAACGGCAGTATCCGTCGATGCTGCTGCTGCCGCGGAAGGACCGTCTGGACAGCGGCGAACGCAAGTACCTGAGCGTGCCCGACGGCGAGATGGAGATGTTCCGCCGCATAGCGCACTGCTACAGCAACGAAGTGCCCTGCTACCGTCCGGGCGACATCGACCTCGAGGCCGGCGATCTGGTGCGCGTGATCGGCGGGCAGTGGGACGGTATCGAGGGAACTCTCGTGACGCAGCGCGGGCGCGACGGCGGCAAGGTAGTGCTCCAACTCAACGGTCTATTCCTGGTGCCGACGATGGAGATTGAGCCGCGCTTCATCCAGATTATCTCGTTCGGCAAGGGCAACCGCCATCCCTACCGCAAGTTTGAGGCGCACCTCCCCCGCGCGGTCAAAGCGCTGACCAATCTGTTTGATCAGGGGACGCTTTCGCCCGACGATATCGCGGCCATGACCACGTTCACCGCCCGTTTCGAGGCGCTCGAGCCCGCCACGCTCAACGTGGCGAGCAGCCATGCCGCGCTGATGCTCATGAGTTACCGAGCTCTTGGCGACCAGCAGTCGTGCGAGCGTTATCATGCGCAGTGTCAACGCATGGCCGACCGTATCACCAGCTCAACGCAGTTGGGTCTGCACCTGGCGATGATGTACGCCGCCACGGGGCGTCAAGACCTCGGCCAGCGGCTGCATCTCATTGTCGACGAGTGGCAGCCCATCCAGCCGAGCCAGCAGAAGAAACGCTCCGTAGCCGAGATGCTTGAGAGATTCGAGACAATTTACACCGAAAAAGTTTGAATTCATGAAGATAGCCGTTGCAGGAACCGGATATGTGGGACTGAGCATCGCCACCTTGCTGGCGCAATCATAAACGCTCACCGCCCAACTCTGTCCGAACACTGTTAAACGATTTCTATTTATTATTGTAAGACTTCATTTCCAAAAATGTCTATTAATAGTAATGAGTCGCTCAGAACAAAGTCAATGACACCGCCTGACGCTGAATCAGTCTCAAGTAATAAGCGTTTGGCGAAAAACACTTTGGCATTATATGTGCGAATGGTAATTATGACTCTTATCGGGTTATATACCAGTCGTATTGTATTGCAGGTGTTGGGTGTCAAAGACTTTGGTCTATACAATGTCGTAGGCGGCATAGTGATGATGTTGCAGATTCTTTCGAGCTCATTGTCAACGGCCGTAAGTCGTTATCTGACTTTCGAATTGGGCCGTGGCGATCGAGAGAAACTTAAAGAAGTGTTCTCGATGTCGGTTAATGTGCAGGTTGCCCTTGCGATATTAATACTGGTAATAGGCGGTATTGTGGGATGGCTTTTGGTGAATTTCCAACTGGATGTTCCCGAAGGTCGAATGTCTGCTGCCAACTGGGTGTTATTTGCGAGTTTGTTGGCTTTCTGTATTAACTTAATTAGCATTCCATACACGGCCGCAATCATTGCTCATGAGCGAATGACTGCATATGCTGTTATTGAAGTGCTCAGGGTGATTTTGCGTCTTGGAGCCGTATTGTTGTTGCTCATTTTGTCAGATGGTGCCGACAAACTTATTTACTACGCATTGCTGTTGATGGCTGTTGAAGTTGTGATTCGGTTCGTGTATGGCTTTTATTGTAAGCGAGAGTTTGAGGAATGCAGCTATCATTTTGTTCATAATAAAACCCTGCTCAAGAATATGACTGGCTTCGCAGGTTGGACGTTGCTCAGTAATTCGGCATGGATGTTGAACACTCAGGGAATCAACATTCTGATAAATCTGTTCTTTGGCGTTGCGCTAAATGCTGCACGAGGTGTTGCCATGCAGATTGAGACCGTTGTGCAACAGTTTGTGAACAATTTTATGATGGCTCTCAATCCTCAGATCACGAAGACTTATGCCACAGGCGAACTTCCTCGCATGCATCAGCTCATTTGCAGTGGCGCGCGCCTTTCGTTTTTCATGATGGTGTTCATATCCTTGCCTATTTGCTTGGAAACAAAGACAGTATTGTCTATGTGGCTTGGAGCCGAGAGGGTTAACGAGATGGATTATGTGGTCGTGTTCACCCGCTTGTCGTTCGTGTCGGCCCTGTGCACACTGTTGGGCAACACTTTGGTGACTGCTCAGTTGGCCACCGGCAAAGTGCGCACGTATCAAATAGTTATGACAGCAATATGTATATGGGTTTTCCCTCTCACATGGCTAGCCTATGCGTTGGGTTGGAGCCCGATATGGGGATATGTCATTTTCATTGCAATATACTTTCTGCTTCTCTTTGTGCGAATATATATGGTGAAGGACCTTATACAGATGTCGTGGAAGATATATGTATGGGAGGTGATTGTGAGGTGTCTGGTGGTGGGGTTTGTCTCTATAGTGCTGCCACTTGCTGTTTATTTACTTATGGCACCGTCAATACTTCGATTCTTACTGGTGTGTATCGTAAGTTTTGCATATAGCGGGATAGTGTTTTTCTATCTTGGTTTACAACCTAATGAGCGCGAGATGGCCAAGAGATTTATATTAAAAAGGTCAAAGAAGTAATATCACCGTTGATGCAGGATTATGTGTTCCGTAGCAAGTATAAGTATTAGTTGTGTCATAGGAGTATTTAGGTATTTACCCATTATGTTGGCGGTTATGCTTTGAAATCAAGTTACATGTTGCTGACGCTTTTTTTTGAACAAACTTTAAGTCTTTTTTAATAATAATGCATATTGAGATACTTGACAACGCTCAATGTTCTGGATGCTCGGCATGTTGTGCGGTGTGCTCGAAAGAAGCAATAAAAATGAAACCTGATGAATTGGGTTTTATGTTGCCAGTTGTTGATGAGACCAAGTGCATAGATTGCGGTTTATGTACTATGATATGTCCTTTTCATAAACTGAGTGAGAATCGGCCAACTAAGGAAGAATTCAATCAACACTACTTTGCATTACGTGTCAACTCTGATGAGCAATTGTTGGCAAGCCAAAGTGGAGGAGCATTTTATTTGTTATCGCAAATCGTACTGAATGAACATGGTGTAGTATATGGAGCTTCGATGGATGACGACTTTGCGGTGCGTCATATAAGGGCGATTGATGCACAGGAAAGAGATAAAATGCGAGGTTCAAAATATGTTCAGAGCGATATTTCGGGAATAATTAAAAGAGTAAGAGAAGATCTGAAGGCTGGCTCTACTGTATTGTTTTCTGGAACGCCATGCCAAATTGCTGGACTTAAGTCCGCTGTTAGCAAGGAGTTGCAAAATAGACTGTATACGGTTGACTTGGTTTGTAACGGAGTGGCATCTCCAAGAATGTGGCGAGATTATATCTCTTATTTGAGCGGTATTTACGGTGGAAAGGTGGAGTCTGCAAAGTTTAGGGACAAGAGGTTCGGCTGGCATAAAGCTGTGGAGACATATATTGTTAAAGGCAAACTGAAAAAAAGGGAAACATTCATGAAGCTTTACCATGAGCATCTAATGCGCAGGGAGTCCTGTTTTGAATGCCCATTTGCTAATTTCTCAAGACAAGGCGATTTGACAATTGGCGATTTCTGGGGCATCGAGGCAATTAATGAGGAGTTCAACGACGGCAGAGGGTTGTCTCTAATGATAATAAATAGTGAAAAGGGACACCGCTTGTTCAGGTTGTTAGAGTACGGAAACAACTGCGCTATTGAAGAATGTACTAAAGACGTTTGTCAACAACCGATGCTTAAGGCCCCAGTGCAGAAAAGCCACCAATTTGAGTCATTAAATAAGGATTATATAACCCATGGTTTTGTGTATGTAGCTAAAAAATATGGCGATTTGACGATGGGTTATAAGATTAAAAGGCAGTTGCGAATTTTGAAAAATACAATTATTAAAAGAAGACGGCAATGAAGATAGGAATCCTCACTTTTCATAGGGCCCATAACTATGGGGCGATTTTGCAAGCTTATGCTATGCAGACTTATCTTCAAAAGCTTGGACATCAAGTTTATGTAATAGATTATGCGCCACGCTATTTGACCGATTCCTATCGATGGCTGGTGCTATACTATTGGTTCTCGATAAACCCGTTGAAATTGATTCGGAAACTAATTACCGAACCTAGGCTTGTGGTAAAACGAAAGAAACGTTACGACCGTTTCAATCGTTTCATAACAGAGCATTTGAACCTGTATCCTTACGATGACAAAAATAATTTTGCCGATTTTGATTGTATCGTTGTGGGAAGCGACCAAATTTGGGAACCAAAACACACAGGAGGCCGTTTCGACCCCATATTTTTTGGTCATGGTATGAAATGCCATGTAATCTCTTACGCTGCCAGCTCTCAGCTCGGCAATCTCGGAGAATCTAATATGAATGAGTTGTCAGCTTATCTGGATAGACTCGATGCTATAAGTGTGCGAGAGAAAAGCCAAAGAGACATTATAGCACAACTGTGCAACAAGACTGTTGAGGTAGTGCTCGACCCGACGTTTATTGTTGAAGGAAGTGTGTTCTCAGATTTGACAGCCAAGCAAGACCTTGGCGACTATGTGTGCATTTATGAGATAGGCCCTCACCCTGAGACATGGGCAGTGGCGGAGCACATAGCAGGTCAAATAGGAGCACGCGTCATTGAAGTGGCAGCCAGAGTGAGAGAGAAAAATAATCCCTCTGTTATTGAGACAGCGTCGATTGAGGAGTTCCTTGGACTGATTTCCAATGCAAAGTGCCTGATAACAACATCTTTTCACGGCACGGCACTAGCCATAAAGAATCACATCAATTTTTACGCTCTTCGGGTTAACTCGGGCAACGACGAACGAATAGAAAACATTCTCAAGACTTGCGGTATTGAAGATAGATTTGTTTCGCTCAACAGCCGTCCGAGCTTTTCGGCAATCGACTATGCCACCGTAGACAAACGTCTGAGCGAATTGGTCGTCCACTCTCATAATTATATCATTAAGGCTCTAAATATAATTAAGGACACCGAAAAAGTTTGAATTCATGAAGATAGCCGTTGCAGGAACCGGATATGTGGGACTGAGCATCGCCACCTTGCTGGCGCAGCACAACGAGGTGACCGCGGTCGACGTGGTGCCCGAAAAGGTAGACAAAATCAACCGCCGCATATCACCCATACAAGACGAATACATCGAGCGGTATCTCGCCGAGAAACCGCTGAA
>JBGUHM010000036.1:0-52418 GCA_045112115.1 Sodaliphilus sp. | reverse complement strand
GGTGCCCCGAAAGTGACGACTGCGCCAACCAGTCACTACCCCCCTACATCTGCGAAACATCAGGCTGTATCCAAACTAACGGTTGCGTCAACACTGACATGTGCATAACCAATGGGTGCTGACGGCGTTATGAGACAACAAATTAGGAGGGTGTGTCATGGTGAACACACCCTCCTAATCTGTCTGTGTGGCTGAATGTCAGTCGTTGCCTTTCGCGCAGATGAATTCGCGGTTGAGGCGTGAGATGTTGCTCAGTTTGATGTTCTTCGGGCACTCGGCCGAGCAGGCACCGGTGTTGGTGCAGTTGCCGAATCCGAGCTCGTCCATCTTGGCCAGCATGGCTTTCACACGGCGTTTTGCCTCGGGCTTACCCTGCGGCAGCAGCGCGAACTGGCTCACCTTGGCGCTCACGAAGAGCATTGCCGAGCCGTTCTTACATGCGGCAACACAAGCACCGCAGCCGATACACGTTGCGCTGTCCATGGCCTCGTCGGCGTCGACCTTGCTGATGGGCAGTGCGTTGGCATCCTGTGCGCCTCCGGTGTTGAAGCTCACGTAACCGCCGGCCTGCTGAATCTCGTCGAAGGCGTGACGGTTGACCATGAGGTCCTTGATCACGGGGAAGGCGGCGCTGCGCCAAGGCTCCACTGTGATGGTCTCGCCGTCGTGGAAACGACGCACGTAGAGTTGGCAGGTGGTGGCACCTGTTGCGGGGCCGTGCGGATGGCCGTTGATATACAGCGAGCACATGCCGCAGATGCCCTCACGGCAGTCGTGGTCAAACATGATAGGTTCCTCTCCCTTCTCCACGAGTTGCTCGTTGAGAATGTCAAGAGCCTCGAGGAATGACGTGTCGGTGGGGATGTCCTGGAGTTCGTAGTTCTCGAAGTGGCCTTTCTCTTTCGGTCCGGCCTGACGCCAAATGCGTAGCTTGAAGGATATATTTCTTTCCATTTTATTCTTCGGTTTTAGCTCTTGTAGTTACGGGTTTGTACCTTAATAGCCTCATAATGCAGCGGCTCTTTAATCAGAGTCGGAGCGACGGTGTCGTCGCCGTTGTACTTCCAGCAGCTCACGTAGAAGAAGTTCTCGTCGTCGCGTTTTGCCTCGCCCTCTTCGGTCTGGTGCTCTTCGCGGAAGTGTCCGCCGCATGACTCCTCGCGGTTGAGTGCGTCGTAAGCCATGAGCTGGCCCATCTCAATGAAGTCGCGCAGGCGGAACGCCTTGTCGAGCTCGTTGTTCATGCCGTCCTGTGTGCCGGGGATGAAGAGGTTGGTCTCAAACTCGTGGCGTATCTCCTTAATCTTCTCAAGCGCGGTCTCGAGGCTCTGCTTGGTGCGGCCCATGCCCACGTAGTCCCACATGATGTTGCCAAGTTCCTTGTGGATGCTGTCGACTGAGCGGTTGCCCTGAATGGCCATGAGGTCGTCGAGTTGTTTCTGAACCTCTTTCTCTGCCTGGTCAAATTCGGGTGTGTCGGTCGAGAAGTGAGGCACCGTGATCTGGTCGCTCAGGTAGTTCTGGATGGTGTAAGGCAGCACGAAATAACCGTCGGCCAGGCCCTGCATAAGAGCCGAGGCGCCGAGGCGGTTTGCGCCGTGGTCGCTGAAGTTGCACTCGCCGATGGCGAACAGACCCTTGACGCTGGTCTGCAGCTCATAGTCGACCCAAATACCGCCCATCGTGTAGTGGATGGCGGGATAAATCATCATCGGGTTGTAATAGTTCACACCGTCGATGGTGTTGGCGAGCTCGCCGGGGTTCACGTCGGTGATTTCCTCATACATGTCGAAGAGGTTGCCGTAGCGCTGGCGAATCACGTCGATGCCCAGGCGGTTGATGGCCTCGCTGAAGTCGAGGAACACTGCCTGACCGGTGTTGTTCACGCCGAAGCCCTTGTCGCAGCGCTCTTTTGCCGCACGTGAGGCCACGTCGCGGGGAACAAGGTTACCGAAGGCCGGATAGCGGCGCTCCAGATAGTAGTCGCGGTTCTCCTCGGGGATGTCGCTGCCCTTGATTTCGCCGGCCTGCAGACGCTTGGCGTCCTCGATGTTCTTCGGCACCCAGATGCGGCCGTCGTTACGCAGCGACTCACTCATAAGCGTGAGCTTCGACTGCTTGTCGCCGTGACGCGGGATACAGGTGGGGTGAATCTGCACATAGGCGGGGTTGGCGAAATACGCGCCCTTGCGATAGCAAGCCATTGCCGCGCTGACGTTGCAAGCCATGGCGTTGGTCGACAGGAAGTAGGTGTTGCCGTAACCACCGGTGGCGATCACCACGGCGTGGGCGGCGAAACGCTCGAGTTTGCCCGTCACAAGGTTCTTGGCAATGATACCGCGTGCGCGGCCGTCGATAACCACCACGTCGTGCATCTCGTAGCGGTTGTAGCTCTTCACCTTACCGGCGGCAATCTGACGGTTGAGTGACGAATATGCGCCCAGCAGCAGCTGTTGGCCGGTCTGACCCTTGGCGTAGAACGTGCGGCTCACCTGAGCGCCACCGAACGAGCGGTTGGCCAGAAGGCCGCCATATTCACGTGCGAATGGCACACCCTGCGCCACACACTGGTCGATAATATTGTTCGACACCTCGGCCAGACGGTACACGTTGGCCTCGCGGGCACGGTAGTCACCGCCCTTCACGGTGTCGTAGAACAGACGGTAAACCGAGTCACCGTCGTTCTGATAGTTCTTCGCTGCGTTGATACCGCCCTGAGCGGCAATCGAGTGAGCGCGGCGCGGTGAGTCCTGGATACAGAAGTTGAGCACATTGAAGCCCATCTCGCCCAATGTGGCGGCGGCACTGGCACCTGCCAGACCGGTACCCACGACGATGATGTCGAGGCGGCGTTTGTTTGCCGGGTTAACGAGTTTCTGGTGAGCCTTATAATTGGTCCATTTCTCGGCAACGGGACCCTCGGGAATCTTCGAGTCGATTACGGGAATGGTATTTTCTTTATTCAGTTCCATTTTGATAATTGATTAATGATTTTGATAAACGGTAGCCCTTAGAAATCAACGCCAAAGGCATATTTCATAGTGAAATAGATGGCCTCGACGGCAAACATCAGGAACACGACGGTGGCCCAAATCGTAGCCACTTTCTTCCAGCGGGGAATCCAATTGTCGTTGGCGACGCCAATGCTTTGGAAGGCGCTCCAGAAGCCGTGACTGATGTGGAACCAGATAGCGCAGAAACCAATCAGATATACAGGAAGCACCCATACATGCGAGAAGGTGTTCTCGATGGCTTGAACGCCGCTCATGGGTTGATCACCCATGACTTCGGGAAGCTGCATCTTGGCCCAGAAGTGGAACAGGTGCAACACAAGGAAGCAGAGGACAATCAAACCGAGAGCGAGCATGTTCTGAGAGGCCCAGCTCACGCTTGCCGGACGAGCGCTCACTGCATAACGGTTGTCGCCACGAGCGCTACGGTTCTGCAATGTCAAGATGAACGCGTAGATGATGTGAACAGCGAAACCCAAGGCAAGCACTGCGGTACCAGCAAGAGCATACCAATTCGCCCCGAGGAATTCGCAGATGGACTCATAAGCGTCGAGCGAGAAGAGTGCCACCCCGTTCATCAAAGCGTGGAATGTTACAAAGAGGACGAGAAACAGGCCGGTGACGCTCATCACCACTTTCCGTCCTACCGATGAATTAGATAACCACATGATAGTTAAGTACTTTTAAAGTTTTGTTATTAATTGAATTTTATTTTGGTCGATATTGTGGCGCAAAGGTACAAAAAAATAGCGAATACTACCAAGTTTTTTAAAGGAAAAGTTTTTCACGAAACAACACCGCCCAAAACAACGAATACTACAGGCAAATACCAGAATCTAACCAATAACAACTTTTTTGCAAAAAAAGCGGCAATTTCTTGCTTATTCCACGAAAAAGAATTAAATTTGCAGTCGTTTAACTATAAATAATGTGAAATGTGTTGCCGACGGACGACCGAATTGTTTTATCACCACCGAAGGTTATTTCATAATGAAAAGGCGACAGTTCGACATAAAACAACGCAATTATTTGCGTAACGGTCTTCCGCTTTTGTAATTTTGTAGCACAAAACGAGATTAAAAACGAATTATTTAAACAACAAAAAACAGTAATATTATGGCAACTTACGATGACGCAACTCTCTATCAGCAGATGGAGAACGAGAACAATCCTTATGGTCAGAATCTCCCCCCCACTCCCATGACCGAAGTTGAAATCGACGAGACGCAACCGCAGCCCAGACGAAGCGCTGGAGCTACTGTGGGCGCAGCTATCGCAGCAGGCGTAGGAGGCGTCTTACTAGGAACGGCTGCAGGCGGCGGGGTAGCTTATGCCATGACCGCCAACGATCCCGGTGAGCCCGACACCGAAGACGACAATAACGTCGAGGTCGACACCGATGCCAACACGTCAATCTCGGGACAGATGGTATGCGACGACTCGCTGTCGTTCTCGCAGGCTTTCGCACAGGCTCGAGCAACTCTCGGCGCAGGCGGAGTGTTCTACTGGCACGGAGGTGTATACGGCACTTATTACGCCACCGAGTGGAACGCAATGACTCCGGCCGAGCAGCACGAGTTCACAGCTATGGCTATGGGACAGGCTCCACCGGCAACAGCTCCCGCACCCACCACTGTTGTGCATCACGAAGTGGTTCACCACCATGTCGTAGTCGAGGACCAGCCCGCCGACTGGGACGATCAGACCGAGCGTGAGCGCGCCGAATTCGATGACAACGACGGGCGCCAGCGTGTAGCTATCGACAACGACAACGACGGGTTCGACACCGGCGGTCGTGCATCCAGCACTGGCGGTTACGATGGACCTTCCGACGACGACACCAACGACTACAATCCGGAACTCAACGTCGAGTATGAAGGACCCGACACGGCCGACCTCGGTGACGACAATCTGCATCTCACAAGCGCCGACGTCGACGACTACAACGGAATGAGCGACTACATCAACGATGTTCAGGAAGCATAATATAACACATCGGCAAATCAAACAGCATTTACAAGACAACAATATGATTAAGAGACTATTATTCATCATAGCACTGGCGCTGGCTCTCGCAGCCCCGCAAGCCGTTCAGGCTAAAACCTTCGCAGTTTGCGTCGGACTCAGCGACTACCCAGGCACAGCAAACGACCTCAGGGTCAGCGCCAACGATGCCGTTACAATGAGCAACCTCTTCGCCAGCAACGGAAACTGCCGGGTGTCGATTCTCACTAACAGCAAGGCCACACGCAGGCGCATCTGCGAACTCATGCAGCAGACCTATCGCTCGGCTGGACCTAACGACGTAGTCGTGCTCTTCTTCAGCGGTCACGGCGTGCCGGGCGGACTCTACTGCTACGACGGAACACTGTCCTACGACAAGGTAATCAACGTGATGAAAAAGAGCAAAGCCAAGAGCAAGGTGATTCTCGCCGACTGCTGCTATTCAGGCAAGATGCGTGACGACAACAACCAGTCGCTCAACGGCAAAAACGTGCTTCTGTTCCTATCGTCACGCTCCAACGAAACATCTCTCGAAATGGGAGGAATGAACAACAGCCTGTTCACCTACTATCTGGCTAAAGGCCTCAAGGGCAAAGCCGACTCGTCTCGAGACCGTATCATAACGGCAAAGGAAATCTTCAAATATGTACACAAACATGTCATTGATGATTCACGACAGCACCAGCACCCGGTGATGTGGGGACGGTTCGACGACAACCTGCCTATCATCAAGTGGTGACATCATTAAAGGGCCGCTCCTTTTAGGGTCGGCCCATACCTAATTATATTATTAACTTAAAGCGAACTTTATCGCACGAAAATATTTTCACTATATCGTAACATGAGAATCAAACTTTTCCCACCACAAGCAATCCACGAAATAGGCCAACGCGATAACCAAGAAGATGCAATCTACCCCTTGAAGGGCAAAGCTAAAGCCGACGACAAACTGTTTCTGGTGTGCGACGGCATGGGTGGACATGCTAAAGGCGAAGTGGCAAGCCGTACTGTGGCTGCCACTATCGCTACATTTATTAAGAAGAATCTCGACCCGGCTAGCCAGGCACTCACCGATGAGCTGCTCATGGGCGCCATCAAAGAGGCCTACAACGCTCTCGACGAGCGCGACGACGGCTCGTTCAAGAAAATGGGCACCACGCTCACTCTCGTCTCGTTCCACAAGGGCGGCGCAACTGTGGCACACATTGGCGACAGTCGCATCTATCACCTGAGACCTTCCACAGGCGAAATTCTCTACAAGTCGCGAGACCACTCTCTGGTGTATGAACTATATCAAGCGGGCGAACTCTCCTACAAGGAGATGAAGACTTCGCCGCAGAAAAACGTAATCACCAGAGCAATGATGCCAGGCGAAGACAACCGCACGCGCGCCGACATCGTTCATATCACCGACATCAAACCAGGCGACTACTTCTACCATTGCTCCGACGGCATGCTCGAAGAAATGGAAGACGAGGATATCATGGCCATTCTCAGCACCAACGACAGCGACCAGCTAAAGGCTAGCAAACTCGTGGAGGCCACAACAGGAAGCAAGGACAACCATTCGGCCTATCTGCTGCATGTGGCCGACGTGGAAGCCGAGCCGGGAGACGACAAACTCGACAGCAATGAAGCGATTGCCATGTGCAACGCAATCAACGTCGAGAAAAGGATGGGAAAAGCCGACCTCGATATTATGGATGTCGACGAAGAGGATGAGGACACTCAACAGGTGCCCCCAAAATTTGACGACAAAAAGGATAAAGCCGCCGGAACGCCGCCGGCAATAACGCCTGAACTCGCGGCAGCAGCGGCTACTGCAGCAGCCGAAGCGAAAGCGGCAACCCCGCCGCCCGCGCCCGTGACGCCACCGGCACCCACGCCAGCACCGCCTGCGCCAAAGGCCGAGATAACGAAACCCATTGGAATGGGAGCTCCCGCTGGTTTCGACCCGAATAAGATGCCGCCGGCTCCCGAGCGCCCAAAACGCAGCAAAGCGCCTCTCATCATTCTGCTTCTGCTGTTGTTGCTCGGTGGCCTCGGTGCCGCAGGATGGTATTTCCAAGACGAAATCAAAGATATGTTTGGCTATGGCAAAGCAAAAATTGAAAAGCAAGAAAGCTCTGCTTCGCAAAGCTCCGCTTCCGAAAGTTCCGCTTCCGAAAGCGATGAGCCCATCGACCCAAACTTGATTGAGCCGGATGATGACGACGAAGCGCCTGCCATTGGACGTGAAAGGAACAACTCTGAGGTGCAACGTGAAGTGCAAAATGCGATAAACCGCCAGAGAACCGATCCCACTACGACAGACAGGCGTACGGGTACGGCTAGTTCTTCAAGTAGTAGTAATAATGGTAATGGCTACAACACAAGAAGGACACAGCAATTGAATCAATCTGACGTCCAAAATCAAAATCGGGGCGCAGCAGATAATGCCGACGCTGCTCGTCGACAGATTCAAAATATGCAGCAAAGAGAAGTAATTACTGTTCCAGCAAATGGAACTCAGAACACCAATACCGGCGGTTCAGGAGGAAAACCCACCAATAGTAGTATTCAACAACGAAAAAATAATAAATGAAACGAGCAACTAACATCATATTGATTTTAGCGGCGGCTTGGATTACGGCCGGAGCGCAGAACAGCGGGCTTACAATTCCGGTAAGCCAGTTGCAGCGCGTGGCCGCCGAGAAAAACCTTTGCCGCCAGGCCGACCGGCTCGACATGAGTCAGGCATATGCCGTTGCCACCGACTTGGAGTTGTCCGAGCCGATACCGTCGCGGTCTCACGCAGCCAAAAAGCCGAAAAAAGAGTACAAGACTCCTCCAGTAAAGCGAATGAGCGGCAACGAGTGCTACAGGCAGGGATGGGACGAAATGCAGAAAGAGAAACCCAGCCGCGAGAGAGCTAAAGGTCTGTTTATTACCGCAGCACGACAAGGTTGCATCGAGGCGATGAACGAACTGGGATTCCTCTACTGGACCGACCCCGTGCCCGACGAAGCAATGGCTTTGGAGTGGTTCTCAAAAGCAGCCGAAGCCGGTGATCCAAGCGGGCTGTACAACACTGCTTACTGCTACCTCAACGGTGTCGGCACTTATCAGAACGAAAAAGACCCTGAACTTGCAGTGACTTTGCTGCGTAGCGCGGTAAAGAAAGGCAACACCGACGCCGTAACGTTGTTGGCTGAATGCCTCATGAAAGGTGTGGGTACCGAGAAAGACCTATTCGAAGCCGAGAGCATTCTGCGTGATGCCATCGACAATGAGCCTAACAACAGAGACCTCGTGTTCACGCTGGGACTGGTGCTGCTGGAAAACGACAGCGCCAAAAAACGCGACGAAGGTTACCGGATGATTAAGGAAGCGGCCGACGAATATAACAACGAGCAGGCCGCCGAATGGCTGAAAAACGTGAGTAAGTACGACCCCAACAATTAAAAACACTTTTTTTGAAAAAAATCGAGAGAACTATGATACAGAACACATTAGGGAAAAAACCACTCTTCAAAGCCTTACTGACGGCTTTAACCGCCATCGCAATATTGATTGCCGTGCCTGCATCTACGGCGCAAACGCGTAAGATGGGCGGCGAAGTGAAAGTGCAAAAAACAAAAACTACCGAGCAAAAGGTGAGGCAGCAGCAACCGGTGCGTCAGCAAAGATACACCAGGACGCAAACGCAAAGGCAACACACGCGGACGTATACCGGTGCAACCAACACGACTGCTACTCAGCACGTCGAACCTGCCGCTCCAGTAGTGAAACAGGACCGCTCTGCCGAGGCACAGCAATACTACGACAACGCTATGGCCTCAAACAACGAGTACGAAGCGGTTTCGTTGTTAAAAAAGGCGGCTGAACTCGGAAACCGAGACGCTCAGGCTATGCTGGGACGTTGCTACTTCGAAGGTAGTGGCTGCAGCAAAGACTACAGCGAGGCTCTGAAATGGTTCGAAATGGCTGAGCAGCGCGGTAGCGGCTTGGCATACAACTACATAGGTCTCTGCTACGAGCAGGGTATCAAAAAACTCACTGCAGGGTCGACTGCTACTCCCGGACAGGCCGCTTTCATGTACTACCAGAAAGCCGCCGAGAAAGGTTCGGCCGAGGGTATGGCCAACATGGGACGTTGCTTCCTCGACTCTATCGGTGTGACCAACGTCAGTCAGCTCGAAGCTGGACGATGGCTGCGCAAGGCCGCTCTGCAGGGTAACGAATACGCCTTGAAACGCATTCAGGAAATCGAAAAGGGATATCAGCACTCGCTTGAGCGCGCGGTTTCATATCACCGCGAGGCTGTAAGCGATATCGAAGCCAACAAGGTTGAAGATGCAGCCGACGCTTTGGAGTTCGCCTATGGTTTCTACAAGATGGCAGCCATTCAGGGTGACGACGACGCTCAGGCTATCATCGGACGTTGGACTATTCAAGGTATCGGAATCGAGCCCAATCAAGAGGACGGCATGGAATGGATTGAACTTGCGGCCGACCAAGAGAACACTTATGCCCTCAACTTCCTCGGGGAGTGCTATGAGAGCGGCGAGGCCGGCAAGCATGTCGACAAGGACCAGGCCTTCCTTTATTACACAAGGGCCGTCGATGCCGACAGCGAGAACGAAGATGCTGCCTACAATCTGGCACGTTGCTACCAGAAGGGAATTGGCACCGACGTCGACCGAGAGATGGCTATCCAACTCTTCCAGCAGGCAATGGCCAACGGTAACGAGAATGCCAAGGCCCAACTCAAGGCCATGGGCGCAGGTTATTAAGACACCCCTCAACGAGACACAAACCATCTGTAATACAACACAATACAAGCAATACAACTTATGAGCAAGATTGACACAACGTCGATGCTACAACCGGGAACGCAACTCCGAAACGGGCCCCTCTCCTACCGTGTGGAACAACCGCTGGCCGCCGGAGGATTCGGTAACACTTATATCGCTAAGCAGTTCGACGCCTTCGGACGGGAATTGCGAATGGTCGCTCTGAAGGAGTTTTTCATGCGAGGCGTTACCGAGCGAGAGCCCGACAACATGACAATACGCGTGAGCAACCTCGACAACATGCATCAGTTCGAGGAACAAAAAGCAAAACTGCTGAAAGAGGCTCAAAGGCTTTCTATCATGAACTCGCCTTATATAGTTAAGGTGCTCGACCTATTCCAAGCTAACGGCACCGTTTACTATGCAATGGAGTTTATCGATGGCAAGAGCGTAGAGCAGATAATCAAGGAGTCGGGCGAACTCTTTGAAGACGACGTGCGGCACATGCTGCCACAGTTGCTAAACGCCCTGTCAGAGGTGCATCATCAGGGCTTCCAGCATCTGGACATCAAACCCGCCAACATCATGATTCGCAACACGACTCGAGATGCCATTCTCATCGACTTCGGGGCAAGTAAGCAACTAACGCCCGACGGTCTCGCGGCAACGGCGACTGGCATGGCCTACACCGCCGGATATGCGCCGCGTGAGCAGATGGAGCAGAACATGGAGAAGTTCGGACCGTGGACCGACCTTTACGCTCTTGGTGCAACCATCTACCGAGCACTCACGGCCAAGAAGCCGCCCATGCCCAGCGACATCGAGGAAGACCCGGAGGAGGCGCTGCCGTTCCACGCCGGAGTGTCGGCTCCCATGCGCAAACTCATCTTCTGGCTGATGACTCCGCGACGCAGCGACAGGCCGCAGTCGGTCGAAGAGGTGATGCAATATGTTCAGGCTAACGGACTCGCCGAGAATCTGGGAGGACAACCCATACCAAGGGCAACAGCCATGCCGCCGCAATACACAGGTATGCCTGGAGCAATGGGCCAAATGCCGCCCACTTCCTATCCTGGCATGCCGCAGCAGCAACCGCAGCAACCGCAGCAACCGCAGTATCCCGGTATGACGGCCAATATGGGTCAAATGCCACCGGCTTATACTGGAATGCCGCAACAGCAACAACCGCAGCAATACCCTGGCGTTCAAGCAGGTATGGGACAACCCATGCCGGCCAACTACTATCAGGGAGCACCCACTGGCATGCCCAGCCAAAGCATGCCCGGCGTAGCTAATCAGCAATATGTCGGTATGCCCGCTCCCGGCTATGCACAACCCATGCCACAACAGCAATTCACCGGCATGCCCAGCCAGGGCATACCAAGTCAAGGTATACCAAGCCAAGGTATACCAAGCCAGGGCATACCAAGTCAAGGTATACCAAGCCAAGGTGTACCAAGTCAAGGTGTACCGAGCCAAGGTGTACCAAGCCAACAGATGCAACAACCTGTACAACAACCTGTACAGCAGCCTATACAACAACCTGTACAACAACCTGTACAACAGCCGATGCCGCAGCCGGCACCGCAACCAGTGGCTATGCCTCAGCCCGAGCCGCAACCGGCACCACAACCAGTGGCTATGCCTCAGCCCGAGCCGCAACCGGCACCGCAACCAGTGTCCCAGCCCGAGCCGCAGCCGGCACCGGCACCGCAACCAGTGCCCCAGCCCGAGCCTGAACCCGCACCGCAACCAGTGTCCCAGCCCGAGCCGCAACCCGCACCGCAACCAGTTGCTATGCCTGAGCCCGAGCCTCAGCCCGCACCGCAACCTGTTGCTATGCCAGAGCCCGAGCCTGAGCCCGAGCCCGACTTTGAACCGGAACCGGAACCTGTACGCCAACCCGAACCGGTGAAGCGGGAAAAGGGCAAGAACAAATCGAAGAAAAACCGTCATCAGCCAGTACGCCAACCGGAACCCGAACCCGAACCGGAACCTATACCTGAACCCGAACCCGAACCGGTTTATGAAGAGGAGGAATTCACCTATGACGAGCAACCTAAGAAGTCGAAAACCGGGCTTATCATAGCTATACTCGCTGTGGTAGCGGTCATAGCAGGTGTGGTCACTTGGCTGCTGTTGCCAAAAGGCTCCGATTCTGAGGCTACCTCCACCGAGGCCGTTGCTTCCGCTGATGCCGAAAACTTGAAGTCGGTCACCGATATGAAAGTGATCAATGAAGACAAGGAAATAGGCAACTACACTTACACCGGCACTGTCGACGAGAACGACAAGCCTCACGGAAAGGGCCATGCGAAGTTCGACAACGGAAATGACTACAACGGCCCGTTCGTACACGGTGTAATGGAAGGTCCCGATGCTACGTTCGTCTTCAAGGGTGACGGTGTCTACACTGGCTCCTTCAAGCAGAACCGATACGACGAGGGTAAGTATGTCCTTGACTCCGACGGCTCTTACTACGAAGGCAAGTTTGAGAACAGCGCTCCAGTTCACGGACAATGCAAGAAATTTGACAAGAACGGTAAGGAATTGCCGATGGACATGTAAGTCCATCGGCATTCAGCCGTAGCCTAGAGCGACATCTGAACAAAATGAATATACCTCAAGGGGCAAACATAGCCACTCTGCTTCAACCAGGTACCAACCTGTTCGGGCAAGTGTATACTATCGTCGACTACCTGTCGTCGGGGGGATTCGGAAACACTTATATCGCCGAAGACCACCAGCGGCAGGAACTCGTCGTGATTAAAGAGCTGTTTGTCAGAGGTATCAACGAGAGGCTACTACCAAGCAACTCAGTGAAGGTCAGCAATGCCGACAACATTCGGGTCTTCGACGAGTTGTTCAATAGATTCCGCAGCGAGGCTCAACGCCAGTCGCTCATCAACGACCACCATGTGGTGAAGGTCTACCGATATTTCGAGCAGAACAACACAGCTTACCTGGTGATGCAGTATGTCAAAGGCGACTCGCTTCACCAACGTGTGAGGAAATCACACGTGCTGCTCACCACGCCGCAAGCATGGAAGCTGATGGACCAGATGCTGCGAGCTTTGGCTGCCATTCACAAAAAGCGGCTATACCACCTCGACATCAAGCCGGCAAACATCATGATCGACTTGAACGGAGATGTCAAACTCATCGACTTCGGCGCTTCAAAACAGCAGAATTTCAGCGAGTCGACTTCAATCTCGTTGGCAACAACGGTGATGTGCTACACTCCGGGTTACGCGCCTTCGGAGCAGGAGCAGAGGATTTGGAAGAAAATAGGCCCGTGGACCGACCTTTACGCCCTGGGAGGCACTCTCTACACCTGTCTCACAGGTAAAAACCCGCCTAAAACAGGGGAAATTATCGACAGTCACGAGAGGGCTTTCGACTTCTCCAATGTTGACCCGTTGCTGGCTAACGTGATCTTGTGGCTCATGCAGCCATCGAAAAACGACAGGCCCGCTAACGTGAATGTGCTTCGCAACTACCTGCTCAAAGCCGGGGTAATCAACATGGAGGGCTTCTACCCGCCAGAGGCTTCGCTTCTTCCGGTGGCACGGGCCGCGGCTGTTAACGAAAACGACAAGGTTATCGACATCGACGACCCGAGTCTTCCCAGCAGAAAGAAACCCGAAAAGGTGATAGCGCCGCCTATACCGCCAGCAAAACCGGCTGACGAACCTGAGCCGTATGCCGAAGAAATAAGCGAGCGCGTGGTCCTGATTGGGGGAAATCAAAAGCGAACGGAACCCAAACCCGAACCCAAACCCGAGCCCAAACCGGAACCAGTGAAGGAAAAGAAGCCGGCTCCTATGGGTAAGGCCAAACAAATCGACATGATAGGCAGTCTGGCTGCCAACATTCACAATAAGCAGCAAAAGCAGCAAAAGGCCAATACTGTTCCGAAGCCGCCGGTAACGCCGGAACAGCCCGAGGAAATATCGCAACCCATTGTCGATGCCATCGACGAGCAGCAGGCGGCCACCTCAAGCGACTTGGGCAGCATTCCTACCGTGATGCCGCCTAAGCCGACAGCTAAGAGCGCAAAGAAAGAGAGGACTGGCTTGAATGACTCCGTGCCTGCGCCGCCTAACGCAACAATCATGCCCCCGAAAGCGCATGCCAAGCCTACTGTCGAGCCAACGGCTCAACCTGAGCACTACGGCAGGGCTAAACAGCAGCAACCTTACGGCTTCACGTCACAACAACAGCAACGGCCCGTATCATCACGGCAGCAACCGGTGAAGTGGCAACCGCGACCGGTGAAACGCAACCAGCCTGCACCTAAGCAAAAGAAACCCATGGCCTTATGGAAACTGCTCACCATTTGCATGTCGCTCGCTATGGTCACCTGCTTAGCCGCTTTGATTGGAATCAAGCAACTCAGCAATTCATCAAGCAGCAATTATGAGGCCAGCGAAGCTTCTGTCGAGGCAAGCACTTCGGCTGCGACAAGCGACTCCATCGTCGCTCCCGCAGCGGGGCAAGGGACCGAGAACAAAAGCCATTGGCGAAACAAAAGATAACGCAAAATCGTTTCCGCTAATGTCGAAACAATGGATTTGGATACTCAGGCACTGCTAAATTTGCACTCTGATAAACACCTTTAATTATGATTATTAAAAGCGCGGAATTTGAAATAAGCAACAGCGATGTGAGGAAATGCCCACAAGGTGAACGACCCGAATACGCTTTCATCGGACGGTCGAACGTGGGCAAGTCGTCGCTAATCAATATGCTCACCGGACGAAAAGGGCTGGCGAAAACCTCCCAGACTCCCGGGAAGACAATGCTGATCAACCATTTCTTAATCAACAACAGCTGGTATATCGTCGACCTCCCGGGATACGGTTGGGCGCAGCGCAGCAAGGACAGCCGGGCCGAGCTTAAACGAATCATCGAGAGCTACATAGGCTTGCGCAACCAGTTGGTCAACCTTTTCGTGCTGGTCGACAGCCGACACGAGCCGCAGAAAATCGACCTCGAGTTCATGCAATGGCTCGGCGAGAACGGTGTGCCTTTTGCCATCGTGTTCACAAAACTCGACAAACTGGGAAAGGTGGCCGGTGCTCAAGCCGTGGCTAAATACAAGAGCATCCTGCTGAAAACGTGGGAAGAGCTGCCGCCGGTGTTCGAGACTTCAAGCATCGACCGTCGGGGACGCGACGAGATTCTGAATTACATCGAGTCAATCAATCAACAATTAGGAAAATGAACAAAATCGACTTCCACGAGATGCTGTTCACACGACACAGCATCCGCAAATACACCGACAAGGAACTGACATCCGATGAAGTGAAAACCATTCTCGAGGCCGCTTTGCTGGCGCCGAGCTCGAAGAGTTCGCGGCCATGGCACTTCACAGTCGTCGAGAACCCCGAGATTCTAAAGGCTATGGCTCAGTGCAAGCCGCAGTTCGCTCATCCAATCGCAAAGGCGGCCCTCGCCGTGGTCGTGAGTGCCAACCCGACCGTGAGCGATGTGTGGATCGAGGATGCCGCCATCGCGGCTACCTACATCCAACTGCAAGTGGAGGCTCTCGGACTGGGCAGTTGCTGGATTCAACTGCGCAACCGCTTACACGACGACGAGACTTCGGCCAGCCAGTGGATGAAAGACTATCTCGACCTCGACCCCGAGCTGGAGGTGCTTTGCGTAATCACCATAGGCCACAAGGACGAGGTGCGAAAGCCCGTCGACCCCGAGAAACTCAAATGGGAAAAGGTATTGATTGTCGATTGAGATGACGAAGGTTGTACTGATTGGCTCCGGTGCCGTAGCCACAAGCTTGGCGGCAGCTTTGCGCGACAAGACCGAAATCACGCAGGTGTTCAGCCGAACGCTCGACCATGCGCAACAACTCGCCGGCACCATCGACGGCTGCAGCGCCACCGCGCGTCTGAGCGAACTCTACCCGAATGCCGACGTCTACATAATCGCGGTAAAGGACGATGCCATCGCCGATGTTCTGTCCGCCACCCTTGACAACGGAGCGCTGTGGCTCCACACCTCCGGCTCTACGCCGGTGAGCGTGTTCGCGGGCCGTCGACAGCACTACGGCGTTCTCTACCCCATGCAGTCGTTCAGCCGGACACTCACGGCCGACATGAGCCGCGTACACATCTTCGTCGAAGGCGCCGACGAAGCCACGACTCAGCAAATCACCGGGTTGGCACGCCTGATGAGCGAACACGTTAAAGTGTGCGGCAGCGACGAGCGTGAGCGTCTTCACATCGCAGCCGTGTTTGCATGCAACTTCACCAACCACCTCTGGACCCTGGCCAGCGACCTGCTCGCCGAAAAAGGCCTCGATTTCCAGGCAATGATGCCTTTGATTGGCAACACACTGGACAAACTCAACTCGCTTTCGCCGGAACAATCGCAGACCGGACCGGCTGCGCGCGGCGACCGACGAATCATCGAGCGACATCTCTCTCAACTCGAAGGCACGCCTCGCGACATCTACCGTCTGCTTAGCGACAGCATTATGAACCGCCACAAACAACAATGACAAGTATATGGATTACAAAAAGATAAAAGCGATTGCTTTCGACGTGGACGGCGTTCTCTCGCCTTCTACAATCCCTCTGGGACCCGACGGCGTGCCGCTGCGCATGGTAAGCATCAAGGACGGATACGCCTTGCAGCACGCAGTGAAGAAAGGGCTCAAAATCGCCATCATCAGCGGGGCGAACACTCACGCCATCGACGTGCGCTTCCGCTCTCTTGGCATCGACGACGTGTTTCTCGGCTCGGCCAAGAAACTGCCGGTGTTCCGTCAGTGGCTCGACTCTCTGGGCCTGACGGCCGACGAAGCGATGTTTGTGGGCGACGATATCCCCGATATTCCGGCGATGCGCGAGGCTGGCATAGCAGTCGCACCGGCCGACGCGGCGCAGGAGGTGAAAGACGTGGCGCAATACGTCTCGAAGCGCGACGGCGGACACGGCGTGGCGAGGGAAATGCTCGAAAAGGTCCTCAACGCACACGGTTGGTGGCTCGACGACGAGCACGCCTTCGGCTGGTAGTTCTTTAGTTATTAGTTAATAATTGCTGAACATCTTACATTTTACATCTTACATGAAAGTACTGCTTGCAAGCAATTCGCCCCGACGTCGAGAGCTCCTCGCCGACCTCGGAATAGAGTTCGAGGTAAGGGTCATGCACGGCATCGACGAGAGTTATCCGCCGGAAATGCCCACAGCCGAGATCGCCGCCTACATCTCGCGGAAAAAGGCGGCGGCCTATATCGAGCAACTCTCCGACGACGAACTCGTCATCACAGCCGACACCATCGTGGTGCTCGACAACGAGGTCATGGGCAAACCCGCCGACGAGGACGAAGCGCGGCAGATGCTGCGCCACCTGAGCTGCCGACGCCACGAGGTCATCACCGGCGTCACCGTTGCCACAACGAGCCGTTCCACCACTTTCGACGTCGTGTCGACAGTGGAGTTCGCTCCGTTGAGCGACAGCGAGATAGACTACTACGTGACGCGCTACCACCCGCTCGACAAGGCCGGGGCCTACGGCATTCAGGAGTGGATTGGCTGCATGGGCGTGAAAAACATCGAGGGCAGTTTCTACAACGTGATGGGATTGCCCCTGCACAGGTTGTACAACGTTCTCAAGGACTATGGCGTCGCTCCGTGCCGCTAACTGGCTGCGTGCCGCGGTCGACGTGCTGCTGCCACGGCTCTGCCCGGTGTGCGGCAAGACGCTTTCGGCCGACGAGCGTTTCCTGTGCCGGCACTGCCTGTCGCAGTTGCCGCGTACGCGATACGAGCGGCAGACGTTCAACGCCTTCGAACAGCGGTTCGCCGGTATCGTGCCCATCGAGCGCGCCGTGAGTTTCTTCTTCTACGAGCGTACCAGCAGTTACGCCGCCATTCTTCACGACATCAAATACCACAACATGCCGCAACTCGGCGTGTGGATGGGACAACAAGCCGCTGCCGAGATGCGCGACAGCGGGTGCTTCGACGCCATCGACGCCATCGTGCCTGTGCCGCTGCACTTCACCAAACTCGCCAGCCGTGGTTACAACCAGAGCGAGAAAATAGCAAGCGGCGTCGCAAAAGAACTGGGAGTGCCGGTCGTCAACGCACTGAAAGCAGTGCGCGAGAGCGAGACACAGACCCACAAAAGCGCCGCAGAGCGTATGGAAAGCACTCGCGGACGGTTCGCTCTACGCAACAAATATGCCGACGAACTGAAAAACAAGCATCTGCTGTTGCTCGACGACGTAGTGACCACGGGCTCTACCCTCATCAACTGCGCACGACCCCTGCTCGCCATCGAAGGCACAACTCTCTCCGTCTTCACCCTCGCAGCAGCCCACCTCGACTAACCAAACACTCCCCCCAGACTACCCAATTCCGCAACCGAGTCCCCCCATTTGAGAAATTTTGAACCAAATTTTGAAAAATTTCCACCGCGTCAGCGGTGCCCGAAACTCTACGGAGTCAAGGAGTCAAAGGAAGTATTATTATAGAGGACATCCACAACAACCAGTTTCCCGTCGTACAGCCTACAGCCGCTCGAGCGCAGCGAGCGCCTGGTCGAGTGTGAAGCCGCGAGAAGCCGCATAGCGCAGCAGCGCGTCACGTTGCTTGCGAGGCTCACGGCCCGCGATGGTGCGTTGCTTGGCGCGCAGCAGCTTCAGCAAAGTGTCGGCTTCGCTGTCAGCGTTGATTTGCTCGAGCGCCTCGTCGATGTATTCTTGAGGTATCGCCTTCAGGCGAAGGCCATTGGCTATTTTCATGCGTCCCCAGCCGTTGAACATATGCTTGTCGTGGACATAGGCGCGGGCATAACGGCGCTCGTCGAGAAAGCCCGACTCACGCAACTGCTTGACAATGGTCTCGCGGTCACGCTCACCTACGCCCCACCGTCGCAGTTTAGTCTCAATGTCGGCTGGCGACTGTTCGCTGCGCGCGCATAGCGCTTCGAGACGTTGCAGGGCTTTTTCTGGCGTTATTTCCCTCGTTTTACCTTCCATCTAAGTGCAAAATTAGTGAAAAATCATGAAAAACTGGCAGCAATGGCATCGAAATCCACCTTTTTTTGTAATTTTGCACGATTATTGCAACCGTAAACAGTAAAAAACAGAGATTATGTCGATTGAGAATATTCTGGCACATGCCACTGTCGAGGCCGTAGCGCAACTCTACGGAGCAACGGTGAACGAAGAGCAAATCACCGTGCAGACAACCAAGAAGGAGTTTGAGGGCAATCTTACCATTGTCGTCTTCCCGCTGCTGCGAGCATCGCGCAAAGCGCCCGAAGCTACAGCCAACGAACTCGGACAGTGGCTCGAAGAGCACTGCGAGGCCGTGAGCCGTTTCAACGTAATCAAGGGCTTCCTCAACATCACCATCGACCCCATGTACTGGGCAAAGGTGTTTGACGCAATCGCCGCCGATGCCGACTACGGTCTGCGACGTGCCGATGAAAACAGTCAGCTGGTGATGATCGAGTATTCATCGCCCAACACCAACAAACCGCTGCACCTGGGCCACGTGCGCAACAACCTGCTGGGTTACAGCCTCGCGTGCATCATGGAGGCCAACGGTTACAAAGTGGTCAAGACCAACATCGTCAACGACCGTGGCATACACATCTGCAAGTCGATGCTCGCTTGGCTCAAATGGGGCAACGGCATCACACCCGAGAAGGCCGGAAAGAAAGGCGACCATCTCATCGGAGACTTCTACGTGGAGTTCGACCGTCACTATAAAGCCGAAATCAAGGCTATCATGGAGGAGAAAGGCGTCGACGAAGACACTGCCGCCTCAATGTCCACATTGATGCAGGAGGCTCGCGAGATGCTTCGCAAGTGGGAGAACAACGACCCGGAGGTGCGCCAGCTGTGGAAAACGATGAACGACTGGGTGTACGCCGGTTTCGACGAGACCTACAAGCGTCTCGGCGTCGCTTTCGACAAGATTTACTACGAGAGCGAGACTTATCTCGAAGGAAAGGGCAAGGTGCTCGAAGGACTCGAGAAGGGACTGTTCTACCGCAAGGACGACGGCAGCGTATGGGCCGACCTCACCGGCGACGGTCTCGACCACAAACTGCTGCTGCGTAGCGACGGCACCAGTGTCTACATGACGCAGGATATTGGCACAGCCAAGCTCCGCTACCAGGACTACCCCATCGACAAAATGATATATGTGGTGGGCAACGAGCAGGAGTACCACTTCCAGGTGCTGTCGCTGCTGCTCGACAAACTCGGCTTCAAGTGGGGAAAGGACTTGATTCACTTCTCCTACGGCATGGTCGAGCTGCCCGACGGCAAGATGAAATCGCGTGAAGGCACAGTGGTCGACGCCGACGAACTGATGGACAAGATGGTGGCCAATGCCGCCGAGATGACTGCCGAGCCGGGACGTCTCGAAGGCGTCACCGACGATGAACGTCGCGAGATTGCACGCGTGGTGGGTCTTGGCGCGCTCAAGTATTTCATCCTAAAGGTCGACCCGCGGCGCAATATGCTCTTCAACAGCAAGGAGTCAATCAAACTCAACGGCGATACCGGACCCTTCGTGCAGTACACCTACGCACGCATTCGCTCCGTGCTACGCAAAGCCGGTGAACAACCCGCAGCAGCAGCAAACGTCGCGCCCAACGAGAAAGAGGTGGCGCTCATACAGCGCGTTGCCGACTTCGCCGCAACCGTTGCCGACGCCGGAAAGAACTACTCTCCAGCTCTGATTGCCAACTACGCTTTCGAACTCGCGAAAGAGTTCAACCAGTACTATCACGACTATTCAATCCTTCGCGAAGAGAACGCCGATGTGAGGTGCTTCCGTCTGCGACTCGCCGACGTCGTGGCGCGCACTCTGCGCAACGCCTTCGCTCTTCTCGGCATCGAGATGCCAGAAAGAATGTAATGCAATAACCAACAATCCAAATTTATAAGAAATAAGAAAAATGAACAACAACCTACCTCCTCTTCCCGGTCAGAAAAATCAGAACGACCGCGAACAGCAACAGCTCAACATGAGCAACTTCCAACGCCAGATGAACTACTCGGCGATGGACCAATACCGCATGGAGCAGCAGGGACGGACCTACGCTCTCGACGAGGCCACCATGACCGAATATCTGCACCGCGTCATGAGCCGCGTATACCTGAAAATGACCATCGGATTGATTATCACCGCTCTGGTGGGGTATTTCATGAGCCAGAACGAGACTATCATGAGGGCAATCTTCAGCAACCAGGTATTGTTCTGGGGCATTTTGATTGCCGAACTCGCTGTGGTTTTTGTCGTTTCGGGTATGATCAACAAACTGAGCACCGGCGTGGCAGCGGCCCTGTTCTACCTATATGCCGCACTCAACGGCGTCGTGTTTAGTGTTATACTTCTAGGCTATACAGGTGAGTCGATTGCGCTGACGTTCTTCGTCACAGCTGGCACGTTTGCCGCTATGAGTATCTACGGATACACCACAAAAGCGAACTTGCACAAGTTCGGCTCTTATCTGTTTATGGCTCTGATTGGCATCATCATCGCCTCGCTTGTCAACTGGTGGTTGAAGAGCAGTGGCCTGGAATTGATTATCAGCATTCTCGGAGTATTGATTTTCGTGGGCCTCACAGCTTGGGACACTCAGAAAATCAAACAGATGGCAATGGAAACCGACGAGGCTAACACGGGCAAGCTCGCCACTCTCGGCGCGCTCTCGCTCTACCTCGACTTCGTCAACCTCTTCCTCTATCTGCTGCGCTTCCTGGGACGTAGCCGATAACACCAATTTCACCGACCTAACAAAAAGCGTTTGCCGTCCCCTCGGCAAACGCTTTTGTTTTACCCCAACAATTGCCGCATCTTACATGCTTTCCCCGCTGTTCCGCACACATTCTTTCGTTTTTCATCACTTTTCTTTGTATTTTTCAGTTTTTTCGCTATTTTTGCAGCATATTTTAACCCAATAATCGATTTGTTATGCGTAAATCCAACTCTTTTCCCAAATATTGGTTGATGGTGACAGCACTGGCTGCCGCTTTGGTGTTTCCTTTGAGCGCTGGCGCCTACGACTTCAAAGTGAACGGACTGTGCTACAATATCAACAGCGACGGAAAGACCGTCACCGTGACCTATGAGAACGAGACAACGCCGCGATACACCAGCCTCAGCGGCGCGCTGAACCTCCCTACGAGCGTGAAAAATGGCTCCAAGACCTACACCGTCAACGCTATCGGAGAGCGAGCCTTCGAACAGTGCACGGGAATCACATCGCTCAATATACCCAACACGATAGTTTCGGTGGGAGGTTATGCCTTTAAGAGTTGCTACGCCATCACCACGGTCACCGTAGGCACTTCGGCAAGGTCGTGGGGAGATTATGTGTTCAATGACTGCGACGCGCTGACCACCATCAACTGGAACGTACCCGACGGCGTTGACTTCAACTTTGGCGGGGGCACCGGCTTGTTGAATTACGGCAATCCGTTTTATCATGCCTACAACATTAATAAAGTTGTCTTCGGCAACAATGTGAAGCGCATTCCCAGTTGTTTTTGCAAAGGGTTCAGCAAATTAACTTCAGTAACCTTCGGCTCTTCGATAGCCGAGATTGGTGGCATGGCCTTCAGCGGTTGCACGTCTCTGCCTAATATTACCATTCCGTCAACTGTAACTTATATAGGTGTCGAAGCCTTCGCCTCATGCAAAAGTTTCACCTCCATCACGATTCCTAATTCAGTGACCACACTCGACAATCTGACGTTCCGCAACTGCGTCAACTTGAAAACCGTCGTCCTTGGCACCGGCATCACTAAACTTTCATTTGAACTCTTTGATTATTGCTCTTCTCTTACATCGGTGACAATTCCCAGTTCCGTAACCGAGATTGGAAAAGGAGTGTTTTTAGGTTGCTCGTCGCTGCCGAAGGTCACCATTCCATCATCGGTGACGAAGATAGACGAAAATGCATTCTCTAGTTGCTACGCATTGACCTCGATAACCATTCCCAACTCGGTGACGACGCTCGGCAACAAAGTCTTCAACTCGTGTAATGCATTGAAAACAGCCGTCATAGGAAACGGGGTCACTAAACTGACAGAAAATCTATTCAAAAACTGCACCGTACTGAATACAGTGACCATCGGAACAGGTGTCGCATCAATCGATAACACCGCATTCACGGGCTGCACGGCTTTGGCCACTGTCAACTGGAACGCTGTCAACTGTTACGACTTCAACTCAACCAACCGGCCTTTTGCCGACAAAACCAGCATCACGAAGTTCACCTTCGGAAACACGGTGACCCACATACCGGCTTATCTATGCTACTACCTATCCAACCTGAACTCCATCTCCATTCCCAGCTCGGTGACCTCGATTGGCATCGAAGCCTTCACAGGTACAGGATGGTACAACAGCCAGCCTAACGGAGTGATATATGTCGGCAACTATGCCTACTCCTACAAAGGCACCATGCCTGCCGGCACTTCCATCACTTTTAAAGACGCTTGTGTAGGGGTGACTACAAATGCTTTTGCCAACCAGACGAACTTGAAAGCCGTCACAATGAATAACGGTCTGAAAACCATAGCCGCTAGTGCTTTCTCCGACTGCTCCGGGCTCACCACGGTGACCATCCCGGCGACGTTGACAACGGTAAACAGCGGCGCATTTGCAAATTGCTCCGCGCTGACGCGTGTAAACATCAGCGACCTCGCCGCCTGGTGCAAGACCGATTTTTACAGTTACACAAGCAATCCACTATACTTTGCTAAGAACCTCTATCTCAATGGCAATCTGGTAACTAATCTTGTTATTCCGTCGACCGTCGACAAAGTGAACGCTTATGCGTTCCGTGGGTGTTCCTGCATAACGGAACTCACAATTCCCAATACTGTGACAACGGTAAGCGCCTTCACCTACGAGTGGTGCTCTGGACTGAAAAAAGTGACGTGGGATGTCGCATCCAACTCAATCACCTACAATTACATCAACCATCCCTTCCGCAGGGTGACCAGCATCGAGACGTTTGTCTTCGGAAACTCGGTGACAAAGATTCCTGATGCGCTCTGTTATGGGCTTTCAGGCATCAATCGCGTGGTAATACCCGCTTCCGTGAAAACGATAGGATACAACGTGTTTAGCGACTGCTCGGGCTTGAATCGCGTCGATATCGAGGACCTGACTGCTTGGTGCGGCATCAACTTCAACAACGCTAGTGCCAACCCGCTGGGCAGCGCCAAGAATCTCTATTTGGGCGGCAATCTGGTGACCAGCCTGGCGATTCCTGATGGTGTTGAGGAGATAAAGCGATATGCGTTCTATGGGTGCGAGAGCATAACATCGGCTTCGTTCCCGGCTTCTGTCAGGTCAATCGGCAACTCTGCGTTCTACAACTGCGCCAACCTGACCTCGGCTGCAACGCGCATCGAGCAACCGCAGGATCTCACCTACGGCACCGACGTATTCACCGGCATTGCCGAAGCAAGCACTCTCTACGTACCCACAGGCAAGGACGATGTCTACCGGCAGGCCGATTACAACGGCACGGCCAATCCCTGGCTGGCGTTCGCCAATGCCGTGCCTTGGACCGATGGCGACGTGAACTTCGACGGTGTGGTAAGTGTGGCCGATGTCAGCGCAATCTACGACTGCATCATCAACGGTAGCGGAAGCGCGGCCATCTGCGACATCAACTGCGACGGCATCGTCAACACTTCCGACGTTTCAGCACTCTACAAGATCATACTCAACCAATAGGCCTTCTTCACTTTTACCTTGGCGTTAACATAAGTCTGAAACTATACGTGGTGCCACGGTAGTTGGTGAAGGATCCGGTAATGGTGGTGCCGTTGGCATGACCGTTGTAAGTGCCGCACACCATGCCCTGGTCGTTGTATTCAGTGGCAGTCCATGTTCCGTCAGGGCTGTGGGTTCCGTTAATCGAGATTCCAGTCGTGCGTCCGCGGTAGCCGTACTGTCCGGAGAAACTGCCGTTGTCGGAGTAGTTCATGGTTCCGTTCACGCTTGCCGGGCCTATGGCTCCAGAATAGCGATACTGCCCTATCAAGCGATTGCTGGGCGTATGAACCTGGGTGGGGGCTGGTTCAGGTGTTGGTTCCGGCTGGGTTCTCTTGGGCGGTTCGTCGCTCGATGAGAGAAGGAAGAACACCACTGCGACGGTAATCGCAAATACCATCAACGCAACCGAGAGTACGGCCGCTATCTTCAACCCGTTGTTGTTCTTCGTCGGCACGGGTGTGGATAGCGGACGGGAAATTGGCTGAAGCGCAGCTTGGGGACGACTGATGGCCTGCGACATCGCCGGGGCGGGGTTGTAATAAATCAATTGACGGACTTGAGCTATGGATTGCGGACGTTTCAAGCGTGACGGTGTCATCATCTGCGAAATCGCATAACGCATTCGCTCGCTCACCGCGATGCCGGGATAGCGAAGCGCCCCTTCGCCGTACTCGTTCAAGTCGACCCACGACGGCGGGGTTTGAGCAGTGAGCAGATTGTATAACGTGGCCCCCAAGCCATAGATGTCGGTACTCACTCCGATACGGTCCACCTGGCCGTTAATCAGCTCGGGTGCAGCGTAGCCGGGGGTGTACGCCAAGTCGGGGGTAGTGGTGGCGCCGCCGTCGGCTCTCATTTGTTTGCTGGCGCCGAAGTCGATAAGCCGTACCAGTCCCGAGCGGTCAAGCATCACGTTGCCAGGTTTCAGGTCGAGGTGAAACAGTCCGTTAGCATGTACCAACTCCAGGGCCACAAGTAGCTGTGGTAATATCTGCAACACTTCGTTTTCGCTCATCGCTCCGTTACGGGTCATCCTCTCGGCAAGGGTCTCACCGTCAACGTAGTCCATCACATAATATGCCGTGCCGTTCTCGTGAAACAGATCGTGGACGCGCACAATGTTGGGATGGTCCAATTGACGAACTCGCATGGCTTCACGCTCAAACTTACGCAACTGGCTGTCAAACGTGTTGCGGTTGGTATCGAGCGTTATTCTCACTGTGCGGCCGTCGGTCTGGTCGCGGCCTACCAAGCCCTTCATAAAGAACTCTTTGACTACCATATAGCAGCCAAATTGGGCATCCATCACCAGATATGTGTTGCCGAAACCGCCGCTGGCGAGATAACGCTCAACGCGGTAGCGGCCGTTCTGCAACGTCGTCCCGATGGCCAGCAGGCCTTCACCTATATTCAAATTTCCATTCATTTCCATTTATTAAGCACTGGTTTAACTGAGGTTTCAACTTAGGGGTAAGCGAGACCGTGGGCTTTGAACTGCTCGATGTCGAGTTGTTTCAAGCCCGAACGCTCGATGGGGATGTACTCGTTGTGGTCGTTTACAAACATACGGTGCGACTTGCGGAACGCCTTGTTGTCGAGTGCCAGCGATGGACGCAGGTAAGGCGAACTGATGGCGTTCAGGTCGAGTATGGTATGGAAAAACACCATGTTGGAGTTCATCGGGATGTCGCGATGCGCCAACAACTGTCGCCAGCGCTCGGGCTGCTCACTCTTATACTCGTCGGAGGCCCAGAACAGCAGCGGCACCCGGAGCTGGTAATAGGTGGGAAGCGGCGAAGCGTGCAGGAAGCGGTTACGGCTGTCGTCGTAGATGTCTTCACCGTGATCGCTGGTAAACACCATCAGCGACGGCACTTCCTTGCTCTTGAGCATGTCGATGATGTCGCCCAGAAGGTTGTCGTCGAAGCGGATGGTGTTGTCGTAGGCATTGACAAGTATTTTGCGCTGACCAGGGCTCGCGGCTATCACGTTGTCGGGGTTGAAGAAGGCCCCCTCTTTAGGATAGCGGTCGCGATAGTTGAAATGCGAGCCGTAGCAGTGAAGCACGATGAGCAGCTTGCCGCCGTCGTAGTTCTCAAGGCGCTTGGACACAAGTGCCTTGAGCGCGTCGTCGCTCACGTTGGTCACCATCGACACGCTGTCCTTGGTGAACACCACCTCGTCGGCTTCTTCGCCGAAGAAGTCGATAAAGGCATGGTTGCGGCGCTGGTTGCTGTAGTAGGCCGTCTTATATCCCGCCTCCACAAAGGCGCTTATCATTCCTTTACGGTGATATATCGAGTCCCAACGCTGGCAGGCGATGTCGGTCATCAGCAACGGAACGCTCTTATGCGTCGTGTTGCTCATCGTAATCACGTCACGGCACACGGCGAGGTCGTCGCCCATGGCCTTCAGACGGGGCGTGGTGTCACGGTTGTAGCCGTAGATGCCGAAGTTGTCGGCACGGGCCGTCTCGCCAACAACAACGACGGTAATCATCGAAGCCGTATCGGCCAACTCGCAATGCGCCTGATACGTGAAACCTTTCGAGGTTTCGTGATATTGCGACGTGCGGTGGAAGCGGTCGACGGCCAGATAGGTGTTGTAACCGGCATTCACCGGAAACACATCGTCCTGCACTTTGAAGTTCGGGGTGATAAAGTAGTTGCCTATGAGCATCGCCACGCCCAACGCCAGCGTGATGGCGGCATAGCGGCGTTGACGGCGACGGTAATCTGCTTCAAGCACATTGTGCGAACGTATCGACACTATCGAAAGCACGATGCACGTCGTATAGAGCGTGACCGCAAACACCACCGACGGCAGGATATTAGCCAACAGTTCGGACGCCTCGGTAACGTTGGTCGTCGTCACGTTCAGCAACATGTCTACGGCCAGAGGCGTCTCGCCGTAGAGTTGCAGCAGCACTATCTGGAACGCGTCGTAGAAGGCGAAGATAAACAGCACCCAGAACATCTTTCCGGGCTTCTTCGTCAGCGTCATCATCAGCCAGTAGAACGCAAAGGGCAGCACAATCTGCACAAGGCGAGTCATTAATGACGTCGATTCGGTGAAAAACATCATCACGTTGGTGACGATGAGTCCTACGGTCAGGAACCAGAACAAAAACTTCTGGTTTGTTATCAGTTGTTTAAAACGCTTCATTGATTGCAAATAAAAATCCGTTCTGTCCCTTGCGGCCAAAGCCGTAGTCGAGACGTATGTTAGTATGTGGACGGAACGCCCAACGTACACCTATGCCGTAGTTGGGAAGCCATCCTTTCTTGAAGGTCTCGGTGTCGTGGAACACGTTGCCCACTCCACCCCACGCGACCACACCAAGCGGACCCCATACCGTCTGACGCAGTTCCACCTGGGTTGCCAGCATGTGTTTGTCGCGATAGCGACCGGGATAGTAGCCGCGCATCGACCACGAACTGCCCAGACGCGACATCGTGCCCCAGCACGGGTTGCCGAAGTTGAATGTTAATTTCGCCTCACCGGCGATGACGGCTCCACGCCACAGACCGTGATAGTAGCACGCCCTCAAGTCGGTCATCGAGAACGCGTATTTGTTGCCCAGGAACTTGGGGTTGAACAGCTGGGTATAGTGAAGCAGAACGCCACGGGTGGCGGCTGTCACGTAATCGCGGGTGTCGTATTCGATGGTGAAACCTAAGCCCTGGGTGCTCACAGTGCGGTTCTGGCCTTCAAGCAATTCGGGGCGTTCGATTTCAATGGTGTGGTCGTACTGCCACTGCACAGCGGGACCGGCATAGAGTCCGCGGGACAGACGCCACATGAAGTCGGCGCGAACAAACGCGTTGATGCGTTTCATCAGCGACTCGTTCTCGTCGATAGACGCGTTCTTTTCGCCTATGCCCCAGAAATAGGATGGGCTGTAGCCCGCCAGAGCCTCAAACAGCAAACGTTTGCTGTCGTTTGGGAAAAAGACACTGCCTTTCAATCCCAGGGAGAAGAAGCCGGCGATCGAAGCATCGGCGGTGATGGCGATGTTGCTCGGCTGCATCAGCGAGTCACAACCGTGCAAGCGGAACTGGCTCGTACCGACAACGCCAAGGCCGAACTTCGCCTCGCTGTCGTAATGCGGGCCGCCGATAATGCTGAAACGCGACAACTTCACACTGCCGACGCTGTCTCCGATGCCACCCATCAGATAGCTGCCAATCTTCTTGAAAAACGACTTGCGAGGCGCAACACTGTCGGGAGCAGTCTCTTGTGCCAAAGCGCTGAACACCACGGCAATCATCATACCCAGTATAACAAAAACACGTCTCACTATCCTCTTTTTTAAATAAACGAGCCCGCAAAATTACAAAATATTCCCGACACCCAAAAACAATCACCACAATATTAACATTTTGCACACTCAACACCCACCCAAATTGCCATAGCAACCCCACCCCCTCCCACCCTACCTTTGCACCAAAAACCCAAAACAACCAATGTCCCAACATAGTCACAAACATAGTCACAACCACTGTCCCACAACAAAGCGTCACCTATGCTGCAACACCGTTGCAGCCCCATGCCCAGCCCCAAACATAGCCCCAAACATAGTCACAACCAGTGTCCCACCAACCATATCTTCCAGAGCCATACCAAAAAAATGAAAAATTTTGACCCAGATTTTTTGAAAATTTCCACCGCGCAAGCGGTGCTCCATAACCTCCATCTTCCATATTACATATTACATGCGCAAAGCTTTCCCCAACGCTAATTGCGGCAAAAAACTGGCTGGAATTATATTTTTGATATTAATTATGTATCTTTGCACTCCATAACCATTGATTTCCCATTATGAGACTACGCTTGACACTCTTAATTTCGGCATGGATGCTGGCATGTGCGGCCTTTGCACAAGGTCACAACGACACCATCAGAATCATGACCTTCAACCTGCATGCCGGCCACGATGCCAGCCTGCAGCAGATAGGGCTGTTAATAAAACAATATCAGCCCGACTTTGTGGCCCTGCAAGAAGTAGACCAGAACACACATCGCTCAAATTGCCCCCACCAGAATGGGCGGGACTTTATCACCGAATTGGCTTACTACAGCGGCATGCAAGGGTTGTTCGGGCCAACCATCAAGTTCAGCGGCGGCAATTACGGTATAGGTTTGCTCACAAGGCATCAGTTCGTAGATGTACACAACATCAAACTGCCCCGTCCCAACGAGCGCATGGAGCAGCGCGGAATGCTGTGGGGCACCTTCATCCTTCCGGACGGCGACAGCATCGTGGTCGCTTGCACCCATCTTGAGGCCTTCGACAGTGTAAGCCGGGCTGCACAAACCCAGTTCATTCTGAACCATTTTGTTGACACTCAACAGCCCATTATATTGGCCGGTGACTTCAATGCTTCGCCTGAGGATACCGCAATAGGGCTGATGAAAAACCAATGGCTCGACTGCACCGCCGACGATTTCACCTTCAGCGTTGACAAACCTCGAGAGAAAATTGATTACATCTTTGCCCGCCCCCAACGAAAATGGCAGACTATAGAATCACAGGTCTTACCGGTGGAAATGAGCGACCACTACCCTGTTATAGCCACTTTGGTCGTAAACGTCAGCCGAAAAGACGCATCATCAGAGACACGGAGATGAAGCCGTTGGCGGCTCCAGCGAGCACCTGGGCCAGAGTGTGCTTACCGAGAACGAGTCGTGCCGAGCACACCAGTCCGCACACGATGATGGCCATCAGTATGATTGCCATCATCCACCGTGGGTCGATTACTTCGAGGTCCATCGCCTTGATTTGGTAGAGCATAGCCAGCAGGCCGGCGGAACCGGCCGCATGGGCGCTGATTTTCCAATAACGGTTGACGATAAACGTCACAAGCAGCGTGAGCGCGCCTCCAGCCGCAAACATCACAAGCCACATGGGTTGGTGGATGTAAGCGAAATGGCCGGTAAGTGCCAGATAACAGATAATGGCAAAGATATAAGGATAAAAACGCTCGGTACGTTCATCGAGGCGCTTGTCCTTGATAATGTTGATGTTCTGCAGGATGGCGATGAACATGATAGGCGTGACGCACGTCAAGCCCAGCGTGACCAGCGTCAGTTTCATCCTCACGCCCGTCGACTGCAGGCACAACGGCGAAATCCAGGTAGCGATAAACACGCCGTAGAAAGGAATCACCAGCGGTGACATCACCGCCGAGATAAACCTCGCAAACTCATATGAAATCTTTTCTTTGCTCATTTTGTCACTCTTTTAAATCAACGCCTACGATAGGTCGAAGACGGGATACCCAACACCTCGCGGTATTTGGCCACCGTTCGGCGCTTGATGTTGTAACCTTGCTCAACGAGCTGAGCCAGGATCCGGTCGTCGCTCAGCGGAGCGCTCTTGTCCTCGGCATCAACGATATGACGTATCGCTTCCTGCACCTCGCGCGACGACACGTCCTCGCCCGAGGCTGTGCTGATACGTTCGGGGAAGAACTCCTTCAAGGGCTTCACGCCCCACATGCAGTCGACATATTTATTGCTCGTGGCGCGAGAAATCACCGAGACGTCGCGACCAACCACATCGGCGATGTCCTGTAGCCTCATGGGGCGGATGCTCGCGGGATTTCCGCTGAGGAAATAATCTTTCTGGATGTCCATGATGGCGCGCATGGTGAGAAAGAGCGTTTCCTGACGCATTCGCAGCACCTTGATAAACTCGGTGGCGCTGTTGTAGCGGTCGCGGATAAACGCGGCCTGCTCCTTGTCGCGACGACTCATGGTCACACCCGAGAGAGCGCTCAGACGGTTGTTCTCGACTTCGAACGACTGCGAAATCTGCAACTCCGGCACACGGTTGAGCAGTGTGAGCGAGAGCGTCTGTGTCGACAGGTCCACATCTACGCGGAAGTCGGGAACAATCTGCAACTGGTGGCTCTCGCTGCGCTCGCCCGAGAACGCGCTGGCGGGCTTGACGTTGAGCGAGTGCACCACCTGCTTCACCTGGTCGAGCATGTCAGGCTCTATTTGATATTTCGTGCAGAGGCTTTCGTCACGGCCTTTGATGAAGTTGTCGAAATCGTCACGCACGATGTCGTAAGCGAGGCGGTTGACTGTCGTGCCGGGTTTGCGGTCGAGTTGCAGCAGAAGGCAGTCGCGAAGGTCGGTTGCCGCAATGCCCGCCGGGTCGAGGTCGCGAACCATCTCCCTCACCTCTTCCACCTCCGGGTCGTCGACCTCTACCCCACCGTTGAAGGTGACGTCGCTGGCGATTGCGCTCACCGAACGGGTGAGGTATCCATTGTCCTCGATGGCACCGACTATATAATCGGCGATAAGCTCTTGAGTGGGAGTAAGGTCCTCGCGCTCATGCAACTGGTCAAGCAGATACTCGGCGAGTGTCTGCTCGGCCACAACTGGAGCTTGGTAGAACTCATCGTCGGGACCACGGTTGTTGGCGCGACGGTTGTATATCGGCTCCTCGTTGGCGCTGTCGCCGTAGAAGGCTTCCTCGTCGGCGTCGCCGCCGTAGTCGCTGATGTCGTGCTCATCCTCAGTAAACTCCTCGCCGTCCTCGGTCTGATTGACCGAAGTTTCGCCTTCGTCGGTACTGAGCTCGAGCGCGGGATTGTCGTCGAGTTCCTGCCCGATACGTTCCTCAATCTCCTGAGGATTCATCTCAAGCAGTTCTCCCACCATCTTCTGCACTGGAATCAGCCTTAGGTTCTGACTCTGCACCTGCGTTATGACATTTTTGGTCGCCATCGAAAAAAGCTCTAATTAATAGCGCAAAATTACACGATATTTTTTTCCTATGCAAATTTTTGCTTAACTTTGCGCCAAATATCATCGACAATGGCCAACGAACAAAACATAAGACGACACGCAATAGTGGTTGCTGGAGGCAGCGGAAGCCGCTTTGGATCGACAATGCCGAAACAGTTCTGCCTGTTGGGCGGAGTACCCGTGCTGATGCGCACCCTCGACCGGTTTGCCGCAGCGGGAGCATCTCTGACTCTCGTGCTGCCGCATGACCATTTCCCGCTCTGGCGCGACCTGTGCCGTGAGCACTGCTACCGAGTGCCACACCGCGTGGTGGCAGGCGGGCGGACTCGTTACGAGTCGGTTGCTGCCGGTCTTAAAGCTCTCTCTCCCGTCGCTTCCGACTTGGTGGCTGTGCACGACGGCGTGCGCCCTTTGGTCAGTGCGGCATTGATTGAACGCGCTTTCGCCACAGCGGCAGAGTGCGGCAGTGCCATTCCTGCCATTGCTGTGAGCGACACCATCCGTGCCGTTGACAACAACGGCTCACACCAGTTGGCGAGAGACAGCCTGCGCGCAGTACAGACTCCGCAGGTGTTCCGCGCCGAGTTGCTCGTTGGTGCCTACGACGAGGGCTTCTCGCCACTGTTCACCGACGACGCTTCGGTTGTCGAGCACCATGGTGCCACGGTGACGCTTATCGAAGGCGAAACCACCAACATCAAAATCACACACCCCATCGACATGGTAATCGCCGAACAGATTTTAGCTCAGCAGTGACCTCATTATGGAACAGCTCGCCAAACTCGACATAAAATACCTTAAAGGCGTCGGACCGAAGCGCGCCGAACTTCTGGCTAAGGAGCTCGACATCCACACTTACTACGACCTGCTGTACTACTTCCCGTTCCGCTATGTGGACCGCAGCACCATCCACAAAATCGAGGAAATCAACGATGAGATGCCGTATATTCAGCTGAAAGGCCACTTCGTGAGTTTCGCGCCACAGGGCGAGGGCGCACGTCGACGGCTCACCGCGTTGTTCAGCGACGGCACAGGTGTAATCGAAGTCGTTTGGTTCAACCGCATCCGGCAGATTAAGGAGAACTATCATACCGGCGTGGAATACATCATCTTCGGCAAGCCCACGCAGTACAAGCTGCATTACAACATCGTGCACCCCGAAGTCGACGTGTATAAGCCCGAAGCGCTTCAAGGAACAGGTTTGGTTGGAGTGTACAATATGACCGACCGACTGCACCAGCGGTCGTTCTCGATGAAAGCGCTGCAGAAGCTCGTGGGCACACTGCTCGACAGTGAGCCTGTGAAACGCCTGCGCGAGACGCTTCCGGCTTCGCTCATCGCCAGCCGCCAACTGATGCCGCTGGGAGAGGCTCTGCGCAACATCCACAAACCACGTTCGCTGGAGGCAATGCAGCAGGCGCGCCGGCGCCTCAAGTTTGAGGAACTGTACTTCCTGCAACTCAACATCCTGAAATACATCAAAGGCAAGAACGCCACCGTGCCCGGATTCGTCTTCCCCACAGTGGGGCGGTATTTCAACAGTTTCTACAACAACCATCTGGAGTTTCCGCTCACCGGAGCGCAGAAACGTGTGCTGCGGGAAATCAGGCGCGACACCGCCAGCGGACGAATGATGAACCGATTACTGCAAGGCGACGTGGGCAGCGGGAAGACTATAGTGGCGTTCATGACCATGCTGCTGGCGGTCGACAACGGCTACCAAGCGTGCATCATGGCACCTACAGAGATTCTCGCAACGCAGCATTACGAGTCGATAAGCCGCATGGCCGAGGCCATAGGTGTGAAAGTGGCTCTGCTCACCGGCTCCACACGCAAGAAACTACGCGATGAGATTCATGAAGGACTGATGAACGGCGAACTGAAGATTCTCATCGGCACTCACGCGCTCATTGAGGACAACGTGCGATTCGCCAACCTCGGCATGGCGGTAATCGACGAACAGCACCGCTTCGGGGTGGCGCAACGGGCTAAACTTTGGAAAAAGAACAGCACGCCGCCTCACATACTGGTGATGACGGCCACTCCTATACCTCGAACCCTGGCGATGACGGTCTACGGCGATCTCGACGTTAGCGTAATCGATGAGTTGCCCCCAGGACGCAAACCCGTCACCACGGTGATGCGCTACGAGGACGACCACGAAAACGTATACCATTTTATCGGGCAAGAGCTGCGCAAAGGACGGCAGTGCTATATCGTTTATCCGCTCATCGAGGAAAACGAAAAACTCGACCTCAAAGCGCTCGAAGAAGGCTTCAAGACCGTAACCGACACTTTCCCGCATTACCGCGTGGTGATGGTGCACGGAAAGATGAAACCAGCAGAGAAAGAGCACCAGATGGAACTGTTCGTCAGCCACCGGGCGCATATCCTCGTGGCCACTACGGTGATTGAAGTGGGTGTCAACGTGCCAAACGCCAGCGTGATGGTGATTGAGAATGCCGAGCGCTTCGGGCTATCGCAACTTCACCAGTTGCGTGGCCGTGTGGGCCGCGGTGCCGACCAGAGTTACTGCATTCTCATGACAAAGCATCAACTTACCACTCCCACGCGCCACCGACTGAAAGTGATGACTCAGACCAACGACGGCTTCATTGTGGCTGAGGAAGACATGAAGCTGCGGGGGCCAGGCGACCTCGAAGGCACGCAGCAGAGCGGCATAGCTTTCAGCTTGAAAATCGCCAACCTCGCCACCGACGGCATTGTATTGCAGCAAGCGCGCGACGACGCTCAGGCGTTGCTTGAGCTCGACTTTGACCTTACCACCGACGACGGCCGGCTCGTCGCCTCACACCTGCGCTTCCTCTTCGCCCGCAACATCAACTGGAGCCTCATCTCCTGAAGCCAAAAAAAGATTCCGAAATATTTTGCTCCAGATTTTGAAAGATTACCGCGAAGCGGCCCTTCGGGGCGTGAGCACTGCGTAATTCGTTTTTTCGCTCGTTTTTTGGTGAATTGGAAGAAAGTTTGTAATTTTGCGGCAGTTCACGGTGACATTACGCTGCCGCGAGCAGACATAACGACATAGGAAGCGTTTCTCGCTTTATACTCCATGGGGAATTTCGGCAAAACTCACTCAAGGATAAGCAGCAGCAGAACGCCTATGCTTGCCTATACATTCCACAACAGGTGGGAACAGTGTATTTAGTCATGGCGTGGGGGATACTGGTTATTTGTGTGAAGGCCAGCCGAAAGCCTCTTATGAGATAAACAAGACAGCTCTCCACGCTTTCTTTTTGTATAACGATAAACACCCTACGTGAGGGAGAGACACGCCGGACCACATTAAAAACTCATGAAAAATAAACTACTACTTCTGCTGGCGATTACAGCCGCCGCACTCCCCGCCTCGGCCTACGACTTCATGGCCGACGGCCTCTTCTACAACATCATCGACGATGGCACATCTGTTGGCGTTACTTACGAGAATTTTCGTTTTTTTCCGCCAAGCTACACAAACATAAACGACACCATCAGTATCCCGGCCAGTGTGACATACAATGGCAAAACGTATTCCGTCAAGTATATCGGCGAATACGCTTTCTATAAATGCAACGGCTTGACATGCGTGACTATCCCCAATTCAGTCACGTCAATCGGCCAGGAGGCGTTTAAAGAAACCGGGATGTACAACAATGCTGCTGACGGCGTGTTTTATGTCGATGGATGGGTATGCGGATATAAGGGAGAACAACCCATAGGTGACCTTGTGTTGCAGGATGATACCAGAGGTATCGCCGATTATGCGTTCGCGTATTACGAATCCAGCATGACGAGCGTGGCTATCCCCAATTCAGTCAAATTTATCGGATACAGCGCGTTTGAACGATGCACCGGTCTGACCAGCATCACTATCCCCAGCTCTGTCATCTCAATCGACAACGGCGCATTCTTTGGCACCGGGGTGTACAACAATGCTCCTGACGGAGTGTTTTATGTCGACGGATGGGTTTGTGACTATAAGGGGAATAAACCAACTGGTGACCTTGTGTTACAATCTGATGCCAGAGGTATCGCCGCTCAGGCGTTCAATCATTGCACCGACCTGACGAGCGTCACCGTACCCAACTCCGTCGCGTCAATCGGCTACATGGCGTTTGTGGATTGCAGCGAACTTACGAGCATGACCATCGGCAACTCCGTCACGGAAATCGGTAATAGCGCCTTCAAAAATTGCAGTAGCCTGACGAGCGTTACAAATATGGCGACTACGCCTCAGCATATAAATGTGACAACATTCAAAGACGTAAATACGTCTGATTGCAAGCTGCTTGTGCCAAAGCAGTCGCTTGGACTGTACTCTGAAGCTGACATCTGGAAGGAGTTCAATCCGATTGAGCCAATCGATATGGGCGTGACAGGCGACCTCAACGGCGATATGGAGGTAAACACTGGCGACGTGAGCGCGCTATACAAGGCGGTGCTGGCCGGTGACACTAACTCGTTGTACGACCTCAACGGCGACGGAAGCGTAAACACCGGCGACGTGAGCGCGCTATACAAGATTATCCTCGGGCAATAAGCAAGACCGTTAACAATCATACCCATGCGGGCGACACCAATCAGTGTCGCCCGCATGCCGTTATTGCTACTGTTTTCACCCATCCCCACCCCTACATTTGCAACAAAAATAAATATAGTCACAAACATAGACACAACCACTGTCCCACCCCATAAAATAATCATGAAATATTATGCTCCAAATTTTGAAAGATTACTGCGAAGCAGCTCCCCTTCGGGTCTTGAGCGCTTCGTGGTTCGTCGACAATTCGTGGAATTCGTTGTTCAGAAGCGGGCGACGAGGGTGAGGGCCGGGGCGCGGGCAATGGGGTCGTAGGTGGGGAGGGCGGCAACGGTGGTGCGGCAGTGCGTGGGAAGGCGGAACCACCGCTGCTCGTAGGGCAGCAGCCAATAGCCTATGTGTGCGCTGAGGATGCCTATACCGGCGCCGGCAAGCACGTCGCCGAAGTAGTGGCGATCGTTGTAAAGCCGCAACACGGCGACGGAGGTTGCTACGGCATAAGCCGCTGCGCCCCAGGCGTTGCCGTATTCGATGCGGGTGAGTTCGGCGCCGGTAAACGCCAGCGCCACATGGCCCGAAGGGAAAGAATGGTCGCCGCCGTCGGGACGACGAGCGTGAACGGTGTATTTCAGTCCGTAGCCCAGCAGCGCCATCGCCGCATGGGAGGTGAGCGTGACCAGCGCGCGGTCGCGGAAGCCATGGCGCGAGCGCACACCCATGCACCCCAGCGTGAGATAGGCAGCCGAAGGCACGAACCGTGTGTAGTCTTCCATCTTGAAATCGCCGCCATGGATGCCATCGGAGATCCATCCGTTCACGCCGCCCTCGTGGTCGATAAGCATAAACGCACCCAAGCCGATCATCGCTCCGGGTACAATCAGTTGCTTGGCGGTGAAACGGTGTTGCATACACGTCGAGGCATCAACAGATACACTGTCGGCCTCGACAGCCAACGCACTCATAGCCGAAGCTGCCACGAGAAAGACGACGAGCAATCGTCTCATCATTTGGGCACTACAAGCGAACTCTCCAACTCTTTAAGTCGCTGCTTGATGGCCTTGAGACGCTCAACCACCTCGAAGCGCTTCGACACGCCGTCGCGGTTGGCTCTTATCTGCGCCTGCGCGGCATCGAGTTTGAGCCCTTTTTCCTTCACCAGGTAATAAATCATCCGTATAGTCTCGATGTCCTTCGGAGTGTAGAAACGAATGTTCTTGGCGTTGCGGTGCGGCTTGATAATTGTGAATTCCTTTTCCCAGTATCGAAGTGTTGACGCCGGGATATTCAGAATAGCGGCCACATCGCCGATTCGGTAGAACCGCTTGGTGAGTTCGGGTAGCGGAGAGCCCTGTTTCTGGTCGCTTACCATAAGTTTTCTTATTTTAATTTGCTAATTTTGTGGCGTTAATCACGAAAAATGCTTACCTTTGCGGGTTAAAACAGGCTGCAAAGTTAAATTATTGCTTTAACTTCTGCAAGTTATCACGGCTGAAAAATAACAAAAAAACGAAATAAACTGAAAAAGAAAATGATGACAGCAAAGGAAATCAGAGACTCCTTCAAGAAGTTTTTCGAGAGCAAGGGACACCATATCGTTCCCTCGGCTCCCATGGTAATCAAAGACGACCCCACGTTGATGTTCACCAATGCGGGAATGAACCAGTTTAAAGACATCATCTTAGGCAACAAAGCCCCGCAATGGACCCGCGTGGCCGACTCGCAGAAATGTCTTCGTGTGAGCGGCAAGCACAACGACCTCGAGGAGGTGGGACATGACACCTACCACCACACAATGTTCGAGATGCTTGGCAACTGGTCGTTTGGCGACTACTTCAAGAAAGAGGCTATTGACTACTGCTGGGAATACCTCGTCGACGTACTGAAAATCGACCCCACATGTCTCTATGCCACTGTGTTCGAGGGTTCCGAGGCCGAAGGCCTTGAACGCGACAACGAGGCAGCCTCATATTGGGAGCGCCACCTGCCCGCCGACCACATCATCAACGGCAGCCGTAAGGATAACTTCTGGGAAATGGGCGAAACCGGCCCGTGCGGTCCGTGCAGCGAGGTTCACATCGACCTGCGTGAGCCAGAGGAAAAGGCCAAAGTTGACGGTGCCACACTCGTAAACAAAGACAACCCGCAGGTTATCGAAATCTGGAACCTGGTGTTCATGCAGTACAACCGCAAAGCCGACCACAGCCTGGAGCCACTGCCGGCACGAGTAATCGACACCGGTATGGGCTTCGAACGCCTGTGCATGACCCTTCAGGGCAAGAAATCGAACTACGACACCGACGTGTTCCAACCGCTACTTAATGAAATTGGCAACATAGCCAACAAGAAATACGGCGACAACCACGAGACCGACGTGGCCATGCGCGTCGTAGCCGACCACGTTCGCACCATCGCCTTCTCGATTGCCGACGGCCAGCTGCCCAGCAATGCGAAAGCCGGCTATGTGATTCGCCGCATCTTACGTCGCGCCGTTCGCTACGGCTACACCTTCCTCGGACTGAAAGAGGCATTCATGTACCGCTTGGTAGACACCCTCAACGACAGTATGGGTGAGGCTTATCCCGAACTCGTTGCACAAGCAACTCTAATCAAGCATGTGATCAAAGAAGAGGAGGACTCGTTCCTGCGCACTCTGGAGACCGGCATGAAGATGATTGAGAGTGAGATTGCCCAAGCCCGCAAAGATGGCAAGAAAGAGATTGAGGGCGCCAAGGCATTCCTGCTCTACGACACCTACGGCTTCCCGCTCGACCTCACCCAGCTCATCCTCAAGGAGAACGACATGACAGTGAGCCAGGAGGAGTTCGACAAATGCATGCAACAGCAGAAACAACGCGCACGCAACGCAGCCGCCGTCGAGGCTACCGACTGGGTGGAACTCGCCGAGGGTGTGACACGTTTCGTGGGTTACGACACACTCGAGACCGACACTCGCATCTTGCGTTATCGCCAAGTGTCGCAGAAAAAGAACACCTTCTTCCAGGTGGTATTGGAACAGACGCCGTTCTATGCCGAGATGGGCGGCCAGGTGGGCGACACCGGCACAATCAGTGCCGGCGGCGAGGTGATTGAGATTGTAGACACCAAGCGCGAAAACAACCTTCCGGTACACATCGTGAAGAAGATGCCGAGCGACCCCACCGCAGTGTTCCACGCTCAGGTTAACGCCAAGCGACGTATAGCCATCGCGCGCAACCACACCGCCACGCACCTGCTTCACACGGCATTGCGTCAGGTACTCGGCACCCACGTTGAGCAGAAAGGCTCATACGTCGACGCCAATACGCTCCGCTTCGACTTCTCGCATTTCAAGAAAGTTACTCCAGAGGAACTGCGCCAAGTGGAGCATGTGGCCAACGCACTCGTGCGCGAAGCCATCGCGCGTGAGGAACACCGCGAAGTGCCCATCGACGAGGCTCGAAAGATGGGTGCCATGGCTCTGTTCGGTGAGAAATACGGCGACAAGGTGCGCGTAATCAAATACGGTGACTCGGTGGAGCTGTGTGGCGGCACCCATGTCGACAACACTGGCAACATCGGCATGATTAAAATCTTGGGCGAGAGCAGTATCGCCGCAGGAATACGCCGCATCGAGGCCGTCACAGGCGAGAACATGGAGAAGCGGCTCAACTCCATCGAGGACGTCCTAAACGACATCAAATCGATGTTCAACAACGCACCCGACCTGATGACCGCCATACGCAAGTCGATAAGCGAGAACGCCGAACTACAGAAAAAGGTGGAAGCTCACACTAAGGAACGCATCCGGAACATGAAGGAAGTGCTCTATCAGAAAGCCGAGGAGAGAAACGGCATAACAGTGCTCACGCTTCGTGGTGAAGTGCCCACCGAAATAGTGAAAGGTCTCGCACTGGCTGTAAAGGCCGACGGCAAACCGGCAACGGCTCTTGTGGCGGCCACCAGCAATGCCGCCAAGCCAACCCTGACAGTGGCACTGAGCAACGACCTCGTGGCCGAGGGCAAGAACGCCGGCAACATCATCCGCGAGGCCGCGAAGCTCATCCAAGGCGGTGGCGGCGGACAACCGGGCTTCGCCCAGGCAGGCGGCCGTGATGCCGACGGCCTCTCCATCGCCTACGAACGCATCATCGAGTTGCTGCTCGCGTAACTGCTGATTACACAGATATAAATTCGGCGCATTTTGCGAAACATTAAAACGCAAAATGCGCCGTCTTTTAGTCATAATCGTCGAAGTCGTCGATATAGCCAGAGTGCTCGCTGGAGAAGTCGTCGGTTGTTATCCGGAAGTCTATATCGAGGTCGTCGAGTTGGTCATGTTCGTCGAGCAGACCGATAAAGTCGGGGGAGTTAAGTTCATCTTCGTCGTAACAATCGAGATCGATATCGTCATATGAACTTGTTGTCGTGTCGTCATCGAGGTCAAGGTCGGAGTCGGTCAACAAATTGTCCAAGTCATGTTCATCCGAAGAATGAGTCAGCAACATATAGCCGCAAGAATGGCACTGTATCGTTTCCCCGTCAAATTCAAGCGTGGGCATTCCACACTCTGGGCAATTCGCCCCCGAGAACTTTCCCAACATTTTAAATAAGTCCGTAACTTCCATATTTCGTTCAAATAAATAGCGCTATTTGCCGTATAACTTTCAGAAAAACAAATATTGTTAACATCATTTAGTCGTGATGGGCAAGTTTCTTTCCATAGTATGATTGTACTTTTGCAGTGGAAATAACAACTAAATTGATACTGCAATTATGGAAAAAACTTCAATCAAAGTGACTGATATCGTGTTCGCCACCATCGAAGTAGGTGGACGAGTGCTGGCTTCGTTCTGCAAAAGCAATTTCGAGTCGGTAGCCGAGGTGGTAAAAGCTATGCGAAACGCAGCCGGGCAGTTTATGGGTCTTGCACAGCTGACCATACGCAACAAGACGCAGGGCTGGAAACTTCAATTGGCATTTGCCAATGCCATGGCGCGTTGACAAGTGATTGCTCAGAAGACTATTCCAACCTTCTCAAGGCCCACATCACTTCTTCTTCACTCGGCCAGAGCAGTGGTAGTGATCCATCCAATACTTATGGAGAAGGTTACTCACCATCACTCCACGCGACGATGAGGTGTGGACGAAATGCTTGTCTTTCAGGTAGATGCCCACATGCGTTATTCCACCGCTTCGGCTGGTGTCGAAGAACACCAAGTCACCCTCGGCGAGTTCGGCGCTGTCGATGGGCTCACAATTCTTCTCCATCATCTTAGACGAGCGGCGTTCAAGCGGAATATTGTAAACCTTTAGATAAACCTGCTGAACCATTCCCGAGCAGTCGGTTCCGACGCCTTTCTCATTGGCGGCGTATTTGTATGGTGTTCCAAGCCATGTCTTCAACTCCTCATACAGCGCGGGATTGTCGTTGGACGTGAGTTCGACGTCGAGAGTAGCCCACTCGCCTTTCGCCGGTGTCGTGAAGTCGGGCTTCCGTGGTCTATGTCCTCTTTTCTTCCCTCGGGTGGTGTAATGCTCACGCTTCGTTCCGTTCTGCAACGATTTACATGAAGGAAGTGTCGCTGTCACTAAAAACAACGACACTACCCATAACAAAATCTTTGCGTTCACTCGGAGCGACATGGCAACGAGATTTTACTTCTTTTCCTCTTTCGGATCCTCAGCCTTCTCCTCTTCCTCCTCCTTGGCGGCAAAGTCACTCATGCCTGCGCCAACCAGGATGTTATACCAACTAACGAGTTTCTTGATATCGCTGTTGTGTACGCGGTCGGGGTCGTAACTTGGAAGCACCTCGGCCATGAACGCGGCCAACTCTTCTTTGGTCTTGTATTTGGTGGCGTCTACTGCCTTACCTTCGAATTTCTTGTAAATTCCGTCGAACACCTCGCCAAGGGGTTTGTCGCCCTCGGTTGTGAACATAGAGACATCGCCTAGCGCCACGATGCGGTCGCGGGAGTGGGCAGGGATACGCTTACCATCGGCCAAAGCCTCCACAATCACTACGTTCTTGCCATACGAAATCAGTTTATATAGGCCTGGGCGGCCAGAAATCGATAAGATTTTCTTCAACATTGTTTTGCTAATTTTTTCAGTTAATAAATTTCCGTTGCGTGGAAAGAGCGGACAAAATTACATCATTTTCCTGATACGGCAATCCGTTTTTGTAAAAAAATTCACATTGCCGAAAGATAGCGCTCAGCGTCGAGCGCCGCGCGGCAACCTGAACCAGCGGCTGCAACAGCCTGGCGATAGCTCGGATCGGCCACATCGCCAGCGGCATATACACCCTCAACACCAGTTCGGGTCGAACCGTCATCGGCGGTGACGATGTAGCCCTGACTGTCGAGTTCAAGTTGTCCTGCAAGAAACTCGGTATTTGGCTTGTGACCTATGGCGAGGAAGAAACCGTCGATAGCGATGTCGAAACGCTCCTCGCGATCGGTGCCACGTCGGCGAACGATATGTGCTCCCTCCACGCCTTTCTCGCCGAACAGGCCCTCGGTATTGCACTCGAAGAGTATTTCAATATTTTCTTTTTCCATCACGCGCTTCTGCATGGCAGCCGAGGCACGCAGGTGGTCTTTGCGCACAATCATATATACCTTGCTGGCGAGATTGCTGAGGTAGTGGGCCTCCTCGCAGGCGGTATCACCGCCACCCACCACCGCCACGGTGCGCCGGCGATAGAAGAATCCGTCGCATGTGGCGCAAGCGCTCACACCGCGTCCGGCATATGTTTTCTCATCTTCCAGACCTAAGTATTTTGCACTGGCGCCAGTAGCCACAATCACCGTGTCGGCTTCCAACTGCGCGCCTCCGTCGAGAGTGGCCACGAACGGCCGGTGGCTTAGGTCTATATTGTTTACGAGTCCGGAGCGCAGGTCGGCACCCACATTCACGGCTTGCTGCCGCATGCGCTGCATAAGTTCAAAGCCATCAACACCCTCGGGAAAACCCGGGAAATTCTCGATGGTCGTCGTAGTGGTGAGTTGGCCTCCAGGCTGTAGTCCTTCGATAAGAACCGCTTTCTTGCCTGCGCGTGCCAAATAGATGGCCGCGGTATATCCCGCGGGCCCCGAGCCTATGATTAGGCATTGTGTCTGTTCCATTTGTCGCTGTTATAGTTTTGAAAAATCGTCGTCTCAACGCAGGTCGACCACCGGTGTACCCTTCGGTACAAACGACTTGTCGAACTTAAACGTCTTAGCGTCGGTCTTGACTCCCGTTTTGTAGTTACTCACAGTTATGGTGGTCTTGCTTTTATTGGTCATAAGGAACTGCACTTTCGTGATACGGTAGCTCTTCGTGTTGATGGTCAGTGTAAGTTCCTTAATGTTGCTCTTTTTCTTTGGCGCCATCTTGATGGTGTAGGCACCTCCGGCGCTTGTCCCCTTGCTCATGGTGAACGACTGCTTGTAGCTCTGGGCTATGGCATATGGATTCGTCATAGCCAGGTCGGCAGCAGTAGGCGTGGTGACGTTCACCTCACCGGTCGCCTGCGAATAGGTCCACATTGTCTTTCCGTCGTACCAGCATTTCAACTGCGGGGAAATCATACGGAACTTCTTGCCGCTGAGCACAATAGTGCCACTTGTGGCGCCTTGACCGGCCACTGAGTAGCTGGCACTCACAGCTCCCTTTCCGAGTGATGAGAGACATTTGTCTATTACGCTTTGCGGTGTCTGAGCTGTAGCCGATATAGCGGCGAGCAGGACTATAGTAAGAAAAGATACAAGTTTCTTCATTACATTACGGTTTTTCTCTATTAAACGCACGGCGAGTGCGGTTTATTGCACACCATTAAAAGTTCACACCCACGTTGAACGTGAGACATCCCGTGCGGGTATCGTCGAAGGCATCCTGGCCCACGTTGGCAAGTCCGACATCGTAACACGCCTCCACATATCCCATACCGAAGCCCACACCGAGACCCAGTTTCAGTCCGCCGTCCATGCGGTTGAAGTATCCGTTGTCGTAGCTGCTGAAAGCCTGACGGTTGCCGTAGTCCTTAATGTTTCCGGCCACTCCTACGCCGACAAAGCCACCGGCGAAAGGCTCGATGCTCACCGACGGATTGCTCGGCAGACGGTAGCGGTACTTGAGCACCAGCGGCACCTCGAGATAACCCAGGTCGTAGGTGAACTTGGTCTTGCCGGCGACAGTTTCAACATTATTGCTCTTGCCGCCTTTCTGTGAATAATACAATCCTGTTTCGAGGAACACGGGAGTACGGTGGCTCAAGGCCCATCCTCCCACGATGCCCACGTTGAGTCCGCTTTTTAGGCTGCTTCCGTCAAGGGCATTGGCCTCGCTGCGCACGCTGGCCAGGTTCAGGCCAAGACGCAGACCGAAATAACGGTCACCAGGGAAACGCCATCGTCCGGGCTGGTCGTAATATCTCACTGGAGCGGGAGCCGGCTGGTAATATCCGCCTCTTGGTGCGCGCGGCGGTATAACAAACTGTGCGCCAGCACTGGCGCATACGCTGCAAGCGATTGTCATGAGTAGTAAAAACTTCTTCATAGCTATTCTGTATTTATGATTTGCAGTTTTGACCCATCGGCCACACCTAAGTTTAATGCCCTTGTGGCTTAAATAGACCAAAAACCAGAAATCATCGACCAACAGAGTTCACTACAGGCCGTCCTATAAGCCGAACCGACTGACTAAAACCGGACAAAAAACACCTGTCAGCCTGCATTTCATACATTAATCCCATACATTTATAAAAAAAAGTGGTGTTTTAGCCTCATTTTGCGATTTTATTTGTAATTTTGCAGCATTAATCGAAACATAGTATACATTCGCATCATTGCGACTTACCTGAGTTACATTTTAAGAGAGAAATAACAACAACAAATAAAAAACGACTAAAAGCAAATTGAAGAAACTATGAAAGGTTCGAAATTCAACCTGACGGCAGTAATCGCCATTGTGGTACTGCTATTTTACTCCTACATCGTGCTAATGGGCCTAGCCTATTGGCTCGACGGCAATTTATGGCTGAGCGGTATTATCACTCTTGCCATTGTGGTAATCATTGCGCTGTGTGTGTTGGCCATGGCAGCGTCAAAGGCCACTCGCTGGAAAGGAATCGGCCTGACGGGGCAGATTATTTTCGGCGCCATCGTGCTTGTGACTCTGTTGCTGAGCTCGATGCCGTTTGCACATTTCTTCAACATGATGGACAAGCAGGACGAAATCAAAAGCGCATTCAGCCAGACCCTCGACTACGCCAGCGGAATCGACAAGGCTTACAAGGCACACACCGACAGTCTCGAGGACGATTACGCCCGTCGATTGCGTGAAGCAGTGCAAACCAAAGCCAGTGATCCGCAGCACTATAATGAGTTGATTAAAGCCTCAGGTGCAACCGATGCCGAGAAGATGGCAAACCTTAACAACTTATTCCATAGCCAACTATACCCCAACGGACTCGACTCAACTCTCGCCGTTCGAAAGAAATGGCTCGAGGATGCCAGCGACATGAGCGTTTGGAACATCGCCCTGCCAAGAAACCTCAACCAACTCGACACCGTAGTGATGCAGTGGGACCAGGGATACCAGGATCTGAGTTCATTCAAACCCACGGGATACGAAACCGCAAAGTTCAGTTATACCGCAAACTATACGTCTAAAACCGCTGAACTGCGCAACGTCTTTACCAAGATGAGTTCGCCAACCATATGGTCGATAATAGCTGCTTTGTTCTGCTTCTTTGTAATGATGCTGCCATACTTGCTCACCAGCAGTTCGGTAATCAGCAAAGGCGATGACAACATAGCCATTTAAATGACCTTATTTTGAATGAATCCAACCTAATTAAAACACAATGCCTACAAGAGAAGATATCATACAACGAAGTAACAGTCTGCCCGACAGCACTCTACTTTACTACCTCAATCAGGGAGACGTCACCATCAACGACCTGCAAGCGACGTTGCCGCCCGACCGCTTAATTATGCTTCAGAACTCTTTCCGAAGCCCCGAGGCCGAGGCTTGGGAGCGTGTGGTGGCGAGCAATGACTTGAACGAATACCGGCGTTTCCTTATGGAGTATCCTAACGGCGAATACGCACCATACTGCCGCAATGTTCTCAACCAGAACGGCGGATATAACGCTCCGCAAGGCTACCAACCGGCGCCGAGCAACGGACAGTATCCGGCTTACGGACAGCAGGCTCCGGCCTATCAGCCCACACCGAGCAATGGACAGTATCCAGGCTACGGACAGCCGGGTGGCTACCCGCCTGCACCCAGCAACGGACAATATCCGGCGCAACAAGGAGGCTACGACAATCCCGACACCAGTTACGTGGGATTCGCCCAGCAGCCCGCCGGCTACCAACCTGCGCCGAGCAACGGACAGTATCCGGGTTACGGTCAGCAGGCTCCGGCTTATCAGCCCACGCCGAGCAACGGACAGTATCAGGGTTACGGACAGCAGGCTCCGGCCTATCAGCCCACGCCGAGCAATGGACAGTATCCCGGTTACGGACAGCAGGCTCCGGCCTATCAGCCCACGCCGAGCGATGGACAGTATCCCGGTTACGGACAGCCACCGCAACCCCAAGCACCGCCCACACCGCAGGCGCCCGACTACGGGCAGCAACAGTTTGCCGGTTACGGTCAGCAGCAGTTTGTGGGATTCGACCAACAACAAACGGTGCCTGAACCCGAGCCTGCGGCTCCTGAGGCACCTGTCATGGGTGGCTTCGACCCGAACCTCATGCCGCAGCAAACAGAACAGCCTCAGTCCAATGAATATAAGCAAGAAGAGACTGTGGTGATGGATCCCGAGTGGCTCGAGGCTTGCCAGCAGAATACAGTTGAGGCTTACGTGCGATATCAGCGCTCACATCCCAACACCCACACCGAGGAAGTGGAGAGCGCGCTGGAGTCGCTCCGCGACCAGGACGACTGGCGCGCGGCCCAAGACTCCAACACCATTGAAGCCTATATGGCTTACCTCGACAAGCACCCTAAGGGCATGTATACTTCGCAGGCCCACGAATATATTCGTCAGGCACGCATGGCACAGACCATGCTCAGCGACCTGCAGCAGGACCCCAATGCCCACCGCGCCGACGAGTTGCGCGACATGATGCTCAACAACCAACTGTCGTTCGCCAGCGTGGAACAGGTGTTCCGTAGTCCCATCAAAGCACAGGCCATCGCCAGCTACTACCCGCCGGCTCCACTTATCGACGCCAGCAAGGTGGTAACATTCCCCGAGAAACTGCAGCAGGGGTCAACCGAAGTTTACTTCTGGGGAACGCCTTCCAGCGGAAAGACTTGCGCCCTGGGTGCGTTGCTCAGCGCATCGGAGAACCGTTACAGTCTCGACAAACAGCAATGTGAGAGCTACGACTACATGACCAAGCTGGCCAATGTGTTCAAAATCAACAACGGTCTGTGCAACCTGCCTACAAGTACAGCGAGCGACCGTATCGAGGAAATGGTGTTCCGCATCATCGACGAGAAAGGACGTTATCACCGCATGACGCTCATCGACATCGCCGGCGAGATTTTCCGCTCAATCTACCTCAAGCGAAACAACATGTTTGTCAACCAGGAGAATGAGAAGACTCTCAACCAGCTGATGACCTACCTCGAGGACAAGGGAAACAACAAAATCCACTTCTTTGTAGTAGAATATGGCGCTCACGACCGTATTTGGGAAGGTCTTTCGATGAAAAACTACCTCGAGGCCTGCTCAACCTACCTGCAGAGCGGCAAAATCATACGCAAGAACACCAACGGCGTGTACATCATCGTCACAAAGTGCGACAAGATGGGATGCCCGCCCGAGGAAATGCCCAAACGCGCGCTTGATTACGTACGCGATGAACTCGGCAGCTTCTACGACAACCTGCAGATTGCATGTAACAACGCCGGTATAGCCGACTTCAAGGTGATTTCGTTCTCGATTGGCGATGTCTTTGCACAGCAGTTGTGTGTCTACAACGACTATTGCACCGACAAGGTGCTGAACGTACTGCTTCGCAAGACCTACGTCGAAAAAGACTCTTGGTGGCAGAAAGTGCTGAACTGGTAATCTTCCAAACGACATTTAATATTAGAAATCAAATATTCTTGGTTAAGAAACAACAATAAAACACTACGATATGAACTTATTCAACAACATCAAGGTAGACGTGTACGGACAAATCAACAACGACACCGTGCACTCTTACACCTATCCGGCAAGGTTCAATCCCGCCGATACGGTCAGTTCTGAATGGTTGCGTCCCATCGAGGATCCCCGTGTGGTTCGCGACAAACTGCTTACTCCGGCGCCTAAGGTATACGGCTTGCACAGCAACCCCAACGGCGTGTACTACTCGCTTATTTGCCCCAACCTCCGCGACATGCGCAACGGCTATATGGCCGTCACGATGTTTGTGGCCGACGGCAGCCCAAAGCTGCACGGGTCGGTGGTGATTCAAGCTCTCGACGCTCTCAAGCGTGAGCTCGTTGACAATGCCAACTATACCAACCAAGCCGTGGAGCAGGCGCTGCTCTCGGCCGGGGTGCCGCAGTTCACCGGTATGCCAGCCACTATCGAGGCACAGCCGCTGGTGTCTCGTCCAAACGCCTACCGTATCTACAGCGGCCAGACTGAACTTGAGACGCTGCTCGACAATCCGCGTCAGCCGTTGTACAAGGCCTACCACACCATTTACCTCGTAGGATTCGAGTACGCTCCCAAGAGCACAGCCATCGAGTTGCTGAACCAGCCGGTCGTTCGCGAGTGGGCTGTGAACAAGGTGGCTCAGAATTGCACCTTCGACGAGAAGAGCGTGACCGACGGCCAGAGTGTGAAAATCATATTCACCCGCGAGGGATACAAACCAGCGCAACTGCAGTTTGTCGTAGGACAGGGCGCCACACCGCAAGGTATCACATTTGCCGATGGCGTGATGACCATCAACGAACCTCCCGGCATCCGCTGGATTCCAACTGCAGGCACCGCACCCAGCGTTCATGCCGCAAAGAAACCCGTGACCACGCAGCGCAATCCTCTGATGCTTTACGGCGCCATCGGTTTTGTCACCGCACTGTTGATTGGCCTTCTCATATGGGTACTCGTTGGCAATGGCGACGACAAGAAAGCCGAGAGCGGCGGCAACGCAAGCCAGACGGAGTCGGTGGCACAACTGACGGGTGCCGAAAAAGCCAACTACGAAGCCGACGTGAAATACATGAAAGGACCGAGCACTTGGAACAAGAGCCAAATCAACTCGGAACGCGGACGCAAGGTGATCCAACTCATGGAAGCCGGCGACATCGACGGTCTGCTCAAATGTGAATACTACAAGGAGAACAGCACCAACGGGCAAATCAACCCGCACTTCCTGAAGATTATTGATTTCCTCCATAAATTCACCGGGGAGAAACGCGAACTCGCCAAGCGATACATACAGAAGCGCGCTGCAGGCAACACCGTGGCTCTCTCGCAACTGGCAATGAACCTCGACGACGTGAGCAAGGGCCGTACTCCCAGCGGCGACGACATCGACCGCTCGAATGTGAACACGACAACACATCACGACGCCCCGGCACCGAAACGACAAGAGGCAAGACAAGAGCCGACGAAGCAAACTCCACCTCAGCAACAGCAATCGCAAACACCGCCTAAACAACAAAAACCTCCGAAAGGCTCAAATGCCGACATTAGAAATCGCGATTAATGATGAACCCATATAACATTGAAACACTATGAAACAATTAATAAAAATAGGTTTGATTTTGATTGCGCTCGCTGCCATTGGCTGCCTGTTGTGGTTCACCATGCGCGGCATGACATCGGCCGACGACACGCTTATAAAAAAGGTGCCGTACTACGACCAGGTCGAGGAACGAGTCAAAGCAGAAATCAATGACAAGGTGGGATATGACAAGGCCGAAACGGCCTACCACCAACTTGTAGGAGAGATTCAGACCATGGCCATGCAGAACGGCGTCAAGAAGGAAGAGAGTGAGTCTTGCTTGAAAATCGCAGCATCGGCTTTCGCTCCTGTGCTTAACAGAAAGGCCCTCGACTATTTCAACGGCGACTCCTGGGACGGCACCATGGTCAACAAGTTTCTCACATCGGCTAAAGCACTCGAGGCTTCCGGCTCAATCAAGGGAGGCGGCGTGTACGACGACCTGATGAAAGTAATCAACACCGGCACGAGTTACAACGAGGCGGTGGCATTGTGCAACGGTGCAGGATGCACCACCGTGGCAGGTGTGCAAAGCGCTATTGCCAAGGCACAAAGTTATCAAAAGAACGAACTGCTACAAAACGACAAAGCTTTGATGTCGAAACTCAGCGGCGTGCCAGGCACAGCCAAGGCCACCTACAACCAGCATGTGAAAAGTCACTGCGCAGGCGTGGCAAGCCGTTGGCGCAGCTACGGCTCTTACAGTGCTTGGAAGAGTGCATACAACAGTGCTGTCTCTATGGCAAGCAACAATCCTTACGACGACGGCTCTTCTTCAGGACTAATTTCACAGTTGAACAGCGCCGACAGCAACGCTTACAACTACTATAATGGCGGCGGTGTTTCCGATCCTTATGGTGGTAGCAGTTCTGACGATTACGATTACACTTATTAATTATATATGATTATGAGAACTTCAGTTTTTACATTAATAGCTATATTTGTGCTGTCGCTCGCTTTTAGCGCGACAGCACAAACCACTGGTAAAAAAGAGATTACACGAGAAGAGAGAGTACAACGTCTCAATAAAGCCCGTAAAAGCCTCAGAGAGTACTACAGCGAACATCCAGAGTATCAGGAGCGTGCCGAGATAAAGGCTGAGATTTCAAAACTAAAAGCTGATAAGAAGCGATTTCAAGATGATCTTAAAAGGAAGAAAAAGGAAAGTGGTGCTAAAGGTCTTGACCCCAGTAAAGAGATGAAATATATTAATGGTATTGATGAGGCCGACTCCTTAATTAAAGTTGCAGAGAAAGATCTAAAGGATTTGGGAGAAGAAACACCTGACAAAACTCTCGACAGTCTTCTTGATGAACGCGATTTCCAATTAGTTAGTCTCTATATCAAAGACATTCTGAAGAAGCCGTGTCCCGCAAACTTTGATCAAGTACTCGCGGAATCAAAAAAAGGTCTGGAAGAACTTGAACTTAACGAATATATCCAGTTTAAGAACACTTATATGCCTCTTCTCGAAAAATATGAGTACTACACGGCAGACTTGTACAAGTTTATGAGTTCAACCAAGAGCAGGGCTCAAAAAGAGTTTTTTGATGATCCTAATGGCGCTACAGATGCCAACGCAAAGCACTTTGAGAACGCATTATATAGCACCAAATATGGAAAAGATTATTACGTGCCATATACCAAGAATCCAAATTTGGCATCCAGCGACTATCTTGACGGTGTCATCAACAAAGCGCTAAACTTGAAAAAAACTCGCCTTAAAGGCGCTGATGTAGATGACTGTCGACTTATTCGCGACAATCTTATTAAGTTACTCACCATAAACAATTCATCATATATGGACAGGTTGCTTG
>JBGUHM010000035.1:0-8478 GCA_045112115.1 Sodaliphilus sp. | reverse complement strand
CGGGGATATTGGCATTGTTGGTGGTGTGCTCGCCAGTGACATCGGTGTAACCGCTGCCGCCGTCGTAGGTGAAGAAGTGCTGTCCATCGGTGAGGCCGTTGATGTCGGCCGTCTGGTTGCCTTCACCGCCCTGTCCCTTGTTGAAGATGATGTTGATGGGAGCGGTATCGAAGTGCTTGTGATACCACTTCACATTGTCGATGATGACAGTGGTGGAGCTCATGAGTGTGCCGGGCCATGTGCCGTTGAGCTCGCCGCCGTCGTTCCACACATAGAGGTAAGGAGCGCGCGATGCGTCCACATAGATGTCGACACCCGATACGGGAGGCTCGTTGCCGGTGACATAAGTTGCGGAAACGATATTCTCCACGGCACCCTCAATCAGCACACCAGCCTTGAGTGTGACAGTGGAGTTGGCCGGAATGTTGACCTCGGCTTTGCCGGTGGCTTGAGTGCCGTTGGTGGCCGATGGTGTGGTACCGTCGGTGGTGTAAACGACAGTAGCCTCGGGGTTGCTGGCGGTGATGTTGGCCTTGAACGGGCCGGGATAGTCACCCGAAGCCTTGTCGATCGACACCGTGGGGTCGTACAGCGAGTTGAGATAGAGCGCCGTCACGTCGCGAGCCGAGCCGTCCTCGGGATTGAACGTGTAGAAGATGTCGCTCGAGACGTCGGTGATGTCGGGCGTCTGCACAGCGCCTTCGGCTGCTCCGTTGTTGAAAATCACGTTGATGGCGTATTCCGGCGAAGTCTTGCTGAACTCCTTGGCATACCAGGTGATGCCGCCCACAACTTTCGTTGTGGTCATCTTGGTGCCGGGCCAGGTGCCGTTGATCACGCCGTTGTCGTCCCAAGCGTAGAGTGTGGGTGCCGACGGCGACTTCACATAGACGGTGATTTTCTCGGGCAGGTTCTCGGCGATGATGTAGTCCTGCTTGGCCAGTTTGGTCACAGCGCCGTTCTCCACGATACCGGCGATGATGGTTGTGCTCTTCTTGAGAGTGAGGTCGGTAGTGGTGGTCATCGGGTTGCTGTTGGGCGTAGGCGTGCTGCCGTCGGTAGTGTAGACAAACTGCGAACCGCGAATCGACGGACCAATCTTCACGACCACCGAGTCGGCGTAGGTGCCGCTGGGCATCGAGAAGAAGGGCTTGCCGTAGTGGTAGGTCTCCTTCTGCGACTGTCCGGTGGTGAGGTTGCTGCTGATGTAGACACGCGACTTGGCGGTGCTCAACGCGAGCTTCATGCCGCTGGGAGCGCCGATGTTGACGGCGTCGCCGAGATCGATGCGGAGTTTACCATTCTTACCAGTGACATCGAACTGAATTCCGGCACCGTTGTCCCACTTGATGACTTCCATGTCGCTGGTGTTGGTGATACCCACTGTGCGGCGGATGTCCATCATCTTGGTGATGTTGGTCTTGTAGTTCTCATAGTCCTGGATGAGCACACACGGGGTGCCGGGCAATGCCAGAATCAGCATGTTGGCGTCCTCGATGTTGGCGCTCAAGGTGTTGAAATCCTCGCGGCGGGTGTCGTGGTTGTCGACGAAGGTCACCATGTAGCGGCGCCAGTTCGGGTCGAGAATCACGCCCTGCTCGGCAAGCTTGCTCCAGTTGCCACCGGCGAAGGCCTCGTTGATGGCATACTTGAACGGGAAGTCGAAAGCACCGCTCTGGATTTGTCCGGCGGCCTTGGTGTTGGTGATCCAACCGGTGATGGCGTCGTAGCCGTCCCAGTACTCGCCCACACTGAACTCAGGCTGGCTGGCGGCGTTGTACATACCGGTGTACCGCGGGGCATAGCCCTTCACCATGTCGAGGCGGAAGCCCACATAACCGATGCTCTGCATGAGGAACTGCTGATAGGTCTTGCAGTTCTGCTGCACGAGCTTGTTGGTGTGGTCGAGGTCGCGGGCGCCGTCGAAGCCGTCGCCGGTGTCGGGGTTGCCGCCGCCTGGCACGTCGTCGTTGGAGCAGATGCCGGTGCAGCCGGTGTTGTCCCAAGTGAGGCGGTAGCCGTTCACGTTTTCGTTGGGGAAACGCAGATACTTCTTGTAGAACGGGCTCGTCTCATCCTTGATGGTGGTGATGGCGGCCGACTTGTGGTTGATTACCACGTCCTCGATGAAATACGTGCCCTTGTTGCGGAACACGTCAATCATGTTAAGCAACGTTGCCTCGTTGCCGAAGTTGGAGTTGTGGCGCAGCCACAGGTAGGGCATGTAGCCCATCGACTCGGCATCGCTGCCACCCGGAGGTGTGGCCGAGTTCGGTACCCAAATTAGGTCGAAGACCGACAGTTCGTCGGCTCGGTCGGTGAAACTCTGCCAATTGGTGACATCGAAACTGTCCCAATAGAAGCCCTGGAGCATGATGCCGGAATAGTTCGACGGCCATCCCTGCGCCAAGGCAACGCCTGTGAAGGCGAGCAGAGCTACCAGTGTCAAGTAAAATTTCTTCATTGTGATTTTAGTTTTTATGGTTTAATTTTTTAAATTATAAGCGGTAGATATCCCCCAAAATTACATAAAAAGATTCCGGTAGGCCGATTTGACAAGTTGCCGTAGGCAAAAAAAATGTGCAAACGATTGCACAAACTCATTCTCTTGCAGAAAGACGACACAAAGAAACGACCACACGCTTAAACGGCAGGCCCCGCCGCGGGGTTAGCGGGGCGGGGCCGGTAGTGTGTGTATGTCTTCGACGAGTTATTTGGCTGGGATGCGGTTGTTGGGGCCGCTGCCGTTGGTGATGACCGTGTCGTCGCCGTCGTTGCCGAGTATGACTTTGTACAATGCGCTGACGTCGCCGGTGTTGATGTTGCCGTCGCCGTTGATGTCGTAGAGGCCGTCGGTCAAGCCGTTGAGCAGTGCCTTGTATAGCGCACTGACGTCGCCGGTGTTCACATGGTTGTCGCCGTTGAGGTCGCCCAGCGTCACCGGACTTACAGCACTGATCGTGCCGAAATCGCCCCAGATGTAGGCCCACTCATACCGAGCGGTCGACTCCTCCGGCACCAGCAGCTCGCAGTTGTACAGGTCGACGCCTTTGAACGTGCTGTTGTCGATTGACTGCGGCTTGACAGCTAAGTTGGTGACTTTCTTAAGTTTTGTACAACCGCTGAACGTGTTTTGCCCCGGAGTATATTCCGAGACGAGACTTCTGAACTGCCGCACTGAGCTGCCGATGGTGACCGTCTCCAGGCCGCTGCTGTTCTCGAACGCGTTGCAGCCTACCGTGGTGACGGAATTGCCGAGCACCACGTTTTTCAGCCCGCTGCATCCGTAGAACGCATAATCGCCGAGGGCAATGGCATTGTCGCCGAGGGTCAAGCTCGTCAGGCCGGTGCAACCTAAGAAGCACTGGTCGCATATGCCTCTCGCCTCCAGCAGCACAAGGTCGCCGACGGGCATGTCGCCCTTGTAACCGCACACCCAGCCGTCGACATAGAACAAGCCGTCGGGACAGTCGAGATACATTTGTGAATTAAAGAAAGCATATACGCCAATTGAGGTGACGGATGCGGGGATGGTCAAACTTGTAAAAGCGCATCCTTCGAACGCACCGTTGCCGATGGTGGTAACAGAACTGGGAATCGTTAAGTTCGTCAAGCTTGTACAGCTGCAGAATGCGCTTTGTCCGATTGAAGTTACGGTGTTGGGAATCGTTACACTCGTCAAACTTCCGCAATGCCAGAAGGTGAATGCCTCGATTTTAGTTACCCCGTTGGGGATTGTGATGCTTGTCAAGCCGCTGCAATTAAAGAAGGCATTTTCACCTATGGTAATCACGGCTTCGGGGATGTTGATATTCGTCAAATCATGGCATTCATAGAACGCCCTGCTCTCAATACTTGTGATAGTATTGGGGAGGGTAACGTCAGTCAACTTGCTGCAACCACGGAAAAAGCCATGACCAATTGATGTCAAGGAGTTTGGAAGGGTGACTCTGGTCAAACTGGAGCAACCGTAAAACATACTGCTACCCATTTCAGTGACTGAGTTGGGAATGGTTATGCTCGTCAGACTGCTGCAGTAACTAAACGCGCTGTTGCCTATCGATATAACTGAGTTGGGGATGGTCACGCTTTTCAGCATGTAGCAGTCACCAAACGCGCTGGTGCCGATTGATGTAATCGTATTGGGGATGGTCACGCTTTTTAGCCAGTCGCAGTCACTAAACGCGCTGTTGCCTATTGACGTGATGGTGTATGTCGCTCCGTCATAAGTCACGGTCTCAGGAATCACCATATCACCACTATTATTGGCGTCACAGCCAGTCAACTCCACCGTTTTGCCGTCAGCGTTGATGTTGTAGTATAAGCCATTGATGGTAAATGCCCCGGCATCGATGCCGCAAATCGAAAAAGCCATCAGCAGGAACACGCCTGCCCATTTGATTTTTAATTGTCGCATAGCTCAATATATTTTAGTTATTAGTTTATCTTTACGCGAAGTGTACAGTAGCCGTTTTCCACAGGGCCAATCTCAACCGGCAAATACATCATCGTCCCGCCCACGTTGACCTGCAACCGCAAAGCCGTCTTCCCTTCGCCAGCCGTGGCCACCTTGAGCAGCTCGTTGCCGCTGTTGTTCTTGATGGCGGTGCTATCGTTGCCGGTGGTGTTGCTGAACCGCATACGCTCTTTGCCATTACTCTCAATAATACCTCCGGCAGGAATTGCTCCTATACTCATACTTCGATTCAACCGTAGAGGACTTGGGTTTAAGTTGCCGGTATCGTCGGGTACAGCGTATGCATTGTCTAAGACATTCCTGACAATAAGTTTGTTTAGCACATTTAATCCGCCACGGCTTGCTGTGTGATACGATGGCACGAGAATATTGGTGTTGCCGGCAGGAATACTGCGCACTTCTTCAACTACCGATGAGGGAGGATTGGGTGTCGGGTTCTCTTCTTGTGTTGGAACCCGCAACAAGGTATTCACGGGGCGCACACTGTATATCACATTATGCGTGCCGGCTTTAAGCGCTATATCCTGCTCTTTGGTCGTCACAATAAAGCATAATTCGCAGCGAGTCAGCATTATGCCGGAAAGTGAGTTCTCTTTCCTTATCGGCATGACGGATAAGTCATATACGGTATAATTGCCGTCGGCGAACACATCGTAAGACCATAGATTCTCAGAGGTCAAGCCAGAAATGCTTATTCCGTCGACATATCGGTTTTTCGCTTTTATCAATATGCCGGTCAACGCATCGGATATGGAGCATCCTTTGATGGTGATGCCGCGACAGTCCATAAACTCAAAACTGGTGCCGCCGAGCAAACGGTAAGTTGCCTCTTTCTGATATTCCTTAAAGGCTGGCATCGCCAGGATCTCATCATCGGTGATACCGGTTTGTATCTGGTTGGCGTTGCGAAACAACGCAATCAAGTCAGCGTTGAGTTGTGTTTGATATGTCTCATCCAATGCGTTTGGTGAGTATGGAAATGCTTTGCAGCCTATGAGCGTGGTCTCATGCATTCTGTAGAACTTGAACACCGGAGCCGAGGGTATGCCGTTGTGGAAACAACATCCGATGTATGCAGCCGGGACGGTCTCCTGGACATCCCCTTCGGGAGTCTTTATCAGGTCGTCATAAGTGTCACTGGATTTATATTGATACTTATGGCCGACACAATTCTTGATCAAAACCGTCTGGCCTACGTTCCCTGAACTTCTCCTGAAAACGAAACCGCTGCGAATGAGATGAATGCCCTCCACCTGGATGTTTTCCCACGTCGACTGGTCATATGCATTGTCGACAACAATGCCGTCGCACTGTTTGTTGTTACATCTTAAAGTGAAGTTCTTGGCACCGCACGCTCGATTGTTCGTTTGGTCGGAAATAAAGTGAATGGCGGGCCGAAGTGTTGTAATGTGGCTGAAACGGGTGGCCGAGCCCAGCGTAATCGGCGACTCCTCGTATAAAGAATAAGTGCTTAGGCGCTCGGTGTCGGTCAATACGACTTCGTCGCCGACAAAATTCGGGCCTACCTCTATGCACGATGAATAAGGGTTGCACCCTTCGAGACAAACTAAAATCGGCACCTCAATGGTAGATTTGATATTATAACTACGGGTTAACTTTAAGATTCCTCCACTAAATTTTAGCATCTTAGCAGCCTTGTTGATTCGCGTTGCGTCATCTTCATTGTCGATGGGAAACCACTCAGGATAACCCTCAGGCACTTTCCAAGAGCCGGAAAACTTAATGCTACCCCCGAAAATCTCAATTGGCACGGCCTCAATTGCAGTCATTTGCCCATTAAGTGTAGACCCATTAGCTGAAAATATGCTTCCGCCTTGAAACGACAAAATACATCCCACACCAATGGTTACATCAGTAGATAATTCCACGTCTTGTTTAATAATAAAGCGTGTGTCGGTTAGAGTCAAATGACTCGCACTTGTTAATTCTAAATTAATCATACATTTTATATTAAAGTATGATGTTTATATGAATTTGATTTCAGTAACGCGAAAATGTCATGTTTTCCGAGTGCAAAGGTACGACCTTTTTTTGTAACCACCAAATTTTTGAGCGTGTTTCTTCACTTGTTAGTTTGCTGATTATCAGCAATCTAACTTTTGCAAAGGGTGTTTTTTCATTTTCGGGGCGTTTTCGGAGTCGAAAAACGGGTAAAAATTGGGGCGCTTGCGGTGAAAAAATGGAGCAAATTTCCTGAAAATCAGGCGTATTTTTCGGCCTGGACAGTCCAATGGGGCAAAATCTACGATGAAATCATAGTGATGGATTCCCGAAATCTTCGGTAAAATCGGCGAAATTCGGTTATAGCTAGTGCTAACGCAGGTGACGGTCAACGGTGGCTGGCCTTGGCAAGTTCTGCCGCCGCGATGGTGTAAGTGGTTGAGCGACCCTGGTAGTTGTAGGTGTAGACAAGTTTACAACCCAACTTATTAAGTTTATCGATAAACTCTTTATCCTTCTTCGATAGATTGTTCACCATTTCCTTCTTGTTTTCAGCATGGTTCTGCTCGAGTTGATTGAAGAACTCCTCGTCGCGCACCTCGCAGGTAAAAGCCAGTTTTCGCGTGGTGCGGTTGAAAGTGGTCTTGCCATAAAAGAAGTCCTCATCGTCGGCAATACCGGTTTCATTGATGGCTGACACCGTCTCGTCTATCTCGTCGAGCAAGGCGTCCTCTTCGCTGTAAGTCTCTTCCGATGCGTACGGCTCATCGCTGACTTCGGCTTCAGGCTCATCGCTGATGAAGGGGTAAGTATAGGCCTCCTCATACGGGTCGTTTTCTTCATAAAGCGACTGAGCGCTGTAGAAGCTGTCGCCGAAGTCGTCGAAGGCTTTGCTCAGGTAATAGATGTTCCAAAAGATGACCGACACAATCGACAGGCCAATGATGAACGAGCCCCAGGTGCGATGGCTCTGCTTGTACTTCCACAGGACGCGACCGCGCTCCACGCGAGCGATGCGCCAGCGGATGTAGGCACCGATGCCGCCGCCTATCACTCCGCCGGCAAGAGCAAACACCAGTCCTGCCGGCAACAGCCACCCGGCCGACTGACCGGGAACGCGGTCGGTCTCCAGTTCAACACGGCGTCCCTGCTCCACGGCCTCGCGCGCAAGGTCCTCGGCATACCCGGTGTGCACCTCAGGCTCGAGTGGCACCGGACCGGAAGCGAGTTCCTCGTCGCTCATGTTCTCGAACAGATACGCCAGGTCGTTGATTTCCCGTGCGGGTTTGTAATACCGGCCGTGCTCATAACGCACAAGTGTGCCGGGGCCAATACCCACTTCGGCCAGTTGCGACTCGGTTGCCGGGCCATACTCTTTCTCGTCTATTTTATAAAAAAATCGTGCCATAGTTTTTAATATTGTTTAATGATGGTTTTTACTTGCTTTTGGCACCACAAAATTACCGCTTCGGCTACACGCGGCGAAATATTAACCTCTAATTGTGACATAATGCCCCGATTAATGTACGAAATCGCTTCTACAACTACAGAAACGGCAAAAAATGAATGAAACGACTGTAAAACTTGCCATTATCAAGAATAATGGTTAACTTTGCAAGCGTTAACCATAACAAAACCGCACGACGATGGCTCAAAACGACAACTCCTACAACTACGGCAACAACGGAAACCAGTATTCCGGAGAACGGACTCAAATAAGGCGCGGCTACGGCATGCCGTACCAGGGTCAGCCTTATCAAGGGCAGCAATACGCACCCAACGACGCCACCCGGACAGCATATAACCAGCCGCAATATCAGCAACCGTATCAGCCGCAATACCAATACCCAGCCCCGCAGCCCAGGAAAAGCAACAACTCAGCAGTATTGTGGATTATAATCGGTATATCGGCGTTCGTCATCGGAGTCGCGGCAACCATTCTCATCATGAAGGCGGGCGACTCCGGACATGAGGCCGAGACAAGCACGGCACCCACAACGGTAGAACACACCACGGCAACACCTGTGCAGGAGCAAAAC
>JBGUHM010000034.1:0-10825 GCA_045112115.1 Sodaliphilus sp. | reverse complement strand
CCTTCAGACGAAATTGAACAACTGGGCGTCGAACACCCTCAAGGGCTTTGATATCTCGTTCGGTATCAACCAGTATGACGCCACCGTCAACGGCAAGACCGGCACCCAGACCAGCTACAGCTACCGCTTGTCGAAGACACTGTTCAACGACCGCTTCAAGATTGTGGTGGGCGGTGAGTATGCCACCGATGTGTCCAAAGAGGAGAATTTCTCGAACAATCTGTTCAACGACATATCGTTTGAGTATTACCTAACACCGACAGGCAGCCGATACGTGCGTCTGTTCCGTCACACTGGCTACGAAAGCGTGATTGAGGGCCAAGTGACCAAGATGGGAGCGGGCTTTGTGATGAAGCATAAGGCCTCGACGCTCAAGTCGCTGTTCTATCCGTGGCGCGACAAGAAGAAAGAGGCTGAGCCGGCGCCCGAGCCCTCCACCCCGGTTGACGAATCCACGAAATAAATATGAAATGACGATGCAACGACATTTACTCAACATATTGACCTTCGCGCTATGTGTTCTCGCACTTGCTTCATGCTCGACAACGAGCAGGCTCGGCGAGCACGATGTGCTCTACACCGGAGTTAAGAAACTTAACTACAACAAGCTCAACGACAGCGTCAATCTGGAGAGCGAGGTGAAGGACCAGATATTCCAGGTCATCAATGTGAAGCCCAACAACCCGCTGTACTCGCCGTATTGGCGCACGCCGTTCCCCATCGGCTTGTGGGTGTACAACCATATGGACCCTAAGGCCAAGGGGTTCAAGGGCTGGTTTTACAAGACATTCTCGGCGCGTCCGGTGCTTATCAGCCGCGTCAAGCCCGACACGCGTGTGCAGATGATAGATGAGCTGCTGCACAACAACGGCTATTTCGGGTCGTATTCCACCTACACACTGAATTACAGTAAGAAGAATCCTAAGAAAGCCAGCATCACATATAACGTGAACGTGTCGCAGCCGTATCCGCTCGGCACCATAGGCTACGTGGCCGATAGTTCCCCGGTGACGCATATCATCGACAGTCTGTCGCGCGTAAACAGATATCTTAAGCCCGGCAACCGCTATAGCGCCGACTCGTTGAACCAGGTGCGTATCGACATCACCAACCGCCTGCGCAACCAGGGGTATTACTATTTCAAGCCGGAGTACATTGAATACTTGGCCGACAGTGTTACTACTCCCGGAACCGTGAACTTGCAGATGGTGATGGCCGCCGATATTCCCAACAATGCCATACAGCGTTACTTGATTCACGATGTGACGGTGACAGTGTACAGCGACCGCGAAGGTGTGACACCTCGTCCCGACACCGTGCAGCTGCGCAACTGCCGTTTGATAAAGATGCAGCCGGTGAACGTGAAGAATTCGTTGATTGAGTCGTGTATCCGCGGCCGGCAGGGGCGCGCGTTCAGGGTGGGAATGATGGACCGCACCCAGCTTTATCTGTCACGAACGGGCATCTTCTCGACCATCAATATGGATGTCGTTCCACTCGACACCGTTACACCCAACGGCGACAGGATGCTTGACCTCAATGTGACTTGTCAACTCGACAAACCGCTGGAAATCAAGGTTGAAGTGCAGGGAACGAGCAAAAGCAACTCCTATATAGGTCCGGCGCTGGTGGTCGGTATAAAGGACAAGAACCTGAGCGGCGGTGGAGAGCAGTTGAGCGCAAATGTCACGGGTTCCTATGAGTGGCAGACGGGTCACGGCGCCGGCGGTTTCAAGGATAGTAACATTAATTCATATGAGTTCGGAGCCGATGTCAGTCTGGCTATTCCGCGCTTGCTCGCTCCGAAGTTTGTCGACCGTTCACGCCGATATGTCAACTGGACAAAAATGAGTATCAACGGCGACATCCTGAACCGTCCTCGCTTCTTCAAGATGCTGCAACTCGGGGCCGAGTTCACTTGGGAGTGGCATGCCAACAAGCACTCTCTCAATACCCTGACGCCATTCAAACTGACCTATAACAAGCTGCTAAGCCAAACTGTCGCTTTCGATTCCACCATGCAGGCGAACCGTGCGCTGGCACTGAGTTTCCAGGATGTGTTCATCCCGCAGATGAGTTATAGTTACACCTATGATAACACATGGGGAGCGAACAGTATCACCTGGTCGTCGATAGTGTCGGAGGCCGGTAACGTCTTCTCGGGAATCTGGGCGCTCGCCGGTAAGAAGAACGGTGAAAAGAAACTGCTTGGAACGCCGTTCTCGCAGTTTGTGAAGGCGCAGACTCAACTGGTGTGGGCTCATCGCTTCGGCTTGCAGTCGAGCCTCGTTGGGCGAGTGCTGGTGGGAGCCGCCTACGCTTACGGCAACTCTACGGTGGTGCCATACCGTGAACAGTTCTATATTGGTGGCGCCAACTCGTTGCGCGGTTTCGCTGTACGCTCGGTGGGACCGGGAACCTATCGCCCGGAATACACCGGCCCCGATGCCTATTACGACCAGGTGGGCACATTCAAGTTTGAAACCAACCTCGAATACCGTTTTCCGATTATAGGCTACTTCAAGGGTGCCGTATTCCTTGACGCCGGAAACGTCTGGTCGCTTGAGAAGGACGACTGGCGCGAGGGTGCTCATATTGGGAAATTCTTCAAGGAACTTGCTGTGAGCACCGGTGTCGGCCTGCGCTTCGACATGGATATGCTTGTGCTGCGTGTTGATTTCGGTTACGCCCTCCATGCGCCCTACAAAACCAAATACAGCGGTTACTTCAACATGCGCCGTTTCAAAGATGCCTACGCCCTCCACATCGCCATCGGCTATCCGTTCTAAATTCCTTCGGAGTGACCGGAGTAATCGGAATAATCGGAAAGAATTGTAATAAATCCAAATTACCGCTGATTACGGTAATTAATTCTTATGCAATGCAAAATCCCCCGGGCGGTGAGGCTCGGGGGATGCAAGCTGTTTAGAAGTGGTAAATGTCGTCCGTTCAGTCGGGCGACCTTTTCGTTTAGTCTTGGTCGTAGTAGAGCGTGCAGCAGGGCTGGTCGCACATCTCGTCAGGTCCGAAGTACTGGATGGGACCCGGATAGACGTAACGCGTTTCGATTGCGCAAGCCTCACGGCGCGAAGTGAACGTCTTGAAGGGCTTACCGTCGAGGTCGACGAGCGCTTTCTTGATTACGGGTTTGTCGACACCGTTGCGACGCTCGATGTTCATCATCATGGTGATGGGAATACCTCCAGCGAGCCAGTTGATGCTCGGACGGGTGAGGTGACGAATGAGCGACATGTAACCGGTGGCACCGCATTCAATCAGGCGAGTGGCGTTGTAGCCGAGTGCGTAGCAGTAGTCGGCGTCGAAGTTCGACGGGTCGGCGCAGCGTCCCTCGTATCCGAAGAAGTGGTGCATTGCGCGGAATTTACCGACGTATTTGCCTTCCTCCTTCATCTGAGCGAGTTTCTGACCTACCATCTCGCTGAGCAGTTTCTCGGTCTCGATGAGCGACACTTGTACGTTGCCGTGCGGGTCGCGGTCGAGGGTGAGCTGGCGTGCCATTCCCTCGGGCAGGCTTGCGAAGGTGCCCACGTTGGCCTCGCTGAGGTTGGCAAGCACAAATTCGCGCTGCTCGCGTTTCTTGAGTGTGTTGAATTCGGGATGTGCTGCGAGCAGGTCGTTGAGCTCGGCAATCAGAGCTTTCATCGCGGGGATGAACTCAATCAGACCTTCGGGCACGAGCACTGAACCGAAGTTCATACCTCGCTCGGCGCGTGCGGCAACCACGTTGGCGATATAGGTGACGATATCGTTGAGCGTCTCGCCCTTGGCCTCCACTTCCTCGCTGATGATACACACGTTCGGCATGGTCTGCAAAGCGCATTCCAGAGCGATGTGGGATGCCGAGCGTCCCATAAGCTTCATGAAGTGCCAATATTTCTTCGAGCTGTTGCAGTCGCGCTGTATGTTGCCGATCATCTCGCAGAACACCTTCGTGGCGGTGTCGAATCCAAACGAGGTCTCGATGAGTTCGTTCTTGAGGTCGCCGTCGATGGTCTTCGGGCAGCCTATTACCTGCACACCTGCGTTGTGTGCCTTGTAGTACTCAGCCATGATGGCGGCATTGGTGTTGCTGTCGTCACCGCCGATGATTACCACGGCTTTGATGTTGAGTTTTTTAAGAATCTCGAGGCCCTTTTCAAACTGTTCGGGCTTGTCAAGCTTGGTACGTCCGGAACCGATGATGTCGAAACCGCCGGTATTACGGTACTCGTCCACGATTTCCTTGGTGAGTTCCATATACTTATGGTCGACGAGTCCGCCAGGACCCATCAAGAAACCGTACAGGCGGTTCTTGGGGTTGAGCGACTTCAGACCATCGAACAGACCGCTGATTACATTGTGTCCGCCGGGAGCCTGACCGCCCGAAAGAATCACACCTACGTTGAATGCGGGAGACTCTGCCTGCTCCTCGCGGATGTCGGCCTGCTCGAACGTGATTGTGGGCAGCCCATAGGTGTTAGGGAATAATGCTTTAATCTCCTCCTGGTTACCAACCGACTGAGTGGCTTCGCCTTTCACCACTTTCACCTGTCCGCGCAGCGCGATAGGGAGCTTGGGCTGATAGGAGGCTCTTAACTGTTGAAGAATACTCTTTCTACCTTTCATTTTACCTTGAAGTTGTAACGTTTTTTTGTTTAGGCCGGCAAAATTACGCAATATTCATGAGATGTGCAAATTTTCTGTTGATTTTCCTCTTGAAGTCTTGAGTACCACGATTGCACTGCGCGGGATGTGGGATGAGATTCATCGTCCGAAAAATCCGGAGACTTTAGCCGGAAGTATGTCAGAAGTAAGTCAGAAGTATCGTATCAGAGACGACATTTTAGAGTTTACATCCTAAGTTTTTCAATTTTTTTGTACTTTTGCGGTTTGAAAGCGATGAAGAAAGGCGTTTTACATATGGCTGAGAGACATCCGGCGTGGGCGGTGCTATGTGGCATCGCGGTGTCGGTGCTGTATCTGCTGTTGGTTGTGTTCACCGGTGTGGACGTGTGTGACACCGGGTTCTATCTCACTTTTTACCAGAATATCCTCACGTCGCCCGAGACTGTTGAGTACAATTTCATGTACTACCTGAGCGGGCTCGTTGGCGGCGTCGTGCAGAGTGTTTGCCCGTCGATGGGCCTGTTGGGTTGGAAACTGCTGGGTGTATTGACTATTGCACTGTCGCAGTGGCTGATTTACCGTATGTTGCGCGACGTAGTGCCGGTGTGGGCCATCATAGTGGGCAACGCTATGGTGGTGCTGGCGTTTGCGGGAATGCCGGTGGCATTCTGCAACGACCTTCTCACGACCCTATTATATGCACTTGCGTTGCTTTTGCTCTATCGTGGAATAAACGACGACAGGTTGTGGCCATTGTTTTTCGCTGGCCTGGTTTTAGGCGTCAATATATTCACCCGTATTCCCAATGTGCTTGCGTGTGTGCTGGCGTTTATGCCGCTGTTGATGCGTTTCGGCCGCGGCTGGCAACGAGCCATAAAGGCCTCTGGTATTGCTGTGCTCGGTGTTGTCGCTGGTGTGACGGCGATGCTGTGCCTGATGGAGTGGCTGGGTCATCAGTGGCTGTTTATGAGCAATCTGCGCGACTTGCGCGCCATAGCTGGCGATGAGTCAGGCGGCTCGACCCACTCGTTGTGGTCGATGGTCGGCCACTATCTAACGTTCTACGTGCGCGAGTTGGTCGTAGTAGCCGCTGTGGCAACTGCATTGTTTTTCTCGCGTGCGTCAGTACGTGGAACCCGCACACTCACGTTGCTGCTGTGTGTGGCAATCTGCGCCATAGTGTCGATAGGTCATAACAGCCTCGATTTCTTGTGGGCGTTCTCGCTGGTGGGGTGCGTGTATGTGCTCTTCACTGCAGTTGACCGTCGTCTGCGCCTGGCATCGCTGCTGTCGTTGGCTATGATGCTGCTTTTCCCGCTTGGCAGCGACGGCGCATATAACAACGGCTCTATAATTGCTCTTGCGGCAGCTCCGGTGGCGGCAGGCGTGTGGGCCGAGCGTGGCCGCCGCCAATGGCTGGCGGTGCTGTTGCCGTGGGCTGTGTGTTGCGTGCTGCATATGGCAGTCGCCGGTGCGTACTTCGACGGAGGCGCATTGTGGAAAAAGCGTGCTGCGGTGAATCATCAGCGCATGACATGTGTTTACACCACACCCGAGCGCGCGGCTGTGCTCAACGACGTGCTGCCGGCGCTTCAAGAACGCGTGAAGGCCGGTGATACGATGATGGTTTACGGAAGTATGCCGCTGTTGAACTACCTTACCGAGACTCGTCCGGCGATGGGCTGTTCGTGGCCCGAACTACTTTCGGCACCGCTGCTCCAGCGCAAACTGGCGAAGTACGATCCGCCTCGCTGGGTGCTGCGTCAGCATTTCAACACCTTGGGCAAAGACTGGAAAGCGCCCGCCACCGACTGGCAGACGCACTATAGGGATGAGTCGCCGTTTCTTGACGACAACAAACTGGTTGTGGTGAACAACTTTATGGAACGTAACGCCTACCGCGAGGTGTGGTCAAACGAGCGGTTCACGCTCTACGAGCTCCGCGATACTGTCAAATAACAGATGCGCCTTGCCCTCGAGAGCGGGTCGCGGAAGCGTAGTCGCTAGCGCGATTACCTGTGCTCCGCTGTCCATGCCGGCCTGAATGCCGTTGAGAGAATCTTCAATTACAATGCAGTTTTTTATGTCACAGCCAATCTTCTCGGCGCCGAGCATGAAACATTCGGGCGAGGGTTTCGGCTGGCTCACCATGTTGCCGGTGACAATGGCCTGGAAGCAGTCGCGGAACCATGGATGAGCGGTAAACACGGCGTCCATCTTTCGCCGGTCGCTGCTGGTGACCAGGCAGCATTTCACTCCTTCACGGTTGAGCCGCTGGAGCAGTTGGACCGCGCCAGGGAAGAAGACGTATCGCATTTCGGCCTGATGACTGTTGAGCAAGGCCACGATTGCGTCGTGGTCGCTTTTCTTGAAATATGTGTTGAGGATGGTCTCGAGGTTGGAGCCTTTGATAACTTGCGCGAAACCGTCGACTCCCGTCGGAAACTGTCGGTCGACCGACTCCCAGAACAGAGTGTAGTCGCCCTCGGTGTCGAGCAGAACCCCGTCTAAATCAAAGAGTACTCCCTCTAAAACAAAAGCCATATTGTCAGTTTTTTTGTGCAAAATTACTCAAATTCGGCTATTATCAGTAATTTTGCGGCGAAAAAATGCAAAGACGATGATAAAAGAGATACAAATGCGCGTGGAGCCGTCGAAGGCCGTCGACCGCGACCGCCTGCTTAAAGTCATAGCGGCCCGCGAGGAGATAGCGTTGCGACGCATTAAAGACATCAAGATATTGAAACGGTCGATTGATGCGCGCAAACGCCAGGTGATGGTGAATCTTAAGTTGCTTGTTGCCATCGACGAACAGTTGCCCGCGTCGTCGCTGGCAAAACCGGTGGCGTACCGTCAATTGCCATCTTCAGCGCCGCAAGCCATCGTGGTGGGTGCGGGTCCAGGCGGACTGTTCGCCGCACTGCGTCTTATTGAACTCGGTGTGCGCCCTGTAGTGCTTGAGCGCGGCAAGAACGTTCGTGACCGTCGCTTTGATGTGGCTCGTATCTCTCGCGAAGGTGTGGTCGACCCTGACTCCAACTACTGTTTCGGCGAGGGCGGAGCCGGCGCATACAGCGACGGCAAACTCTATACACGCAGCAAGAAACGAGGTAGCGTGGAGCGCATTCTGAACATTTTCCACCAACACGGCGCCAGCGAAGATATCCTTGTCGACGCCCATCCGCATATAGGCAGCGACCGTTTGCCGGGCATCATCGAGAGGATGCGCGGCACGATTATCGACTGCGGCGGCGAGGTGCGTTTCGGCATGCGAGTGACAGGCCTTCTATTGACCGAAGGCACGGTGACCGGCGTCGAGTGTGCCGACGGCACGACCTTCTTGGGCCCGGTGATTTTGGCAACAGGCCATTCGGCTCGCGACGTTTATCGCTTTCTTGCGGAGCAAGGAGTGACGCTCGAAGAGAAGGGCATTGCTGTAGGCGTGCGTCTTGAGCATCCACAACATGTGATTGACAAAATCCAGTACCATAGCGAGGCCGGTCGCGGTGAGTATCTGCCGGCGGCAGAATACAGCTTTGTGACTCAAGTCAACGGGCGCGGTGTATATTCTTTCTGCATGTGTCCCGGTGGGGTGGTGGTACCTGCCGCTAGTGCCCCCGGCGAACTCGTCGTTAACGGAATGTCGCCGAGCCATCGCGACACCTACTGGGCCAACTCCGGTATGGTGGTGGAAGTGCGTCCCGAGGACTTGCCCGATGAGTACATTGCTCACGGAGCGCTGAAGATGATGGAGTTCCAACGAACGATGGAGAGCGAGTGCTTCCGTCAGGCTGGCAATTCACAGGTCGCTGGCGCGCAGCGTATGACCGACTTCGTCGAAGGCCGTCCGTCGAAACTAATCCCGCCATCGTCGTATGCGGCCGGTTTGCAGCCGTCGCGACTCGACCAATGGCTGCCGCCTATGGTCTCTGACCGCCTGCGCAAGGCATTCCGTGTGTTCGGTCGTCAGGCCCGTGGTTTCCTGTGTAAGGACGCAATCGTAATAGGCGTTGAGACGCGCACATCGTCGCCGGTGCGTATTCCGCGCGACAATGAGTCGCTGTGCCATGTGTCGTTGCCTGGACTGTACCCCTGCGGCGAGGGCGCAGGCTATGCCGGGGGCATCGTTTCGAGCGCCATCGACGGCGAGCGCTGTGCCGAGGCCCTCGCAGCCTCGCTCAATAAGTAGAAATGTCCGGGTTAAACCTTTTCCTCGTTTTTGCGTCTACAAGGAGATTTTAAAAGGAAACAGGTATTATGATCAGGAAAGTATGGTTTTTTAGTTTGGCGATGCTGGTGGTCATGGCCGCCGGCTGCCGCAATGCCGAGAGCCGGCAGGGTTGCACCTGCGGCAACTCGTGCTGTGAGAAACAGCAAACGGCCGAACCGTCGGCACCGACTGAGGCTGTCGTCGATGCCGAGCCAACGACATTGGTGTCGTACAACACCGAGAAGAGTGGGGGAGACAAACTGTTGCATCAGCAGGGCGGCCCGCGCGGACAAATCATCACGCGTCGAGCCTATGTCACATCCTACAATTCCACAACCAAACAGCCCAACTGGGTGGCATGGTGTCTGAAGGCTGAACACACCGACGGGCCGCTGAAATTCCGTCGTTTCAATGAGGACACTTCGGTGGCCGCGCCGCGTGCAACACTCGCTGATTATCGTGACTGCGGTTGGTCACGTGGACACATGTGTCCGGCAGGTGACAACAAGTGGGACACCCGCGCCCGTGAAGAGACTTTCCTTCTGACCAACATCTGTCCGCAGGACGGCAAACTTAACGGCGGCACTTGGAACCAGATTGAGAATGCATGCCGCGAATGGGCGAAGGACTACGGGAAGGTCTACATTGTTTGCGGCCCCATTTTCAACAGCCGCAACCCGAAGACAATAGGGAAGAACCGCATCGCCGTGCCTGACGCCTTCTTTAAGGTGGTTGCGCGCGAAGAACGAGGGAAATACACCACTATAGCCTTCATCTGCCCGAATCACGGAGGTACGGGCAAAAAGGCAAAGTATGTCACCACGGTGGCGGATGTGGAACGCACCACCGGCATCACATTTTTCCCTGGTGTACCCGCCTCGGCTAAAAACAGCGCCGACCTGGACCGCTGGTGAGGTCAATATTCAATACACAAAAGAAGGTGTTCATTCGAGCACCTTCTTTATGTTATCAATTAAGAGTTACTTTCGGGTGAGAGCGTTGACCACAGGGACGAGGGCGTCGTGCCAGTAGGCGGGCCGGATGCCGTAGGTGCTTGCGATGAGCGACTTGTCGAGAACGCTGTAGTGAGGCCGTGCTGCCGGAGTGGGGTATTGGTCGCTGCTACATGGCACTACGTTGGGATTCTTGCCGGCCAGACGGAAGATGGCGCATGCGAAGTCGTACCAGGAGATGGCACCCTCATTGGAGAAGTGGTAGATGCCCGGATGCCATTGCTCATGCCCGATGATTGCAGCGATGGCCTCGGCGAGCGATGTGGCGCTTGTGGGTGTTCCCACTTGGTCGACCACGACCTTCAGTTGCTTTCCACTGTCGGCGAGAGTGAGCATGGTCTTGACGAAGTTCTTGCCATGAGGCGAGTAGAGCCATGCAGTACGAAGTATTACGCTCTCGGGTGCAAGTTCTTGTATCTTGAGCTCGCCTTCGCGTTTTGTCGCACCATAGACTGTAGCAGGGCAGGTGGGCGATTGCTCGGTATACGGAGTATAGGCTTTGCCGTCGAACACGTAGTCGGTAGAGATGTGAATCATTTTAGCGCCGTGGGCGGCTGCGGCGCGTGCCAGAATCGCCGGAGCCTCGGTGTTGAGCAAGCGACACAGCCCGGTGTCGGTCTCGGCTCGGTCGACAGCGGTGTAGGCCGCGCAGTTGACGATAAAGTCGATGTGGTTGTCGTCGAACATACGGTTGACAGCTTCGGCGCTGGTGATGTCGAGTTCACCCACATCGGTGGCTATTACACTGTAGCGACTGTCGTCGGCGAGCAGTGCTGTAAGTTCACGCCCAAGTTGTCCTAAAGAGCCTGTGATAAGTATGGTTTTCTGCATATGCTTAAAATGTTTCGTCGTCGAAGATGGGTTTCTCCTCGTTTTTCTTGAAATACGCAGCCAGGGTTCCCACGAAATGGCCAATCGCTGCGATGGCGTTCTGAGTGGCCTCGCTCACGGGCTTATGCTGGAGTCGCAGCATGAG
>JBGUHM010000033.1:0-9763 GCA_045112115.1 Sodaliphilus sp. | reverse complement strand
GTTGGAACGAGAGCGGCCGGCACTGCCTTGGTCTTGCAGTCAATCTTTTTCCATTGGTTTTTGGCATCGAAATCAATCTCCGTTCCGTCGTTGAGCCTAACTTCACATTCGACTCCTGCAAACTCGCTGTCGTTTTCGACACTAACAACCGTAGCACCAGCGAAATGTTTGTTGATGAAAGCGGTGATGGGCTCAGGCAGAGCCTGGGCGGTAGCAGGTGCAGCTGCCGAGGGCTGTGCCGAAGTAGATGCCGGTGCCGATGTCGCAGCCGAAGCAACGGCTTGCGGTGAACTTGCAACTTGAGATTGTTGCGCATCACCGGTGTCGTTGCACGAAGCTAATGATAAAAGGCAAAGCGCAATGGCTGATAATTGGATAAGTTTCATAGCTTTTTGAGCAAGAAGGCAAGCATTATCTCGCTTGCCCTCATAAGTTAAAATATTTATTAATTTTAATCGTCGATACCAATCACTTGGAAATTGCGGTTGTATTCCACTTCGAAACCGTTGTTGAGTTTCACTTCATATCCTCTACGGTTGCGGTCAAGTTTGAGGATGATGGTACCGGGGAAAGTGGTCTGGATGTGCGTTTTGATTTGTTCCGGAATCAAAGCAGAGGGAACCATCGAGGTCTTGCAGTCAAACTCTTTCCAATTACCCTGTTTGTCGAACTCTACTTTCTCACCGCTGTCGTACATAATGGTGTAGTCATCCCAGTCCATGGTGATGATAAGCGGCATCTTGTTGGCGAAATGCTGCTTCAGAAGGGTCTGTGCCGTAGCTGGCAACTGGTTGAACGTTACAACTTGGTCGTGGTCGGCCTTTGCGCTGAATCCGATAGTCAGCATAGCGGCCAGAATGATTAAATACTTTTTCATGATTGAAAAAATTATAATGTTTTTAGTAGATGATTTTAATTTTAGTTAGTCGTCAAGTTCCTTTAATGCTCCTTGCTTGTTGAACTTCAGCTCAAGATCGTTGGCCAGTTCCACACTGTAACCATAGCTCTCCTTGTCGATGGTGACAATGGCCACAGCCGGGAAATTGGTTTTAACATATGTGGCGATGGGTGCCGGTATCAAGGAAGCGGGCACAGGTGTCATTCTTGTGTCTACTTTCTCCCATTGGTTGTCGGTGTCGAAACTGACTTCTGTTCCGTCGGCCAGAATTGCTTTGTATTTGTAGGAGAACCAGTCGAGTTCTTTCTCGGCATAAGTAATGTTCTGGTTGGGGAAATACTGCTTAATGAATGTTTGAACCTGAGCAGGTAACTGTGCTGGGACAATGGGTTTGTCGCCGCAAGCAGTCATTATCGTCAGGATACCGGCAATTGCCAATGTGAATAGTGTTTTCTGTTTCATGTCAAGTAGTTTTGATTGAATGATTTTCTTGTTTTTCCTTATTTCAACGTGCAAAAGTACAAATAATTATTTAAAACCAAATAAATATGAGAAAAAAATTCAATTATTTGGAATGTTGGATGGCTTGGAGAGATGGTTGGTGAAAAATAAACAGCGAATTATTGCCTGGCTACTCTTTTTCCAACTGTGACGCTATCCAGACAGTCCACTCGTCGATGTTGTCGGTCAACTTTTTGGGCAAAGGCAGGTCGATGCGAATGTCGGGCGCAATGCCGTTTTTGTCGATTGATGTTTCGGGCAGCCCCATGCTTCGTGACAGAGGGACGCCGAAGCTGAGTTTGCAGTTTGGCATCTCTACTCTTGACACATTGGCAAAATCGATGCATCCAAACGAATTGTCTCTGCCGTACACTGTAACACGGTCGCTTGTGGCTTTTATTTCCCGTATCATCTGTTCGCCTGAACTGCCTACTGCGTTGTCGATGACCAAAGCCGCCTTGCGCACTTTCTTGTCTCTCTTGTACTTTATTGCCTTTGACGGTAAAGGAATGAACTCCATCAGCGGATTCTCTTTGGCTGCTTTCTGAATCATGGGGAACCATTTCATCTCGCTGAGATAGGCCATGTTCTGAGGTGTGTTTCGGAATTCGATGCCACCTGTTTTGCCCTCATGGTCGTAAAGCAGTTTAAGGTAGGGATAAAAGAAGTAGTCGGCTCCGCCTCCGTTTCCTCGTATGTCGAGAATAAGGTTCTCGCAATGCGATTTCTTGAACTGTTTGATGGAATTCTTAATCCATTTCATGTCGGGATTGCCACCGCATGAAGGGAAGCGAATGAGGAAAGTCTTATCGGTCACCTTGCATGCCACAGCCGTGGGCCGGTATTGCTCCATTTTGTCGGGATAGACGATGAACTGACGTTTGAAATATTCAAACGGATTGGCGTTGTAAACCGATACCACCATGTGAAAGTCGCTGAACCATCCTGTATAGGCCGCGACTGCGTCCCAGCCTGCTCGCTGGCCGCGCTCCACCTCGCCTCGCAGACGTGCCTTTGTCTCTTCATAATCGGCCGCGGTGGAGTCGTTCACCCAGAAGGAGAAGCCGGAGTAATTGTCTTCGATGTATTTCACGGCGAAGTCGTAGTCTTCCAGATGCTGCGCGATAGTCAGTGTGGAATCGGGTGCTTGTGCCACTGCCGTAGCGCATAAGAAAAGACTGATGATAAAAACAGATAACTTTTTCATATACAGAAGAGTGTGTAATCTTATTTGGGGAGGTTGAGATGATCGGCCATGCGGGTCACTGCGTCGGATGCAAGTTTCGCGTCGTTGCCAATTGGAGTCTCGATGGTGGGGCGGTCGGGTAGGGAAGTGGTGATAACGAGCAGGTAATCGTTTCCCATATACGGGTTGCCTGCATTGTAGAATGTCACGTTAGTGATTTTGTCGCGTTCGATGGGACTGCCGTCGACTACTATTTCACTGTCGTACACAAGAATCACTGCGGGGAGTTCGTTGCTGCGAGTGGCGTCGAGCACGATGGCATCGATTGGTTCGCCATGGGAGGCTACATAGTCGTCGACTGTCGTTGTGGCGGTTGTGTCGTCGTTACCTGAGTGCTTTTTCACAAAAAACAGGAATGCGCCCAGCAGTACGAGCAACACCAGAAAGAGGATTCCCAGTGTGCCCAGATCCATTTGTAATGCTAAAAGTGTCATGATGGTTTGAAGTTTTGTTTTTCAAAAGGCAAAGGTAAGCAAAAAACTTCAGACCACACAAAAACTGATAGAAAAAAATTCAGAAGTCGGCAAGTTGTGGCGAGCCGGAGGCGATAGACTGTGCCACATTGAGGATGCGTTGGTTTGAGCTTCCGCGGAAGCGCAGGCTGGTGTCGCGCTTGTCGATTTGGAAGCGGCCCTCGACCACGACGTCACAGTGCCGAACTACCTCGAGCAGGTCAGGGTCTGAGACGATTTCCTCCCAAGTGTAACCAGTGTAGCACCATAGGTTGTAACCGCCTTGACGGATGCGTTTCACGAGCTCGAGGATGCCTGGATGCTGGAGCGGGTCGCCTCCGCTGAGCGTCACCGGCGCCTCGTTGTAGTCAATCACTCGCATTATGTCGTCGACCGACATCTCGTCGCCGCCATGTGGATCCCACGACTGCTGGTTGTGGCATCCTGGGCAGTGATGGCTGCACCCAGCAAGATAGACCGAGGTTCGAAGCCTCGGTCCATCAACGCTTGTGCCTTCAATGATACGTAGCACTCTCATCGCTTGAGGTTTATTTGTGGACCACTCGGTCGCGTAGTTCCGCCAACTTGCCGCTGTTCCATCGGTCGGTTGTGCCCACGAGGTATCCGGTGATGCGTTGCAGGCGGTCGATATTGTGGCCGTGGCAGTGTGGACATTCGGTAAGGTTTTCGGTGGCATCCTCGTAACCGCAGTCCATACAGCGGTTGCGGTTGTGGTTCACCGAGCAGTAACCGATGTTGTAACGGTCCATTAGGTCGACCACGTCGGCGATTGCCTGCGGGTTGTGGGTAGCGTCGCCGTCGATCTCCACATAGAAGATGTGCCCGCCGCGGGCGATTTCGTGGTAAGGCGCCTCCACCTCGGCCTTGTGCTTGGGGCTGCAGTGGTAATATACCGGCACGTGGTTGGAGTTGGTGTAGTAAATTTTGTCGGTCACTCCGGGAATCTCGCCGAATTCGGCACGGTCGCGGCGGGTGAACTTGCCGCTCAGTCCTTCGGCCGGGGTACACAGCACACTGTAGTTGTGCTGATACTGCTCATTGTACTCCTGCACGCGGTCGCGCATGTGTGAGACGATGCGCAAGCCCAGTTTCTGACTCTCCTCGCTTTCGCCGTGATGTTTGCCGGTGAGGGCAATCAGACACTCGGCCAGCCCGATGAAACCTATACCCAGGGTTCCCTGGTTGATTACGCTTTCGATAGTCTCGGTGGGCTTCAGATTCTCAGCGCCGTTCCACAGTTGGGTCATCAGCAGCGGGAACTGCTTAGCCAGCGCGGTCTTTTGGAACTGGAAGCGCTCGTCGAGCTGACGTGCCGTGATGTCGAGCACACGGTCGAGTTTGCGGAAGAACTCATCGATGCGTTCTTTCTCGTCGGCTATTCCCATGCACTCGATGGCGAGTTTAACGATGTTGATGGTGGTGAACGAGAGGTTGCCGCGTCCCACCGACGTCTTCATTCCGTATCGGTTCTCAAACACGCGTGTGCGGCATCCCATTGTGGCCACTTCGTGAAGGTAGCGTTTCGGATCATCGGCCTTCCAAGCGTCGTTTTGGTTATAGGTGGCGTCGAGATTGACGAAGTTGGGGAAGAAACGACGGGCTGTCACCTTGCATGCAAGCTGGTAGAGGTCGTAATTCGGGTCGCCGGGGAGATAACTCACGCCGCGTTTCTTTTTCCAAATCTGGATGGGGAAGATGGCTGTCGAGCCGTTGCCCACACCCTCGTAGGTGGAGAACAGCAGTTCGCGGATGATGCAACGGCCCTCGGCGCTGGTGTCGGTGCCGTAGTTGATGCTCGAGAACACCACCTGGTTGCCGCCGCGGCTGTGGATGGTGTTCATGTTGTGGATAAATGCCTCCATCGCCTGGTGCACACGCTCCGAGGTGCGGTTGATGGCCTGTTGAAGCGCGCGGTCGCGGCCCTTGAGCCCGTCGAGCGGACGGATGATGTAGTCGTCGATTTTTGCGTCGTAGAGGTCACTGTAGTCCTCGCCGGTAGCCTGCTCGACATATTCCACTTCTTCCTTGAACGAACGGCGTACGTACGGTGCCAGATAGAAGTCGAATGCCGGGATGGCCTGGCCGCCGTGCATCTCGTTCTGTGCCGTTTCCATAGAAATACAAGCAATAACGCTTGCCGTCTCGATGCGTTTAGCCGGACGCGACTCGCCGTGGCCCGCGCTGAAGCCGTGTTCGAGCACCTTGTCGAGCGGATGTTGCACACACGTCAGACTCTTGGTGGGATAGTAGTCCTTGTCGTGAATGTGGATGTAGTTTTTTCGTACGGCCTCAAGCGACTCCTCGCTCAGAAGGTAGTCGTCGACAAACGGCTTCGTGGTCTCGCTGGCGAATTTCATCATCATGCCGGCGGGAGTGTCGGCGTTCATGTTGGCGTTCTCGCGGGTGATGTCGTTGTTTTTCGCGTTTATAATCTCAAGAAAAATGTCGCGAGTCTTGGCCTTGCGTGCCACGCTGCGTTTGTGGCGGTAGTTAATGTAGCAGCGAGCTACCTCCTTGCGGGCGCTCTTCATGAGCTCGACCTCCACCATGTCCTGGATTTGCTCCACAGTCATGCGCTCGCTGCCGCGATGGCCTATGCGGTCGGCGATTCGCTGGATAAGTGCCTCGTCTTCTCCGGCGTCGGTTTGCAACATGGCCTTGCGTATCGCGGCCTTGATTTTTTCCTCGTTGTAGCCCACAACGCGTCCGTCTCTCTTTTCGACTATCTGTATCATGTTGTCCCTTTGGTTGTTAGTTTTCGTAATAAGGCCCGCCATAGACGGCGGGCATAAGTTTTCGACTGCAAAAGTAGAAATGATTGTCGAATTGGCAAAACTTTTTCAAGAAAATTTTTATAAAAAATATTCTTTTGGAAAACTTTTTGTCGTTGATTATTTTATAATAAACCGAATAACAGTGCTTTAAAAATATTTTTGGAAAACTTTGATAGAACTGGCTTGTTGATAACTATTCTTTTTTCGTGATGTGGCATGGCTGACGATTCTATTTAATCGTCGGTTTCGGGGTACGGAACTGAGAGCGGCTGGCCCGGTTGAGAGACGTAGAACATGTTCAGGATGACAGGCACAGAGCCGCGGTTCTCGCCGCGGTGTACGGTGCCGAGCATCTCGATCAGTGCCTCGCCGGCTCTAAAGGTCTTCTCCTTTCCGTAGAGAGTGACGATGGTGAGCTCGCCTTGCTCGACAATGCCGTAGTTCATCACATCGTGGTGGTGCCAGCCGAGCTTCTCGCCCGGAGCAAACTCGTAGCGCATCGCCACCAACTCAGGCTTGCCCGCCGGATAGTCGGGCAGCGCGGCCCCGTCCCAACTCTCTGATCCCCTCAGCAACTCAGTCGCCTTCACCTTTTTCTCCTCTTTCATTCTCCTTGTGTTTTTAATTTATATGCCACAAAGGTAATCATTTTTTTCAAAACTGACTCCATTTTTTCATGAAAAGAAGCCGCCCGGCGATGCAGGATGCACCGTCGGGCGGGTGAAATGATTATGAGAATGTGATTATTACTTCACTTCTTCGAAGGGAATGTCCTGGGCGTCGCCGCCAGTCTGGCCTCCTTGTTGCGGGCCGGGGTTGGGGTTGCCGCCGGGGAATCCCTGTCCGCCGGGGAATCCCTGTCCGCCGGGGAATCCTTGTGCGCCTGGCTGACCCTGAGCGCCTGCTTGTCCATACATCTGTTCAGATGCCTTGTGCAACATCTCGTTGAGCTCATTCATCGCGTTGTCGATGGCTGCGATGTCTTGGCTCTTGTGGGCATCTTTGAGCTTGTTGAGCGCGCTTTCAATCTCACCTTTCTTGTCGGCCGGGATTTTGTCGCCGTTGTCTTTGAGGGTCTTCTCGATTGAGAAAATCATCTGGTCGGCTTCGTTGATCTTGTCGATGCGCTCTTTCTCTTTAGCATCGGCTGCAGCGTTGGCGGTGGCTTCGTCTTTCATTCTCTGGATTTCGGCGTCGGAAAGGCCGCTTGAGCCTTCGATGCGGATTGACTGTTCCTTGCCGGTGGCTTTATCCTTTGCGCTTACGCTCATGATACCGTTGCCGTCGATGTCGAATGTGACTTCAATCTGAGGCACTCCACGCGGAGCGGGAACGATTCCGTCGAGATGGAACTTGCCAAGAGTCTTGCAGTCTTTTGCCATGGGGCGTTCGCCTTGCAGCACATGAATTTCGACGCTGGGCTGGTTGTCGACAGCAGTCGAGAACACTTGGCTCTTGCGGGTGGGGATGGTGGTGTTTGCATCGATGAGTTTTGTCATCACGCCACCGAGGGTCTCAATACCCACGCTCAGAGGCACAACGTCGAGCAGCAGCACGTCTTTCACCTCGCCGGTGATGATACCGCCTTGGATGGCAGCTCCCACAGCCACTACTTCGTCGGGGTTGACGCCCTTCGACGGAGCTTTGCCGAAGAATTTCTCTACTACTTGCTGGATGGCGGGGATACGGGTGGAGCCGCCCACGAGAATCACCTCGTTGATATCGCTGGTGCTCTTGCCGGCATCGCGCAGAGCCTGCTCACACGGACGCATGGTCGCTTGGATGAGGTCGTCGCAGAGTTGCTCGAACTTCGCTCTCGAGAGAGTCTTCACCAAGTGCTTGGGCATGCCGTCGAGTTGAGTGATGTACGGCAGGTTGATTTCAGTGCTGGTGGTGCTGGAGAGTTCGATTTTGGCTTTCTCGGCGGCTTCTTTGAGTCGCTGGAGTGCCATCGGGTCTTTCTTGAGGTCGATGTTCTCCTGTGCCTTGAATTCGTCGACGAGCCAGTTGATGATTCTCTGGTCGAAGTCATCGCCGCCTAGGTGGGTGTCACCGTTGGTCGAAACCACTTCAAACACGCCGTCGCCAAGCTCAAGGATTGAGATATCGAATGTACCGCCACCGAGGTCGAACACTGCGATGCAGCGGTCGCCCTCTGCCTTGTCGAGGCCGTAGGCCAAAGCGGCTGCGGTAGGCTCGTTAACAATACGTTGCACTTTCAGTCCTGCGATTTCGCCTGCTTCTTTTGTCGCTTTACGCTGCGAGTCGTTGAAGTATGCCGGGACGGTGATCACGGCTTCGTCAACGCTCTGTCCGAGGTAATCCTCTGCGGTCTTTTTCATCTTCTGCAGAATCATTGCAGAGATTTCCTGCGGGGTGTACTGGCGGTCGCCGATAAGTACGCGCGGCTGGTTGCTGCCGTTGTCGACCACCTTGTAGGGCACGCGCTCCACATCGCCTGTGACATGGCTGAACTGCTCACCCATGAAACGCTTGATCGAGAACACGGTGCCGGTGGGGTTCATGATGGCCTGGCGTTTTGCTGGGTCGCCGACCACGCGCTCGCCGTCGCCCTTGAATGCCACTACCGACGGGGTAGTGTTACGTCCTTCACTGTTAGGGATCACAACCGGTGTTTTACCCTCGAGAACCGAGACACACGAGTTGGTTGTACCCAAGTCAATTCCAATAATTTTTCCCATAGTTGTATTTCCTTTCTTTTGTTTTGATTTCAATTTGAGTTTCGCCACCTTTATTGCAAAACCCGTGCCAACCGAAATACTGCCACAATGACATATTCCGCTTGGCTCGTATATGACAAAACTAACTGAGTCGCATTCTGCCGAGTTGACAATGCGGCAGTCGAGAAGGGCTGGCTTCGTGTTTTCCCGTATTCCAGTATGATAAACTAACCGTCCCGAGGCCTGTAAAACCTCGGGACGGTGATAGAGTAAGTGGCGTAATCAGTTTTCGCTTTCCTGCATCTCTTCGATTTGTCGGATAACCTTATCGTTGGTTTTCTGCATTTTGTGGAAGATGAAGAACGCTATGATGAGGCCTATTGCCCCTCCCACGACGGTGCCCACCGCCATGCCTTGTGTCATGGCACGTTCTACTTGGTCGCTTGATGCACTTTGCATCTTGTAGATTTCCCAAGCGAGCCAAGCGACCCAGATGATTACTGCGACCACTCCGATGGCGAAAGTGCGGGCGCGCAGTTGTTTCATCTTTGTGTAATGCCGGCTTACTGAAATCAAGTCGCCCGACAGCAGTTCGCTGGATTTCATACGGTTGACGTAGATGTCGCCCGCAACGTCGGCAATCAGCATCACGGCGAGGAAGCCGAACAGCCACCATGAGATGCCCGTCGTGGCGTGGAATCCTGCAAAAATCAGCAGCAGGAATGGAACCATTATCACCTCCATGATAACGTACTTCTTTATCCAGCTCACCTGTCGTCCCATTGACTTACGCATGAGCTTCTCGTTTACAATCTCCTGTCCTTTGAGTTTGGTCTTCAGAATGTCGAGTTGCTCTCTCATGAGTTGCAATTCGTTGGATGTGTTATTGTTGTCCATAGTCTATTAGGTTTTTAATATTTACATGGTTTTGAGTTGCTCTTTGATACGGTATAGCCTTACACCGACGTTTTTTGCTGTAATGCCTACAATGGCACCTATTTCGTCGTAGCTCATGTTTTCGAGCCAGAGCAGCACTATGGCCCGGTCGAAGGGGTGAAGCCGGCTGATTCGTTCTCGCAGTTGCGTTACTTGTTTAGTGTCGGCGTCCTGGTCTTGATATAGGTCGATGTCCATAGTCAGCCTCACGTCGTCGCGCCGGCGTTTTTTCTTGCGGTCGATGTTGATGCAAG
>JBGUHM010000032.1:0-2469 GCA_045112115.1 Sodaliphilus sp. | reverse complement strand
CACGCGCGCGGTGTGGCCGACCTTTACGACCTGTTGACAGCCGGCCGACTCGAGGGTGCCACCGTTGCCGACAAGGTGGTGGGCCGCGGAGCTGCCGCGCTGATGATAGTCGGAGGCGTGGCACGCATGCACGCTCTCACGTTGAGCAGTCCCGCTATCAACCTGCTGAAGGATAGCGACGTCGACTATAGCGCCGACTTGATTGTCGACCAGATTATGAACCGCAAGGGCGACGGCCAGTGTCCCGTAGAACAGATGACAAGCGGTGTCGCCACGGCAGCCGAATGTGTGCCATTGATAGCGTCGTTTGTAACCCGAATAAGAAAAGAAAGTTAACAGAATATATGTCGAAAATTATCACTAAAATAGAGAAAGCACTCGGTAAAATAGGCAAACCCGATACCCCGGTCGATATGAGCGCTGTGGTGGGGCCTGCCGATTTGTCTAAACCCGAGAAAACCTTAGAGGACAAGTTCGTTGAGACCTTGTCGGGCTTGCAATGCCGCTGGCAGAACGACACCGAAAGTGTGTCGCAAAGCCACCGTTATTACTTCGACTATCAAGGTGGCCACTTTATCGCTATCTTCTACAAACCCTACAATGTGTTCGAACTCCTGTTTATGAATGTGCAGGAGGTGCCTATGTACGGGTTGAACGAGACGCGTTCGGTGCTGAACCGTTTCAACAACATCTCGATACACCACCGCTTCTTCTATAGCAAAGACGCGTCGAACCAGATGATAGGTGTGCATATCTCGATGACATGTTACTCGGTGGACTACCTTGCCGGCAAACTCGAGTCGTTCTTCTCGACGCGTCGCGATGTGGTCCAGGCCATCGAGGAGGCCGTGCGCCTGAGTCATGAGCGCGAAGACATCGACCTTGAGGCCGACAGCATGATGGGTGCCCGCGAGCGCTTTCTGCTCGACGAGCAGGAACTGCGGCATCAGCATGAGAAATTCCATCGGTCGAGCGAGTCGTTGCCGGTGACGCTCGGCGAGGTTATCGCCGCCGTGTCGGGCCATGAGCAGTGGAAACTGCAACGTCTCACCGTGGTGGGCGAGACTCCGCAGGAGGTGAGCGAGGATGTAGAGCAATACCCGCTGCACAACGCACTGGGGAATGTGCTGCCTGAGGCTGGTTCGGTTCCCGCGAGTTTCGAGCATAAGCGCGCCACGCTTATAGTCGGCGTTCAGGAGCAGGGTGTGAAGACGCCTACCGAGCAGCAGTTCACGCTGACGGTAACAGCCGACAGCACCGACGGCACTACACTCTATTACCGTGTGCAGGTGTTGCCGCCTGTAGCACTCACCGCCCGCGACCGCTCGATGCCGCGAGAGAAACCACTGGCGCCGCAGGCATACTCTTTCCTGCTGGCCTATGACCTCACCGACCCGTCGAAGAAGCTCGCCGAATTTGACTATATGTGGAAAGAGGCACAGATTAAAGACCGCGACAAGAACGCTCGCCTTAGCGACGAGGAGGAGCTGCTCTGCCAGATGGTCGATCCTAACGACGGCTTCAACGCTTACTGGGGACGACGCTATATCAACGAAGGCCGCTATTTCGAGGCTTTGCGTCATCTACGCAACGCCTACCGGGGTATGCGCATCGATTATTTCGCCATGGACGACGCCGGCAAGGAGGCCTATTTCGAAATATGCTACCTGATTGGGTTGTGCTACAACGAGTTGGGGATGTATGAGAACGCCTATTTCTTTGCTGAGCAGTTGCGAGAGTCGTCCCGCCTGAGCTATTGCAAGGAGTTGGTGAACACGCTGGTCAATGCTGGCGACATTCGCGCTTTCCACATTATCGACCGCATGGTGATGGCAATCACCAATGAGTATGAAAGCGAGGAGGAATACCTCGACGACGCGCCCGACCACGTGAAACGTTTCATGAATTTCCTGCGTCGCCGCCGCGCTTATGCCAGCATCGACTATTTCGATTACGACCATGCCGAGAAGGAGTTCAAGGCGTTGCTCGACGACCCCGAGAGCCATGACTATGCCATCGGTCAGCTGGCCTATATCAAGCGTATGCGTGAGGAACAGGCAGCTGCCGACAACCAGAAGAAACAACCGAAAAACAAAAAGGATTGATACCGATATGGCACGACTGAAAGTGAGCGACGAGTGGTGGACCTCACCCTCGGAAGCAGAGAACGGAGAGCTGGTGATTGTCACTGTGCGCGAGGCTCTTGACAACTTGATTGAAACCGGTAAATACGAGTATCGTGTAGAAGTGACCTGGCGTTATGACGGCGACGACAAGGGTATGCCCCTTGACCACGACTCCGAATTGATGGAGCAGGCCACCGATGCGCTTAATGCCGCATTCAACTCCGACCCCGTAGCCGTGATGACCGAAATTTACACTGGTGCCGGCGAGCGCAACTGGGTGTTCTACACCCGCTCGCTCCACATCTTCCAGCGCAAGTTCAATGAGGCACTCGCCGGCCTCGCC
>JBGUHM010000031.1:0-38061 GCA_045112115.1 Sodaliphilus sp. | reverse complement strand
GCCGCTGCCCGACGACTTCCAGCCCTACAAATACGGCGGCAAGGAGCTCGACCGCGAGAACGGCCTCGATCTGTACGACTTCGCCGCACGCCAGTACGACTCCGCCACCGGCCACTTCACCACGGTCGACCCCAAGGCCGAGAGCTACTACCACCTCTCCCCCTACCTCTACTGTGCCGCCAACCCCATCCGCCACATCGACCCCACCGGAAATGTGATTACCGTAGCAACTGAATATCAAAATCTATTTATTGATATCATGTATAATCTTTTTGGTGAACAGAGCCAAAGTTTCTTTTTCGATAATAATAATAATTTGATATTTTCTGGAACACAAGAGGGAATGAACGAAGACCAAACAGCTTTAGCAAATGGTATTAATAAGATTATTAATAGTAGAGAAGAAACGGAGGTCGTTTTTGAGAGTATGGTACAAATAAACGTTGCGAATGGTGAAGACTTCATTTGCAAACCAAGCGCAAATGGAGGTGAGGTCACATACTTAATCGATGAGATTGGAGGATTATCGAAGAACTATGTGTTCATCGACCCTCAAACAACGTCAATAGATATTCCTCGAGTTGTCTGCGATAAGAAAAACAATTCCATTGAGCTAAATGTAAAATATAAAACCTCAAAGGATGATTTATTGATGCATGGATTGGGCCATGTACTTAATAAAGGTAAACAACAAAATTTAGTGATAGATTTTCAAAACAATGCTCGACGAATTCTAAATTTAAGACAATTACCATATTACAAAAATCATTATGATGACTCGTACTAATTATATCTGTGTTATATTGTGCTGTTTTGTATCATCAGCCATATTTGTCGCTGCAAACTGTCAAGCACAAGTTGTTGTACGAGACGCCTTCTGTGATAGCGATAATATCCACATAAAATTATATAACACTGAAAGAGACACCTTGTTTTTGTTCAGTAGTTATTTTCAGGTTGAATCCCCTTGCTTATTCAGATATGACCCCAAACGCGATGTGTTTATTTATTCCTTATTGCCTTTGGTCCATTATTTGTCGTATAATATGCCAAACGACTTGATTCGATTTAATGCGTTCAGACCTATTATTGAAGATCAAATCACGTATTCTTTCGTTAACTTGCCACCGGGGAAACAATTAGAGGTCACGTTATCTACTCGTTCTATGCGATATGGCTATTATTTTGACGACATTGCGCCATATAGTCAAAGCATAGAATGCTCCTCAGTTTTTTCGCTTCACCCTATGATTATCAAGCCATCTTCTATTGACATCAAATTAGCGATATACAAAAATGTTGATTTTTTCAATCACAAATATAACAGGCCTCTTTCTGTGAATGAAATTAATGGTTTTGTTTTAAATTATGATGTTATAACTACAACAATAAATACCGAGATGATTGATTTTAAAAATCCCGTTTCATATCCAAACATTAAAGGGTGGAGCAAACCATAATTATACTTATATGCATTTTATTCAGGCTAAAATATGCGACCATAGAAGTTTGAGCTATTACACCTACGATGCCGAGGGCAGGAGGCTGTCGACGGTGTACAAGGTGAGCAACACTATGAACATCCCGCCGCAGCCGCTGGTGCCCGGGTCGACCGCTCAGCCGCAGGGCGGCGGACATGTCATCGACCAGTATGGAGTCCAGCTCGAGCGCAGCGACTACTACCCCTACGGGATGCTGATGAGGACGCCGACGGTGACCGCCGCTCCGCTGCCCGACGACTTCCAGCCCTACAAGTACGGCGGCAAGGAGCTCGACCGCGAGAACGGCCTCGACCTGCTCGACTTCGGCGCCCGCCAGTACGACCCCGCCACCGGCCGCTTCACCACGGTCGACCCCAAAGCCGAAAGCTATCCCCACCTCTCCCCCTACCTCTACTGCGCCGCCAACCCCATCCGCAACATCGACCCGAGCGGAATGGATTATACTCCAGTAATTAACCATAATGAGCACACCATTACTATTCGAGCAAATTTCATTTGCTATAACAAAGACAATAGTATAAGGGAGGCCGTTGATGTTTTCAATAATGAAAATGGCAAATACTCATATAATGTAAATGGTATTGATTATGACATCGCGTTTGACATTACAACAAGAGAAACAGAACAGGATTCAAAAGTTGCAACGAATTATATTACGTTTTTGCCTGATAATAACAAATTGTTTGTGAGCAGGGATTATTATGGTGTTACTGTTAGTCGACAAGGATGCTCTGATGGGTCAAATATTGCTATAAAGAATAGTTTGGTTCACGATGTTAGTGTTATTGCCCACGAAATCGGTCATAATCTAGGACTGCATCATACATCCAAAGGATTAATGAGAGAAGAAGCTGGTGGAAAGGGAATAATCCAAAAGAACATACTTCAGATATTAGAAAATATAGGTATAATCAATGGCGAAAAAAAAGATAGTAACGCGAAAATCGTTAATCCACAGGAAATTGGTCAAAGACCTAACGATTTTGAACGAGGTAGAATAATTAAGCAATGATGTCATACTATAACTACAAATATTGGATGATTTTGATTGCCTGCTGTTTAACGCCTTTGATAGCAGATGCCTTTGACTTTGAGCGACAGGCTCTTAGTCTTGTGTTGGACTCAATTGAATGCTCCGAAGCTTTCGACAAGTCAAACTAATATTTCTTTACAGGCAAAACGACAGGAGAAGGCTCTTGCCCGACGTTAATAGCGATGTGTGTACCGAGTGATGATTTTTTTGACTGTGACCGTGATCTGTTTGACAGCATTGTTGCTTCTGTACGATTTTTGGACATGGCTTCTCATTGCAATGATAAGGAACTAAAAAAAATCTCTTATTTTTATTATGTTTATGAGGATTCAGCCGGGCTGCGTGTTGTTGATGATTCAATATCCAAGATTCAGTATAATATGATTCCGATAAAGCTTCACTCTTCGCTCAAAATAAAAGGAAAGGGGTTTAATCCCAAAAAATCAAAACATTACCTTTTAGAGGTCAACAATGCTGTTCATTTATTTGGTAATGATTATGTGCTTGTCAAACTATTAAATGCAAAAAAAGCGGAAGAATGGTATTTTGTGGTAAAAAGTTCAGCAAGCGGAATTAAATTGTTCAGCAAAAGAATTATTTGGTAACTAATATTTCAAAATACGGCTCAAAGCTTTATAGCTAAACATAACTAAGATTATGAAACGTCGAGAAACAGTGACAGTGAACATCGGGGGGCTCAGGATGGGCTCGCATGATAGAGAAATGTCTAAACATCAACCAAAGAATATGATAGAAAACAATAAATATCTGGCCAATCTTATTTTTGAATCAATAAAAGAAACATTTGAAAACTTTAAAAAGAGATGAAGAATATCTTATATATATTTTATTTGTGTGTCGCACTTAACAGTGCCGCAGCAGAGCCTATTCGTATTGATACAACTGATTATGCTAGTTTTATTTCCAGTAATGACCTTTGCAACCAAAAGATAAAAACAATATCTTTTACAAATAATGACAGTGTCGTTTACCACCTTTTTTGCGAACAGGACACAGATTTTGTTCTTAATAACAATAGTTTTAGAAGATTGGTTTTTGCTTCACCACAAAAAGGAGGAAGGCGTATTATCCAGTTATGGGGTGAAGTTGATCTTCAAGGTTGGTATTCTGTTTTTTGGCATTTTGTTAAAATCTTGAGACCAAAAGATAGATTTACGTTCGTGTTTTATAGCGACAAAGATTTCTGTGTGAATGATTTTAAAAAATTTGTCAGACTTTTCCCTTTGTCTGAGGATTTTTATAACGAATATAATTCTGGTGACATAAAGGCAATGTTGGAACCCAGCTCTGATCATATTCGTTATCCGTATTTTAAAGATGATTTCATTGTGTTGCCTGCCGAGGTGTTTTTAAACCCACAACCTCTTCCAAGTGAGTAGCAATAACAGAAAACTGTTATTTGTTTTTTTATCGGATAGTTAAATCATGAGCAAAGTAAATGTGGAGAGTTGAAAATAAAATAAAGATACAACTCCATGTGAGTTGCCAACAGTTACAGTCACAGGAGGAGGTTCACGATGAAAGAAATTTTCAAAATTATATTATTTAGCATATTCTTTTGGGCTTCTTGTAGTACCAATAATAAAGTCGTTGTGCTTGATCAGTGGGTTGGTGTTGATGATACAATTCCACATTTTCGTGAAAATGTGACACTTACGGAATATACATTCCGCAATACTGATGCAGCGATTGAAATTAAGAAAACCTTAATGCAGATTATAGAAAAATGTCCTAAGACTTATGCTCTCGCGTTTGTTAAAAGGGGACACGAACAATTGATGGGTGTTGAGGCTTGTTGGCGGATGAGTATTTTCAAGGATTGGGCATCTTATCAGTATTTAAGGTTTCGATTTGACGATTTTTGCGGGGTATTATTTCTTGATACGCCTTACGGAGAAAGAACATTTTATATATTTAAGAACAACAAGGATAATCCACCGTTTGTATGCCCTACTTTTGATGATATTTTGGAGAAAAAAGGAAGAGTGCGCTTTAGAAGTCATATTGTAAACTATGACGATATAATATATAAAGGTTCCGATGACTCATGGACTTCGTTTATAGCGAAAGTCTCACCAGACAACAACGTGGAGACAATCTATTGGCTTGAGAATACAAAGCTAATTATTGATAAATTTACCGACTCGAAGCAAGAGTGACATCAACCTAATACAGATTGCATGTTAGTCTTACTTGATAATGTATCCTTGTTTTAAACGAATTTGAAGTAAAACATTACATCATATACGACATTCTGGGATATTACTGGGATATTACTGGGATATTAGTAGTGATTGGATATATTAGTTTTCCGGCTCAAGGCTTGCCCGTGTCAAAAAAAATGGCGATATTTGCAGGTTGAATCATCACAATGCTGCAAGTTGAGAACATTACTTTAAAACATATTAACTAAAAACAATGAGAAAAAGTATTATTTTGGCCGCTATTGCGGCAATCACATCATCAGGTTTTGCAATGGCTCAAAACATCGATTTCAGGAAACCTGTGGACCGCTTCGCCGACATCGAGGTACTTCGTTACGAGGTGCCCGGGTTCAGCGACTTGTCGCTCCAGCAGAAGAAACTTGTGTATTATCTCACCGAGGCCGCTCAGCAGGGTCGCGACATCCTGTTTGACCAGAACGGCAAGTACAACCTTGTTGTACGCCAGGTAATCGAGCAAATCTACACCAACTACCAGGGTGACCGCAACAGCGCCGACTTCAAGGGGCTGGAACTGTACCTGAAACAGGTGTGGTTCGGTAACGGAATCTACCACCACTACGGCATGGACAAGTTTGTGCCGCAGTTCAGCAAGGAGTTCTTCATTGCCGAGTACAACAAGATTCCAATCGAGAAGTTGCCCATCAACTCCTGCGACCGTTGCACCGAGGAGAAGAAATGCGACAAGGCCGACAAACTGCGCGAGCAACTGCTGACAGTTATCTTCGACCCGACTTTCATGCCCAAGAAAGTGAACCAAGCCGACGGCGAGGACCTGATTCTCACTTCGGCCACCAACCTCTACGAGGGCGTGACGCAGAAAGAGGTTGAGGACTACTACAACGCACTGAAAGACCCCAACGATGCAACCCCCATCTCATACGGCCTCAACACCAAAGTTGTGAAAGAGGACGGCAAGGTGGTCGAGAAGCCCTACAAGGTGGGCGGCCTCTATTCCGACGCTATCGTCAACATCATCTATTGGCTTCAGAAAGCTAAGAATGTAGCTGAGAACAGCGCTCAGCGCAACTATATCTCGAAACTGATTGAGTTCTACACTACCGGTTCACTCAAGGCCTTCGACGACTACTCGATCATGTGGGCCGAGGAGACAGCCAGCGATGTTGACTTCATCAACGGTTTCATCGAGAGCTACGGCGACCCGCTGGGCATGACCGGTTCGTGGGAGAGCATTGTGAACTTCCGCAACAACAAAGCCAGCCACCGCACACAACTCATCAGCGGCAACGCACAGTGGTTTGAGGACCACTCGCCCGTGGACTCACGTTTCAAGAAGAAAAACGTGAAGGGTGTTTCGGCTAAGGTTATTACAGCCGCCATTCTTGCCGGCGACAGCTATCCCAGCACGCCCATCGGCATCAACCTTCCCAACAGCAACTGGATTCGCGCACAGCACGGTTCGAAGTCGGTATCGCTTGAGAACATCACCGACGCGTACGACCTGGTGGCCAGCGGCAACGGTTTCAACGAGGAGTTTGCACTGAGCAACGTCGAGGTTGAGATGATGCGCAAGAACCTCTCGCTTGCCGACAAACTGCACACCGACCTGCACGAGTGCCTCGGCCACGCTTCCGGCCAACTGCTGCCCGGTGTCGACCCCGACGCGCTTAAGGCCTACGGCTCGACGCTCGAGGAAGGCCGCGCCGACCTTTTCGCACTGTATTATCTCGCCGACCCGAAGCTCGTTGAGCTCGGCATCTTCACCGACCCCGACACCTACAAGGCCGAGTACTACAAGTATATAATGAACGGCATGATGACCCAGCTCACCCGCATCGAGCCCGGCAAGGACATCGAGGAGTCGCACATGCGCAACCGCAAGTTCGTCAGCGAATGGGTGTACGAGAAAGGTAAGAAGGAGAAAGTGATTGAGAAGGTGAAAAAAGGTGGCAAGACCTACATCAAGATCAACAACTATCCGCGCCTGCGCGAGCTCTTCGGCGAACTGCTTGCCGAGGTTCAGCGCATCAAGAGCGAAGGCGACTACGAGGCCGGCCGCAAGCTCGTCGAGACCTACGGAGTGAAGGTGGATCCGAAGCTCCACAAAGAGGTTCTCAAGCGCTATGAGTCGCTCAACATCGCTCCTTACAAAGGCTTTGTGAACCCGATTTACAAGCCTGTATACGGTGCCGATGGCCAGATTACCGACATCAAGGTGACCTACGGTGAGAGCTATATCGACCAGATGCTTCGCTACAGCCGCGACTATTCGCCGTTGACCAATGTGAAATGACGGTCCAGGAAATTAAAAAGGCGTTTTTTGCACGCCGAAACGGTGTGGTCGCCGACAGACTGAGGTCTGCCGGCGACCCTCATCATTTTATTATGGGTTGCAACCTGGTGGAGATAATGCAGGTGGCGCAGATGGTCGGTAAAGACACCGCGACAGCGCAGGCGCTTTGGAACGACGTCGACCACCGCGAGTGCCGCCTGGCAGCCCCCATGATTTATCCGCCAGGGGAGTTCACGCCGGAGAAGGCCCTCGAATGGACTGAAAGCCTTGAGAGTTACGAAGTGGCCGATAATTTGTGCCACAAACTGCTGCGGCACTGCACGTTCGCCCCTGAACTTGTGGAACGGTTGCTCGACAATCCATCGCCAATGACGGAATACACGGCTTACCGCCTGCGGCTGAATCTCATCGTGAGCGGCATCCTATCCGAGCCTGACGAGGCCGAGCGCGCTCGTCTCGCTGAGCTCGCCCGCCACCGCTCCGGGGCTCTCGCCCGCCTGCTTTTGGAGATATAGCCTCTATACTCTATAGAAATAAAAGTGCCGGAGTCGCATCACGCGGTCCCGGCACTCAATTATTTATGAAGAATTGCTATAGGTTATCTAACGATTACTTTGCGTGACGACTGACCGTCGGTGACGATATAGATGCCTGCGGGTAGCGACAGTGTGCGGCTGCCTTGTACCTTGGTCTTCGCGACTCGACGAGCGTCGAGGTTATAGACCTCGAATTTCAGTTTCTGTTGGCTGGAGATGTTCAGTCCACCGTCGACGGCCCACACGGTCCAGGAGCCGCGTTGGTCGGCATTGACATGAACTTGTTCAATATCGGTGCTCACATGGTGATCGTAAATGGATATGTCATCGATGTTGACGCGACCTCCTGAAGTTTTCTCAAATTTAAATCTCACATCGTCTTTAACATTTACTGGAATCGTGTATTCTGTCAGTGAGCCGGAGGCTACTTTCAAACCTATATTACGATTGGTTGGCGCAGTGTATACTGAAACCTTAGGCAGTGTAATACTTTCGAGTTGAGTCCATGTCGAGCCTTGGTCGGTAGAGTAACTTACATTGATAGTAGCTGTGTTATCACTGCCGAAAGGCGCCGCCATCAATGTTACCTTGCTTGCCCCGCCAATCTTGTCTTGCGTCATAGCTATGAATGTATTGTTGTTGGTGTTGCCCAATCGGCATACTTTGCTGCCATTAATACGGTCATTGTCATTGTCACTTTCACTCCATATGCCGGCATTTGATACACTCCATGAGAACGACGTACCTTGAACCGTTTTTGTGTTGTAATTATTGAGAGAAGTGCCTTGGGTGGTTTCGGTTCCTGTAGCCGTTGCGGTGAAATAGAGGAAGTTGGCTTGCGCACTTGCCGGAACGGAAAATTTAATATATGATCCAGTAGTCACGTTGGAGCAATCGAGTTCCAATGTGTATACAGGTGTCGCTGTTGAGAAATTGCTCTCATCGAATTTAACTTGTGTGAGCACTTGCGACTTGCTTGAGACAACGGTACCACTGTTGTTGTATAACTCAACAGTTAAAGCTATATTGTTTGTGTTACTGTTTTTGCTAACTTGTACCTCTATAGATATGGCATCGTAATTGGTCAAATCGAAGGTTGGAGATATAAGAGTGCCTCCAGTATTTCTGGATCCGAGGCGCAGACAACCTGGATAAGAATATACTTGCGTTCCACTCCAACCTGTCTCATTCATGTTGTTATTAAGTGAGTTTGTGATGTTTGTTCCGTTAGAGGCTCCATCGAAACCTGAGAAGTCGTCATTGAAAAGGGTTGTGCTGATGGGAGATGTGGACGAACCTCCACTTGCACAAGACTCCCAATCCTCAATGACGCAATCGACAGGCATGTTTTGACCTATAATATATGCGATAATGTAGGTGCTGTATTCGAGGTCACCGCAAGTGGCTATGATTTCGCCCTCGAACGAACCCCATTTGCTGGTGTCTTTAACGCGGATGTAGAACGTTTCGCCGCTGGGGTCGATGGTGAGCGTCGAACTCCAATCAGTTTGGTTCTTGGAGATTTCGTATTTGCTCACGCCCCAATCACCGCCCAGACTCAGCGTCACGGGTTGGGTGATGTTCTCGGTATATACCTCGGCCTCGAGAATGTTTGATGTAGCGCCTTGTTTAATCCCAAACTCAAGGTCGTGTTCACTTTGAATGGAGAGCATCCTGTTAAGTCCAAGTGTGCGAACTTCCACCACGTTCGACGTGAGTGTACTGCTAGTGAGTTTGTAATAGTAGGTGGTATTGGTGTCGAGGTTATAGACACTATACTGTCCGGAGGTGGCGGAAACGTTCTTTGGGAAGCCACTCACGTAGGTCGTGCCGTCATCCTCATAGACGTGCAATTGGTATGTGGTGCTGCTGGTAGCATTGCCGGCTGGTGTCCAGTTGGCCTGGAACGAGCTGCTCGAAACATCGGAAGCCGCCAGAGCAACTATGCCACTCACTGACTGTCCGAGTAGGTTGACTGTGGTGCTGACCTCACTGCTGGAGATGGTGAGTGTGCCGGTTGACGACTGAGTAGTAGATGGGGCGGTATAGCGCACGGTGATGGTTGTGCCGTTGTTGGCATTTGTGGCGCTAATGCTTGTGGTGGTACAGGAGAAAGCGCTACCGCTAACGCTTACTGTCAAGGCTTTTGTCAGGTCGGTACCATGTACGGTGATGGTCTGCGTGGTGTAGGTGTCGGTAGCTATAGTGCCGAAGTCGATGGTCGTGCCACTTACGGGCTGCGCCAGCACAGGGTTGGTCGTAGAGCCAGCATACCATGGTGTGCCCACTTTATTTCCCCAGATATATTCCACAAGCTCGGGGTAATCGATGAACGGATTACGATTGTTTTGGATGTTGTAAACCTTGTCGTTGCGTGTGGTCTCCTTGTCGCTTACTGCATCGAGACGGTGCCACGACAAAAGCAGGTTCTGCGCCCAAGTGGTGAATGCTGGGTAACTGGTGCCACCAAGCATATCGGTATTGCTCGACCAACCAGAGACCATTCCATTATAGCAAGTCACAATATAGAAATAGGTGCGTGCGAAGTCGCCTTTGTAGATGTCGTCGGGCTCGAAAACTGTTCCAGTATAACCAGAGAAGGTGCTGGTGCCAAGACGGCCCAAAGCAGTACCCAAACTTGATGACAGTCGTGTGCCGTTGGTACACTCTCCGAAAGGATAGTTGCCTCGCTGATTGTTCACGTAGCCGTCGGTAGGGTAGAGGTGAAAGAGATCGGCATAAGGATAGGTGGAGGTACTCGTTCCTCCTCCCCACCAACTCTTGGGGAAAGAATGTTCGCGGTTATAACAACTGCCCACTTGACTATAATTACCGCATTGGTCAGTCCCTGGAGTAAACAGGCAAGTGGAGTACATGTCGATGATTTTGTTGTTGGCATCGACATCTGTGGTCTTGAACGAAGTCCACAAGCCGTCGTAAGATGGTGTGGTGCGGTTCTTGATGATGTTGTACAGAGCGGTGAGCAGAGCCTGTCCGGATTTGCCTTCGGCGGCACTGTAGTATCCGCTGGGGATGGCAGCGCTCAAGGTCATGGGCATTGCGGCTACGGCAATCGCCAGCATCAGTGCGGTAAGTTTTCTCATATTAGTTGTTTTTGCGGTTTGCATTTTGAAGTGAAATGCAAAAGTACAGAGTATTATTAATATACACAAATAAATGTGCTCTTTTTCAGCCAATAAGTTGAAAAAGGCCATGAAAAGGAAAGCCCTGTCGAATTTTTCAGAGGGAAAATTACTTGGCGAGCGAGAGGTTGATGGAGATGCCGTAGTTGGTGCTGGTGGTGGGGTAGGCTGAAGTGGAGATCAACGGTGTGTTGACCTGGTGCTCGAAGAATGCTCCGAGGGTTATTCGCTTGCTCATCACGTAGTTGGCTGTGAAGTTGATGCCGAGCGTTTTTGTGCCGCTGGTTGGTTGAGCGGAGTTGACATCGATTTTGCGAATCAGCGCTGTGTTGTTGTTGTACTGCAAGTCGAGATTGAGAGTGAGGTCGTTGTTCACACCTTGCTGCTTGCTCTTGATTTTGAGGATTGAGTTGAAGTTTGCAATCTTGTAGCTTGCGCCCAAGACGAACGATTTCTGTGAAGCCTCGACGAGTTGCAACGCCGCTGCGTTGAGCGTGAGCGTACGGCTGTCACGATACTCGACGTTGAACGTCAGACCATTTTTGAACGTTGCCTGAAGTCCGATGAGCGGCGCGAATTTCTCGGTGATGGTCACCGAAGAGATGTTGTAGGGCGACGACGGAATTGGACTGCCGGTGAGAGCATCCTGCGTGAAGCCAAGACCTTGTCCGACCTGCACCCAGTCGGTGAACGAGGTGAACGAGCCCACGGAGTAGGTACATTGGTAAGCATGAGTCAGCGTGAGCGACTGGAGTTTGTCTTTGAAGAACGGGAGCTTGCTTAGTCCGTCGTAAGTGACGCGCCAGTTGGGCAGAATCTCCTTGATGCCCGGGAACGGGTTGAGAGTCACTTTGCGTGCGTCTTTGCCGCTGTAGGCCGCCATAAATGCCGGTATAAGCACGTCGCTGCTGGCCGGGTTGATGGTGCCGTTCTCGGGGTTGAACTGCTGTCCGGCGTATACTGTTCCGGCGAGGAAACCTGCGGAGGGATAACTGGCAGTGCGGTACTGGTCTTCGAGACGTCCGGCAACGATGGGAATGTTTTCGAGGAACTTGTCGAAGGCGGCACTATGGTAGTCGTCTTTGATGCTCATGCCTCGCAGAGCGGTTGCGATAGCCATGTGTGTCTTGGTATAAGTACCTGAGTATACGGCACTCATATCGTCGAACATGAACTGAATCTGGCTGGTTCGGTTGTCGGTGCGGTTACCTGTGAGGGTGATCTTCAGGCCGCGAACCGGCTCGAGTTGTGCCTCGATGTTGAATTCCTGAGTCTTGGCATAGAGAGCCGGAGATGTCATTGTCTTGTCGGCCAACAGCCATCCGCGCTCCTTGGCCTTGTAGATATAGTCTTCACCGTTTAGACCGAAGGCGAAGTCGAGACCCGGAGCCATCACGTCGTAATGAGTGTTCTGACCAAAGATGTCGCCCACGTTGGGGATGAACTGCGGCAGCGAGAGCGAGCGGGTGTCGCGCCATTTCACGCTTACAGAACGCACACTCATGAGCAGTCGTGTACCGTACTGCGCCAGTTCGCTCCAGAAGCCCTTACGTTCGCTGCCCATCACCTCGGTCACTATAATCTTGATGTTGGCGTCCTCGCGGTTCATCACCTCGATATTGTTGTTGTCCTTTACCTCGTATTTGATGGGGTAACGTTTGCCGTCGGTCGTCGTGGCCGTCACGCGCACCTTCTTTACGTTCATATTGTGCTGAACGATGGTTGAAGTGTCGGCCTTCAGCGTTATGGTTCGGTCGAATTTCTTTGCTTTTTTCTTCGTCTTGTCGTTGCGCTGCTGGTTGTTTCCACCGCCGGAGCCGGAGAAGCGTTTGTTCACGTCCATCAGGTATGGCACCTTCGAGTAGAACTGGTCGAGGTTGAGTCGTCCCTCTACGTTGATTGCGCGCTGGTTTGCGATGTTGTTACCCGAGAACACGCCTTGAACGGTAGTACCGCGGTTCCAGTTGTAGGTAGCATTGTAGGATGCCGAACCGGTGATGAAACTGAAGAACGGTATCGAACTGAACGGGAGTTTGTAACTTGCTGTAAACGACTGGTTGTAGGCCCACGGTGTTCCCAAATGCTTGATGCTTTGGAGCACGCTGTCGCGCCAGTCACGGTATTGGTCGGGGAAGAGTTTCTTGTTCACCTGTCCCACGGGTTCAAGGATGTGTGCTGTTGTCTGTGTGTTGAGCGACACATTAAGCGACTTGGTGAAGTTCCAAGTGATGGCGAACTGACGATCCCACAGGAAGTTTTTACTCACCGATACCGGCAACTGCACGTCGACATCGACCTCGTTTCGCGTCTGCTGCTCGTAGTAGTAACGCGAGATGTTGGTCGAGAACGCGATTGAGTTTGGCAACCAACGCAATTCCCATTCGCGGAAGAACTTCATATGCTTGTTCTTGGCATCGATCCACTTGCTGAACGGCTTGAACGGCTTGATGTACGGCGCCCAGCTGTACTGCATACTTCCTCGGTAGTCGTTGGTGTTCTCGTAGACATTGTCAGGGTCGTTCAGGTGTTGTTTTGTGAACGAGTAACTGAAAGTGAAGTTAGCTGGATCCCACGGCATGGGATTCTTGCTCTTTACATCGAATTTGACACCCGAGAGCGAGAAACTCTTGGTGGTACGCTGCGTTACAGCATAGTTGTTGATGGAGTCTTTCTGTTCTTTGGTGTCGCAAGCGTCGAGAGCGTCCTTCAGCTTAATATCTTGGTCGAGAGGGTTGTATTTAGGAGTAGTTTTCTCGTTGCTGTAGGAGTAGAAGATTGGAGCATGGAGCTTCACCTTTTCCGGTAGGAACCGGCCTATGTCGGCTTTGACTGCGATGTTGTACTGGTCGTAGTTGTCGAGACGACGTTGCAGCAGACTCTGGTCTACCGAGCCGAATCCGGTGGTTTCCTTATGCCATCCTACGTCGACTGTGACGATGTCGCTCATCATCAGGTTCATACTCGCTTTTGCAGCCCATCCGCCCTCGCTGTCGAAGTCGGTTACACGCAACTCGTCACACCACACCACGAAGTCCTTCACGGCATTGACGTTGTTACGCACACCGATCATAATCACACGCACCTCGCTGAGCGACGGGTTACCCATCACTGTCACGCGGTTGTTGGGATGGTCGGGATCCTGCTCGGTATATCGTATTGCAAAGCCTACTCCCTCGGTACCCGCCATTTTCTGCGCGTTGCGGTTTTTCTTGACGTTGGTAAGAGCGTCGAGGTCGAGGTCGAGCATGTTGCTTTCAGGCCACACCTTCTGTCGGTCGGAAGTGCTGTTGGTGCTGTAGTGTCCAGCCGGAGTCACCGTCAACGGAATCTCGTATTCGTAGTAGTTGTTCTTGATGTCGGAACCCAGACGAACAAATGCTGAAACATCACCGTTCTGCAGATTGGTGGCGTTGTTGATCATCGCCTCGTTGTGGATGAACATCTGCAGTCGTTTGTAGGTGCGCAGGTCAAGTGTGATGTTACGGTAGACACCGCGTGCGTCACCCGGTTGCAGGCCTTCCACTTTCATCTGCATCGATTGCTCGTTGAGCTGTGTGATTTGCGACTGTCCGCTGTCGATGATACGCGTCACGCCCGGTGGCAACACATAGTTCACCGGCTCGCGTGCCGAGTTCTCCTCGATGTTGACCGAGTTGACGTTGATGCTTCCCGAAGCAGGAGTCTCGCCTCTCATGTTGAGGTTGTAGTCATAGTTGCGCCACTCGCCGCGCACCAGTTCGAGCGAAGCGAACCTCAGGTGTGTGGTCTCGGTGAAGCCGGTCATGAACATCCTCATGAATCGTATGGTGGAGAAGTCGTTGATTGAGCCCACCTTGTTTTCATACTGTCGCAGAGGAATGCTGAACTGGTACCATGTGACCTCTTGCTCCTTGCCGTTGCGAGTGCGCACCTTTGTCTTCTGCTGGTCGATGATGAAGTTTTGTCCCACCTTCAGGTCTTCGGGACGAATCGATACTCGGTACTGGAAGTATCGCTCATATTCGTTGAGGGTGTTGTCTTGGTTGATATCCTCGACATCGGGCACGGAGCGTGAGCTCTGATAGAGTGCGTCGCTGGCGTCTTCGGCGCTTAGAGAGTTGCCTTCGGTGCCGTTGTAGTGCTTGTAACGGTCGATTACCGAGACACGCTGCTCGTCGTAGTCGTAACCACGGTAGAAGTGGTAGTTGTCGGTTGCTGGGTCGTTCAACGGCGAGAACGGGTCTTCCTCCATTCGTGCAATGGTGGATGCCGGGAGGTTGCGTCGCAGCTGGTCGGTGAACTCCTTGTAGGTGGAGTAGGTTTTCTCCATATCGGTGGGCATACCATTGAGACCCACGTCCTGATAGATACGCGAACCGGCGGTGTTGTCGAAGGCGTATGTCATAGAAGTCTGCGTAGATACGCGTCCCCACGTTGTTTCTCTCAGTATGCTTCTGTCGGCTTCCGGGCTGATAGGCAGACCGTTCTCGTAACTCTTCAGTCCGTCCTTGAGGATATCCTCACTTACCTCACCCAGGTTGATATAGAAGTCACCACCGTTGCGGTTGGGGTTATCCGGGTCGAGGAACGGGTCAAGCATCCAGAACTGGATGTATTCGATGTTCGACTGTTCGAAATTGGTGTTGTCGAGTTTGCGCATGATGCCGCCCCATCGTTTCTCCGGGTTGAGCAGGTTTCCGTCTTGGTCGATGTTATCGGCATCGAGGTTGTAGGGGCCGCGCTCCTTTGGATAGAACGAGAGGTTGAGCGTTTGAATCGTTGACGACTCACCGTAGTTGAGCTCGCGTCCCGGGAAGACCTCGGTGTAAGGAATCTCACGCACGTAAGGACTCGACAGCTGGTCGAGGTCGTTCTTGATATATCCCGGCACATAACTTGAGTTGCGCTGGGTGAACAATCGGTCGATGGTATACCACGACAGGAGGGCTCGGTTCTTTCCGTAAGCCACATCGTTGTTCAATCCGGCTTCGGGGAACAGAGCTGTGGCGGAGTTGTCGTACGGGGTCGACGCCAGGAACCAGGAATAGGGCGAACGCAGGTCGAATCCCGTCTGCGTCGACTCGAAGTCGTCGATATACGAGCTACCGGCGTTGGACCCTGTATGAGCCTGGTGGGGGATGAGTTGCGCAAACTCGCCCTTGAATGTCACCTGTGACGGTGCTGTAGCGTTGACTGTAGGAATCTTGTTCAGCAGGTTGGTGAGCCACATGAACTTGCCGTTGTACGACATGTTCACGCCCCAGATGGTGTTGTTCACGAGCTCGTCGCCAATCGACACCTTCTCGGTGAGCGCCTTCTCGCCGTAGTGCATGAGAGTTCCGCCTATGTGGAAGTCCTTGTTGAAAGCATAGTCGAGGTCGAGACCCAATAGAGTTTTTCGTTGCATCGAGAATGTCGATTGGTTCTCGAGCGAGACGCTGATGTTGGTTCCGGCATCGATGATGCTCTGGTTGGTGATTGTCACCGTACCCATGCTGTAATCTACGGTATAGTCGCTGTTCTCGGTGAGTTCGACACCACCTGCTGTCACTCGCACCGATCCACGCGGAACATTCATCGCATTAAGGCTGATTACGTTGCCCCCCGAAGAAGACTGGTATTCACCTTCGAGAACAAATTTGTTCTTGTCCTGTATTTGTTGTGCCACAGTGAGCGTAGAGTCGTAAAGCTCCTCGTACACAAATTTGTCGGCGATGGCATCGTTGTTGATTTTCATGCGCAGATATGAACCGAAAGGCTCAGCGACCGGGAAAATCACCTTACCTGTGCTGGTGCTGATGGTGTACCCCTCGATGAAGTCGAATCGTCCATCGATGTTCGGCTCGTTGTTGGCGTCGAGACGGTCGAGGTTCATCACCTGCAGCAGAGGCACCCCCGCAATGTCGCCGGCATTGATATAGCGCAGCTTGGTTCCGGTGGTGTCGCTCAGGTATTTGATATTGAGCTTGAAATTCTTTTTCTGGACGGAGTAAGCGCCGAGCGAGTAGATGTTCTTCATCATCAATCGCCACATAGGCGTGCGCGGCGACACTGTCGTGCTCTTGAGCATCTTCACATACAGCGACTGGTCGGTCGATGTGATGTCGGCCGAGAATTCACCCACTTGATAAGTCTTACCGCCGTATTTGTACTGGAATGCGACTGCGAGAACCTCATCGGCGCTCAGTTGCTGTTTGAGTTGAATGTAACCCAACGACTTGTTCACCGTGTACTCGTTCTCGCTCAGCAGACGTGCGCTCTCTACCTTCTCATAGTCGCGTCCGCCATCCACGCCGTCGGCCTGCAAAGGCGCGAGCGCCGTGGCTATTTGGTCCATGTAGCGCGCCTCGGGATACTGGTCTCGTATTTCGCTATAAAGAGAGTTCGACTGATTGGTGGGATTGAGCGTTCCCGGTGACGGCACCCAGTGGTTGTTCAGGATGTTGTTGTCTCGTGCTTCACCAAGGTCCATGAATGCCACAATGTTGCGCGAATTGTCGAAGGTGCTTCGCTTGTTGGTAATCCACACCTCGACGCGGGTGATTTCGACACCACTTGATACAAGCGGCAGTCGTGAGCACCAATTATCGTAGTTCTCGCGGAAGAAATGCGAGAGGAAGAAGTTGCGGTTCTGGTCGTATTTGTCGGCTGTGACATAGAACGGAGTGGTCTGACTGCCGCCCTTGGTGTTCACTGTCTGCGACTCCGAGTTCTGCTGCGACACCAGAGCCGTTGCAGTGAGTTTGCCGAATTGCAGTTTGGTTTTCACACCGAATAGGGCGGCGCTACCGTGAATGAGCGACGACCCGGTTGTCATGCTCACATTACCGGCTTCGATGTTCTTTATGATTTCGTCCTCCTTACCCTCGTAGGCCAGCTTCAGGTTCTTGTTGTCGAACTCGAAGGTGGCGTTGGTATTGTAGGTCATGTTGAACTTCATCTTGTCGCCCACCGATGCCGTGATGGTGGCTTGAATCTGCTGGTCGAAGTCGAAGTAGGTTTTTCGTCGTGATTGCAGCGCCATTGCCGGGTTGTCGGTTTTGTTGCTCTTGACGCCCATCTTGATTTTCACCGATCCTTGAGTCTTGAGTTGTACACCGCCCGGGCCGAAGATTTTGTCAAGCGGTCCGAGGCCGAACTGCATATCGAGGAAGTTGAACGGATTCTTCTCCTTTTGTTCGAGCGATTCAGCGTTTTTCGCGCGGTAGTACTCCATCATCGACTCACGCAACGTCAGGTTGTTGTACTCGTCGGGCGAGAGAATAAACGGAGTGACAATCTCGTTGTCGCCCAGCTTAGTTCGCACGATGTAGCAACCAGTCTCGTAGTCGTATTCGGTGGTGGTGACGATGTTCTTCGGGTCGGCGAGGTCGGCGGCGTGCTCTTGAGGCAGCAGGTCGTCGTAACTGCCTGGGATGGTGGGCTTCACTTGGTAGCGCACGTTTATGGGCTTCTCCTTTTTGCCCTTCTCCTGCGGCAGTTTTTCGGCAGGAGGCGGTGGCGGAGTTAGTTCGGTTTTGTTGTATTGAGCGATGGCAATACCGTTAGCCGCCACCATGAGCACCAATGCCATGATGACGAGCCAGTTTCGAATCTTGTCTATGTCAAGCCAACGTTTCAAACGGTCACGCTTTCAATGTTCATTTATAACGTGGTAGACGGGATTTCTCCCGCCACTACGCTATTAATAACGCAATTTCCCCACATTTATTTTACAGTAACTACAAATGAAACTGAAAATGAAAACTGAAAACTGAAAAAATATGGAGAGAAACAGTGGGTTGTGTGGGCGTCTGATAAGCCAAAAATTCCTACATTAGCAGAATAGCCATGATGAGAGTAGATATGGTTGCTGTTGCAGCTAATACAATTACGGGGACTCTTATGGCGCGCCAGACCCCTTTCTCGCGCCAAGCCTTGCGGTTGATGATGACCGTGAAGTGTGTCACCAGGTAGCCCAACGTAAGCCAAGATACAAAACCGGCAAAAATACCAATGTTTTCGGCGCTGTGTATGCCCGAGATCAACTGCCAAAGGCCTTTCAAGGCACTAATTTCTGCAAGCAGCATAAAACTGATTCCTATTGTGCAAAAAGATCGCCAAATGGTGCCCCACCAGCGGTAGCCGAACACGACTTTGAAGTCGACAGTGAAAATGGAGAATATGATAAGAAAAATGATAAGAAACTCATATGACTCCAAGTTGATATCCGGCACCAAGGAAAGCACTGAGACGGTTGCTTTGTGCCATAACCATAACTGAGTCAAGCAGAACACCTGTATGAAGAATCCCTGCGGAATGGTGTGGTGAGTATTTCTTGGCGACTCTCTAAAAATTAGCCAAATGGGAAAAATGAAAAGAGTGAAAGTAATCAGATGTTGCCATTGTGGGTGTGTCGCCATCCAAAGCTTGATTCTCTCCACCCAATACCAAAATCCTGTTTCAGTGACAGAAGCTACCTCCGGTTTGGGAGTTGGGTCGGTCAACTCATCAAGGATTATAAAAAAGAGCGTGACGATTATGAACATCTTCACGGGCGGGAAGCACGACTGTCGTTTGCCGCTTATGTAGTCGGAAATCAGCCTGCCCGGATGAGTTAGCAGACGCCACAGCGTGTAGGGTAGGGATCGGTTGCCCATCCCCCAAACATCGAGAATGCTGCTGCGCACGCTTGCCCAGTTGACGGGTCCCACGGTCGCTTTCTGCCCGCAGTTGGGGCAGAAGTTACCTTGGAACACTTCGTCACAGTTGTTGCAGCATTGCCGCCGGCCAGTGCTGCCCACCTTGTTCTTATGTTTAGTCGTCATAAGATATTACGTCAGTTGCTCAGAGAGAAGTTGAGCGACACGCCGCGGTAGTTGGTGAAGCGTCCGCTGTAGGTGTAGCTGCCACCGTTGCCGCTTAATGTTCCGTCGAACTTGCCGATGTATTGGCCCGAATTGCGATCGTATCCGCTCACCACCAGTTTGCCGCTTGCCTCGTCATAGCTGTCGACGGTGATTCTGCGCGTCATATTCATAAATGTGTAAGTTCCCGACTCTCCGGTGAACTCCATCGATGCGCCGTAATCGCCACCAATGGAGCCGTTGAGGTGTAGCGATGACGGGAACCCCTTTTCATTGTCGGCCGGATTGGCGGTGAGTTTGGTTTCTACACGTTCGATGTTCTCGCTTTTGGTCTCGTCTTTGTCACTTGTTAAGGCATAGATGGCGAAGCCGAGTCCCAAGAGCAGCAGCAACGAAGCCAGAACGATGATGGTAATCAGCAATCCGCGGTTGCCGGAATTCTTTTGAGGAGCAGGAGCATAGCCATTGTATTGCGGCGGCATGGCTGCGTTTCGCAATGGGCTGCCGCAAACGGGGCAGTTTACTTGGTTTTCGGGAATGTTGTTCCCACATGTAGGGCAAATCATAGTTATAAGTTTGTTATCGTAAAATAATATATTAAAGCATTTTCAGCGCCAGCTTAATCGCTTCCTCGACTGTGACGGCTGGCGACGTCTTGAAGAGTTTCTTAAGTGCTTTGGCTGCAGCGGCCTGCGGGAATCCGAGCATGGTGAGTGCCGCGAGAGCCTCGTCGAAGGTGGCGCCAGCGGCTGGTGTTGCTCCGGCATTGTCGGCAAGAGCCACTTGAGCAACGTTGATTTTATCCTTGAGGTCGACGATGATACGTTGAGCCGTCTTTGCGCCGATACCTTTCACCGCCTTCAACGCTGCCACGTTGCCAGTGGCTATGGCCTGTTCGAGTTCGCTGCTGGTGAGTGACGACAGAATCACCCGTGCCGTGTTCGGCCCCACGCCGCTGACGCTTATCAAGAGCAGGAACAGTTCACGCTCCCGCTTGTCGGTGAAGCCGAAAAGCACATGCGCGTCTTCGCGTATCGCTTCGTAAACGTATAGCTTCGCCTCGCCGTCCTTGTTGCGGTTGAGGGCGTCGTAGGAGTTGAGGCTGATGTTGAGCATGAATCCGATGCCGTTGTTGTCGATTACGACGTAGGCGGGATTCAACTCGTCGATGGAACCTTTGATGTATTCAATCATAATGTATTGTTGTTTTGCTGATTATACTTCTTTTTCGCTGAGTTCGAGCCAGCGGAGTTCTTTCTCGTTGAGCGCATCCTGGATTTCGCTGTATCGAGCGCTTTTAGCCGTCATATCGGCGATTACTTCGCCGCTGGAGAAGAGTTGGTCGAGAGCTGCTTTCTCTTGGGAGAGGCTTTCAATCTCGGCCGCCAGCGATTCCATTTCTCGCTTTTCCTTGAAAGATAGTTTGTTGCTGTTGTCACGCACGTTCCATGAGCGTTGCTCTTTTCGCTGCGGCGCAGCCTGCTTCGCTTGCTCTCGCTCGTGATATTCCTTCCATGCGCGGTACTCGCTGTAGTTTCCAGGGAAGTCCTTCACCACGCCGTCGCCCAAGAACACCAGCGTGTGGTCGACTGTGCGGTCCATGAAGAAACGGTCGTGGCTCACGATGATCACACAGCCGTGGAAGTGCGCCAGATAGTCCTCGAGCACTTCGAGCGTGCTGATGTCGAGGTCGTTGGTGGGCTCGTCGAGGATGAGGAAATTGGGTTTCGACATGAGCACCAAAGCGAGATACAGCCGTCGCCTTTCGCCACCGCTGAGGTTCTCGATAAGTTTTTGCTGGTCCTTCACGCTGAAAAGGAACAGATTCAGGAACTGCGCGGCGGTGTACTCTGTCCGTTCGTCGAATACAATATACTCGGCGATGTCGCGCGCCGCCTCGATAACGGTCTTGCCCGGCTCGAAGGTCATGCCTTCCTGACTGTAATAGCCGAAACGCACTGTCTTTCCCACGTCGAACGATCCGCTGTCGGGTTTTACCTCACCCAGCAACAGCTTGATGAATGTGGACTTACCCACGCCGTTGTCGCCCACGATACCGAGTTTCTCGTATCGCGCGAAGGTGTAGTTGAATCGGTCGAGAATCACCTTGTCGCCGTAGCGTTTTGACACGTCGATGGCGGTGAATATCTTCTTACCTATGTAGGCGGCGTTGGTGTTGAGTTTAACGTCGCCCATCTCTCGCTCATGCCGTGCTCGCTCCTGCAGGTCGTAGAAGGCGTCGATGCGGTATTGCGCCTTGTGCATGCGCGCTTGGGGCTGCCGTCGCATCCATTCGAGCTCGGTGCGCAGCAGGTTGCGAGCCTTCTCCACAGCGGCGTTGCGTGCCTCGATGCGCTCGGCGCGTTTCTCGAGATAGTAGTCGTAGTTGCCGTTGTAGGTGTAGAGCGTGCGGTTGTCGAGTTCGATGATTCGGTTGCACACGTTGTCGAGGAAATATCGGTCGTGGGTGACCATCAGGAGCGCGGCTGTGGTGCGTTTCAGGTAACTCTCAAGCCACTCGATGATGTCGATGTCGAGGTGGTTGGTGGGCTCGTCGAGGATGATGAGTTGCGGCTCGTCGATAAGGATGCGTGCCAGCGCCACGCGCTTCACCAGACCACCGCTGAGCTGCGCAATCTCTTGGTTGAAGTCGTCGATTTTAAGACGTGTGAGCACCTGCTTGAAACGCTCCTCGTGGTCCCATGCCCCAGCCGCGTCCATCGCTGCGCTTGCCGCCATAATGGCCTCGGCGTCGCCCGCTTTCATCGCCTGCTCGTATTGCAGTACGGCGCGCGCCTGGTCGTCGTCGCCCTCGAGGCACACCTCGATTACCGTCTTTGCGGCATCGAACGACGGGTTTTGCGGCAGATATCCCACTCTCCAGCTGTTGCGCATCACAATCTTCCCGTCATCGGGGCTCTCAATGCCAGCGATGATGTTGAGCAAGGTGGTCTTGCCCAGGCCGTTTCGCGCAATCAACCCCAACTTGTCGCCGGTGTTGACCGTAAACGAGATATCGCCGAAGAGCAGGTTTATCCCGTAAGACTTCGTTATGTTCTCAACTTGCAGCATAGGTGTGAAACAACCTGCAAATTTCGTGATTTTTTTCGATTCTGCCAAAGAGAAATGCATTTTCCATCATCCATAGTGCATTTTCCATAAAAAAGTGGTATATTTGCGGCTTGTAAAATAAAAAAAGCAAGACTATGATACAACCGCTGGCTGAGCGACTGAGGCCCAAATCGCTCGAGGAATACATAGGGCAGCGACATTTGGTCGGGGAGAACGCCGTTCTCAGGCGCATGATTGAGAGCGGCAACATCTCGTCGTTTATCCTGTGGGGCCCGCCGGGAGTGGGGAAGACCACGCTGGCGCGCATCATCGCCGAGCAGACGCAGGTGCCGTTCTACACGCTGAGTGCTGTTACCAGCGGCGTGAAGGACGTTCGCGAAGTGCTCGACCGCTGCCGCAAGGATGCCTCGAGCATGTTCACCAAAGGCAGGCCGGTGCTGTTTATCGACGAAATCCACCGTTTCAACAAGTCGCAGCAGGACTCGTTGCTGGGCGCTGTGGAACGCGGCACGGTAACCCTTATCGGCGCTACGACGGAGAATCCGTCGTTCGAGGTGATACGTCCACTGCTGTCGCGCGCTCAGGTGTATGTGCTCCAGCCGCTTGAGCGTGACGACTTGATGCAGCTGCTCGAGCGTGCCATTACCACCGACAGCGTGCTCTCGTCGCGCGGAGTCGATGTCCAGGAGACCGAGGCGCTGCTTCGCTACAGCGGCGGCGACGCGCGTAAGTTGCTCAATATCCTCGACTTGATTGAGCAGTCGCTTGCACCTGGCGAGAAGATGGTGATTACCGACGCGATTGTCACTGACCGATTGCAGCAGAACCCGATGGCTTTCGACAAGAACGGCGAGATGCATTACGACATTATCTCGGCCTTCATCAAGAGCATACGCGGCAGCGACCCCGACGCGGCAGTCTACTGGCTTGCTCGTCTTATCGCGGGCGGCGAGGACCCGAAATTCATTGCCCGCCGGCTGTGTATCTCGGCCGCCGAGGACATCGGTCTGGCCAATCCCAACGCGTTGCTGCTGGCTAACGCCACATTCGACATAATCAACAAAATCGGTTGGCCCGAGGGCCGTATTCCACTGAGCGAGTGTACAGTCTACCTCGCCACGTCGGCCAAGAGCAACAGCGCCTATCTGGCGATTGACGATGCCCTCGCACTTGTTGAGCAGACCGGCAACGCCCCGGTTCCGCTCCACCTTCGTAACGCCCCAACGAAGCTGATGAAACAGTTGGGTTACGGCAAGGAATACAAATATGCCCACGATTTCCCCGGACATTTCGTCGACCAGCAGTACCTGCCCGACGCGCTTGCAGGCACCGTTATCTGGCACCCGCAGGACAATCCGGCAGAGGCCCGTCTGGCGGCCGCACACCGTGCCCGTTGGCACCGTGATGACCATTCAGAGGCTGCAGAGTGATTATTTACTGCTTATTGGCTACTGTGGAGCGGAAACTGCCGTTTCGCAGGTGTGTTGTGACGGTGTCGCCCGGTTGCAGTTGTGTCGCGTCGGTTATGATTCGTCCGCCTGACATGGTGAGGGAGTATCCTCGGTTGAGGGTGTTTCGTGGTGACAAGATGTTCACCTTTTCCTCTAAATTGACAAGTTTAACTCGTTCCCGCTCAAAGATTTGCGGGATGGCCATTGTAATGTTGTCGGCAAGGTGTTTGAGTGTTATTCTTTCGCCGTCGAGCCGTCGGTTCACCGTGAGCGGAATGGTCTGCATGAAGCCTGCAAGACGTAGCCGAGACGTTTCCAGCAGTTTTGTTGCGGCCAGAGGGATGAGGCTGGAATAATGAGCGAGTTGCTCGTTGGCTCGTGAGAGCGACTCTTGAACAGTCTGCTGTATGGCGCCTGCGAAAGCCTCGAGTTGTGCAAGAGCATCGGTGCCCCGCGTGATGAGGAACTGCGCGGCTGCTGTGGGCGTTTTCACCGGCCAAGCGGCGACATAGTCGAGCACTGTTGTGTCGCGGTCGTGTCCTATGCCGGTGATGACGGGCAGAGGGAATTGTGCGACATTTGCGGCCAAGTCGTAGTTGTCGAATGAGTTGAGGTCGCTGGTGGAGCCGCCTCCGCGTATAATTACCACACAGTCGAATTCGCTCTCGTGTGCCGCGATGCGCTCCAGGGCGGCAATCACCGTCGGCGCGGTCTGAGTGCCCTGCATGGTTGCGGCAAACAGGGCGGTGTAGAATTTCAAGCCGTGACTGTTGTCGTGAAGCTGTTTCATGAAATCACCGTATCCGGCGGCTCCCGGCGCACTGACGACAGCGATTCGCTGCGGCACGAGCGGAATCTCAAGCGAGCGGTTGAGGTCGTAGATGCCTTCGGTTTGCAGTCGTTTGATTATTTCGGCGCGCAGCCTCGCCATGTCGCCGAGCGTGTACTGAGGGTTGATGTCGTCGATCAACACTTTCAACCCGTAAAGCTCATGGTAGTTGGCGCTGACTTTCACCAGCACCTTCATTCCCGACGCCAGGTCTTGCCCAGTCACCTCCTTGAAACGGAAATTCAAGTGAGGGAACGCACTGGCCCAGATTACCGCTCCGCACTTAGCGACGGTGGCCCCTGCCTCGTTTTTCTGAATCAGTTCGAGGTAGCAGTGCCCCCGGCTCACTCGTAAGTCGCTGGTCTCGGCCATCACCCAGCAGTTCTGAACCGTTGGGTTATATAGCAAAGCCTTCATCCTCGCGTTGAATTCTTTCAACGAGATGCCTTGCGGAGTTTCGGGAATGGGCGGTAGCATAATGTTATATTAACGTAGGTTGATGCATTTGAGTTTGGTGCCTTCGATGCTGTAGACAACTTCGGGCCGCAGCAAAGGTTCGAGACGAGCATAGACCTCAGGCAGCAGTTGCTGCTTGAAACTGTGTCGCACCACCAGTCTGTTGCCCTCGAAAGCCATGCTTATCATAGGCAGAGAATTCATCAGCATCTCGCTTCGCGCGTTGTCGCTCATTGAAGGCAGATAGAACATCTCGGGAGAAGGCTCGATGTTGATGTATTTCTTGCTTTTCAGCTGTTTCCATTGAGTGGAGTAGAAACTGATTCGCGAGTCGAGGTACGGCGTCTTGAAGGTTTCGACCAAGGCGATAACGCTGTCGCGTCCGCTGGTGAGCAACCTCGCCTGCACCGATTTCGCCGGTGAAGTGATGACGGTGATTTCGTCGGCGCTCAGGTATGCCACCTTCGAGCTGTCGCCCGCCATGAGGTTTGTTACCGGCACCGTACCTCCGCTCTTGTAGTTGTCGAGCATGATAAGCCGTGACTGGTTGTCGAGGAGAGGGAAAATGCCGCCCTTCTCGGCCAGGAAGAGTTGCTCCATGTCGGCAGCCGATGCAGACATCGCCGCCACTATAGCGAGCAAGAAAAGTAGATGTTTACAGGTCATTTCTTTATTGTGATTGTGCCGTCGTCGGCAATGGTGAGGGGAGAGTCTTTGAAATCCTCGTAAGATAGCGTGCGCATCTCTTTAGCCACGATATTGGAGAGGTCGCGCCGTGGGCCCAGGCCGGATTTTTGGATGAACGAATGGATTTTGCCATCGATAAATTTGCCCTTGCCGTCGAGCCGTGCCGTGAGAACCGGGGCGTAACCGGTCAGTCCCGCTATGCCCATACCGGCCGGAGTGGCGAAGTTCCCCAGGCTGTAGGCTATAAGGTGGCCGTTGTAGAGTTCGATACCTCGCACGATGTGCGGTCCGTGCCCGTAGACAATGTCGGCTCCGCAGTCGATCGCCATATGGGTGAACTGTCGCAGGTCGCCACGATCCCATCCGTGGAAATATTCGGTGCCGAAAGGCACATGCCGGCATCCCGAACCTTCAGCCCCTCCGTGGAAGCAGACGATGAGAATGTCGCATTGCTTGCGCAGGTCGGAGATAACGCGCTTTACTGTGACGGTGTCTTGAGTTCGCAGCGAGTAGACCTCGTGTCCGAAGGCGCAGAAGCCGAATTTCTTGCCGTTCACTTCCTTAATTGCCATCTCACATTCCTCGCGTCCGGCATATTTAATACCCAGAGAGTCGAGAAGTTTTTCGGTTTTGATAGTGGCCTCCTCGAAGAAGTCGAGAATGTGATTGTTGGCCAGACCGAGAAAATCGTAACCGGCCTCGCTGAGCCTCGGTGCGTTTTTCGTGGGCATAAGGAAAGCGAACGAGAGGGGTTTGCTGACGTCTTTTCGGCATTTGGCTTCGTCGGCTATGACGCCCTCAAGGTTTCCGCAAGCCACATCGGCAGCTTGTAGAATCGAGTCGGTTTCGATGAAAATTTCCCGTCCGTCGTTAACCGGCAGTCGAGGCGTTGGGTATGTAGTCCCGAGCATAATGTCACCAGTCATGGCGATGGTGACGGTGTCGGCTGCTTCAGTCACCGTAGAGTCGGGCTCGGCGCCCGAGCTGACGCTCGTAGCGCCGTTGCCACCAGAGCAAGCGGCGAGCAATATCGCTGCGGCCGCCCCAATTAAACACTTCCTCATTAGCGTTGAATTAATTACTGATGTTGAGGCCGTAGCAGGTCGTTTACAGTCTTCACGGGATTGAAAGTGTCGATAGGCACCTCTACCATCACAGTATTCCAGTCACTCATCGAGCCGTTCCACAAACCCGGAAGTTCGAGAGCCTTGATTTCGACACCGTCTTTCGACTTGAGCGAAATCAGACCGGTGTCGGGATCGACAAAGTCCTTCAGGTTGAATTTCTCGCCCTTGTAGTCTTTGGTATAGCACACGAGGTCGACTGGGTTGAAGTGCGTACCGCTGTTCATCATTTCCACGGCCTCCTTGTTGTCGGGATTGATTTGTGCGGCTTCGAGAATCTGAGGCGAATAACTACCGTCGGGGTTTCGGGTGATGTACGGTCCACCACCAGGCTCGCCCTCATTAAGCACCACACCGCAGACGCGTAAAGGCCTATTGAGTTTCTTGCGCAGATATTGTGCGAGAGCCGCGTCGTCCATATCGGCAGTGGCGTCGCAAGTGGTGAAAAGACGATTCTCGACGAAGGCCAGAATCTGCTTCAGTTCGGCTGATGTGGGTTCGCCGTCGAGAGTGCGTAGGTGTTCTGCGACTGCTTGTTGCAGGTCAACGAGGTAGCCGCCAATCACTTTCTTCCATCGTATAGTGGAATTGCGCAGACGCATGGGTACGACGTTGTCGATGTTCTTGACGAAAATGACGTCGGCTTCGCGCTCATTGAGGTTCTCAATCAACGCACCGTGCCCAGCGGGACGGAACAACAGGTTGCCGTCGGCGTCGCGGTAAGGAGAGTTGTCGAGGTTTACTGCAACAGTGTCGGTCGACGACTTTTGCTCACTCATCGTCACATTGTAGTTGACGCCCCACACACGGCTGGCTTTCGGCAGTTTGTCGGCCAAAAGTCGTTCGAACTCCTTACGGTGCTCTGGCGATACCGTGAAGTGCAGGTTCACATCACGGTTTTTGTCGGTGGCATACTGCGCCCCCTCTTCGAGGTGCTCCTCGAGAGCAGTGTGTACGCTGCCTGCAACCGCTTTGTGGAACTTCAGCAAAGCCTTGGGCAGGAACCCATAGTTGAGTCCGTTGCTATCGAGCATGGCCCGTGCCACGTCAACGTATCGTCCGTCTTCGATGAGTTGCGGAATGTCGGCACAGTAGAGTCGTTTGCATGCGCGGCTGAGCGGCTCGTAGAAAGCGAAACTGGCGATGTGCTGGAAATAGATTTTTTCGAATTCGGTCTCAGGCTCTGTCCGTCCGCTGTTGACGAAAGCGAAGATGTTTTTGAACATACGGCTTGCAGCGCCTGATGCCGGCACAAATTTCTCGATGGTGCCTCCGCCCTGTTGGAACTGTCGCCACGTTTTCAGATACCGTGTCACTTCCTTGTCGTCAAGACGAACAATACCGTTGTCGACGCTGGCCACCGACTTTACTTCGAGCCATGGGAAGCCCGTTTCGAAGCGTTTCAACTGCTGCTCGAACATTTCGGGCGTAATGCCTTTGGCTTCGAGTAATTTAAGATCTTTTTCGTTTGTCATAATATTTATAGTTTTTAGTTTTGAGTTCGTTAAGTGGTTTTGTGTTCAACCTGCAAATATACAAATTTTTATCGACCCACCAAAGTGAACCTAATTTTTTAACAATAAAAATAATCAACGAATCAACGAATTAGGCGAATTGAGGCGAATTATGCGAAATGTTAATCCGATTAAACCTGCGTGAAACAACCTCTTTTGACAGACGAACAGAAGCCTTTGAGAGCAATTTAAGAACACAAGTTTAATGTGGTTGGTGTTTTGCGCATGGAAGATGGAAATACGGACACGCTTCGCGTGGAAATTTTTCAAAATCTGGTTCAAAATTTTTCAAATTATTATACTGGTGGGACAGTGGTTGCATAAGCGCCTGCTTTCCGAGCGCAGGACCTGATTCTTCTACGGAGTTTGGGGAGTTTTTGGAGTCCTCCATGTGCGCGGTCGTTCATGGGGGTTCTTCTGGTGTTAGGTCTCCGACCTATATGCCTTTCGTGACTATGTTTGCGAGCGTGGGACATTGGTTGTGACTATGTTTTGTGACTATGTTTGTGACTATGTTTGTGACTATGTTGGGACACTGGTTGTGACTATGTTTGTGACTATGTTCGTGACTATGTTGGTGACTATGTTGGGACACTGGTTGTGACTATGTTTTGTGACTATGTTTGTGACTATGTTTGTTCCCCAAGTGCGCGTTGCGTACATGGGGTTTCTCCTGCTGTTAGGTCTCCGACCTATATGTCTTTTGTGGCTGTGTTTTGTTGCAAAGGTAGGGGGTGGGGATGTGGGAAAGCAGTAGCAATTGCTGCGCGCGGGCGACACTGTTTGGTGCCGCCCGCGTGGTATAGTTGTTGATTTCGCGTTGTGATTAATTCCCGAGGATGATGGTGTAGAGTGCGGAGACGTCGCCGGAGTTGACGTTTCCGTCGCCGTTGAGGTCGTATAGGGAGTCGGTGTTGCCGGAGAGGATTGCCGTGTAGAGTGCTGAGACGTCGCCGGAGTTGACGTTACCGTCGGCATTAAGGTCGGCATCGAGTTTCTTGACCGGGGTGGTGAAGTTGCGAAGTTCGCCGTAGGTGGTGCCTGAGGCGGTCTTCACGTAAGCGCGGAAGGCATATGTGGTGCCAGGCTTCAGAGACTCGACGGTAGCGCTCATGCGCTCACCTGTAGCGGTGATTTTGTTGACGTTGATGGCTTTCAGCTCTGGAGCATGGGCGTTGCTGTCAATCCAATACTCAAAGCCTTGTTCGGTGATGTTCTGTGATCCGCGTATGGCCACGCCCTGGATGATGGCGTTATCGCCGCTTACGCGAGCATTGTTGTAAGTGTGAGCCACTGGCTCAAATTCAACTGTTGCATCACCAGTGTAAAATGCCACCCAGTCGCCGTAATACATCGTTCCGTCGCTGGTTTTGTAGAACGAGCGATATTTATAGTACACACCTTCTGGTAAGTTCTTAAGTGAACCCATCATCATGCCGTCGTAGACTGGGCAATAGACAGGATTGCCAAGCATCTCGTCGGGGGCATCGTAACGCTTCCACAAGAAACCGCAATTCGTCTCTTCTTCGCTAAGATTGGTATAGGATTGAAGCATCGCGGCTGTGTTTGTCAGCATTGTCGCGGGCTGAGTATTCAAGGAGAGGTTCGGTGTATAGAAGCCGACATTTATGGAATTTATACCACCCTGGCTAACCTCTACCGAGTAACTTCCACTATGATAAGAATTGGGGTGCAGCCCGGTTGCGATTATTGAATTACCGTAGCTTTCGTATGTCTTATTGTCGAGAGTGAGCGTCGCTTTTTTGAACTCAATTTTGTCCGGAATAACCGTTGCGTCGTCGAGGATAATCGTCGAGGGACCGATAACGCTGGTGTAGTTGGATTGCATCGCCGGCACGTTGAGCGTGCCGCCATAGATGTCGACATATTCAACGCCATTTATTGTAACATACGGTTCAATCTTATAAGATGTGCCAGGAAGCAAATTCGGTATTTTTTCTATACTAAAAGATATCTCATTGCCATTATTGGTGAAACTTGTAGCCTTTACTTTCGCCTTACCATCAACAATAAAACCAGCTTCCCCATAATTGAACTGGGTACTTCCTGATTTATAGCCAATTGCACTCGCAGAGTAGCCGTTAAGTTCGCTGACTTTCAGGCTTTTCATGGGATAAGGCAATATAGGCGCACCACTATAGCCTGCAGCGGTATAGAGAGACTTATACTGTGATTTATATTTTGCTACGTCATTCTCATAAACCGCAATGAAAGTTCCTTCTGGAAATGTTTGATATGTCTTGAGCGTCGGTGGTTTACTGCCAAAAATAGCAACCCTATCCAAATTGTCACAATTATAAAATGCTTTTTCACTCGGAATAGAATTTACCGTCTCTTCAATATAAAGATTCTTTAACGACGGAATATTCAATTCACCTGTTTCGCAGTTGGTGGCAGCAAACGTCATGGAAACGACATCATTGGCATAATTGAATGCATTTTCATCAATTGATGTTACAGCTAACGATGAACGATAATTTATGGTTTTAGGAATAACGATATGACCTTTAGCTAATGAAAAAATCGCAGAAGCGGTTTCATCATTAAGATTGACATTATAACAGATATCTTTATTGATTACATCATATCCTTCCGTCGTATTCATGAATACATCTTTCCAGGGACTTGTTGATAGATATAAATCCACCGATTCAGCTGGCACATATAGTTTGCAAGATGAGGGGACTCCAAAGAAGGGATGATATTCTCTGTCTATTACATAATTGACAGTTTGGGGATTTGCAATTTCAGAAAGAATGACTTTCAAATTACTACAATGTTCAAATGCATACATACCAATACTGACGACAGAGTTTGAAAACCAAAGACTTTTTAAGCCAGAGCAATATTCGAAAGCACTTCTGTCAATTGTGGTGACGGAATTGGGGATGGTCACGCTCGTCAGGCCGCTGCAGTGGAGGAACGCTTGGTGACCGATAGTCGTGACGGAGTTGGGGATGGTCACGCTCGTCAGGCCGCTGCAACCAGAGAACGCACTGCTGCCGATGGAAGTGACGGAATAAGTCTTGCCATTATTCGATACTTGCTCAGGAATTATTACCGAAGTCAGATTTTTATATTGACTATTACTAGTAAGGGTAACCGTAGTGCCGTCATTATTTATGTTGTAGCACAATCCGTCGACAGAGAAGTCAAAGGCAAGGGTGGGCATGGCTGAGGTGATGACAGCACAGAGCATGAGTAGTAGTTTGCTTTTCATAGGCGCGTGAGTGGCGGGCGATGGTGTTCCTCCGTGCCATTCGTTGCCCGACTTTGTTCGGTGGGTTGGTGTTGGTAGTAAAGAAAAGCGTGAGGAACTTGTTCTGCTTATTCAACTTGGGGCATCGCCAAACGCCCAACAATGCAATAAACAGTCCACCCCACGCCATGCCGATATATCGACGCCCCCACGGCGTGGGGTAGATATAGGCATGCATGAAGCGTTTTTGACTGCATATCCCGCATTGTTAAAAATTTGGCGAATTTCAAGTCGGGGATAAGCGAAAACGCTTTCCTATGTCAAAATGTTTCGTGGCACAAGAGGCGGAAACCACACTGCCACGTTGCAAAAGTAGTAAATAATTCTCACCCACACAATTTTTATGAACTTTTTTATTTGTCGGCGAAATTTTATTTAACCAGACTTATTCGGTTATTACCGAACAACGAATTTGGCGAATTGAGGCGAATTATACGAAATTTTAATCCGATTAAGCCTGCGTGAAACGACCTCTTTTGACAGACGAACAGAAGCCTTTGAGAGCAATTTAAGAACACAGGTTTTATGTGGTTGGTGTTTTGCGCATGGAAGATGGAAATACGGACACGCTTCGCGTGGAAATTTTTTAAAATCTGGTTCAAAATTTTTCAAATTATTATGCGAGCTTTTGCTTGCTGGGGAATCTCTCGTTTTGCGTGCGTGGGACAGTGGGTGAGGGTAAGTGGCGCATCTTCGACACGCTTTTTTCTGGGTTGCTGTCACCAAGCTGCGCACCCCTTCGGGGTCGCTGGCATGGTGTTACTAATGTTGCTGGCTCTTCGAGCCGCTTTTTGAGTGGTTGGGACACTGGTTGTGACTATGTTTTGTGACTATGTTTGTGACTATGTTTGTGACTATGTTGGGACAGCGGTTGTGACTATGTTTTGTTGCAGAGATAGTGGGGTACTTTTGGGTTTATATATGGTATTTTGGTGGCGGGGGGCAATAATAATCCCGAATCGGCCGGTTGGCTGATTCGGGATAGTTGAGGTTGGTTTTTTGTGTGGTTTATTGTCGTTTTGCCGAGAGGAGGATTTCGGGTCGGAACTCGAAATGCATGGTGTCGTAATGGTACCATCGTCCGCCCCAGATGAATCCGTGGCTTTCGAAGATTTCGACGAGTCGGTGCGGCATGTGGTTGCTGTATTTGATACGGTCGTTTTCACCCTTTCCCGGGTTGCGCCACTGCCAGTAGTCGCTGCCTTTCACACCGACGTCGATAGTCATGCCGTAGGAGTGCGCGCTCAGTCGTTTCGCACCTCTTACCTGCCTCCAGTAGAACGAGCCGCTTGATTTCAGGTACTGTTTGAGCGAAGGTTCTTTTGCCAGGTCGCGAGCGACAGCACGGAGACTGTCGGCAGCCCCGTTGACTGTTGAGAACATCACTTTCTGTCCGAACCAGTCGACCTTGACAAGATGTTTCTGAACCTGTGCGGCGCTGCTTCCGTACATTTTCTTGAACAGCGTTTCGCATCGGCTACGTCCGGCGTCCTGCTGGAACGCTGGCGGTTCCCAAGTCGTCATGTCGTAGACGAAAGCGAACATATCCTCGGGATCGGAGTTGTCGAGCCGTTCGACGAACGATTTCTTTCGCCCGTCGTCGTAAAGAATCTTTGTTCCGTCTTTCATCAGCAAGTAGCCGTTGTCAAACCCCTCGATGAAAGCCGGGTAGGCTTGAATTAGGTATTTGGCCCCTGCCGGGATGTCTTGTGCTGCTGCTCCACAAGCGGCCCAAGCCAGAGTAATGGCAGCCGTAGTGTGGAGAGGAAGTGTTTTTAAATTCAAAGTCATAGTTTTATTTTTAGATTAATAAAAGTTTTGTTTAATCTCCGGAGAGGATGATGCCGTATAGAGCACTCACATCGCCGGTATTCAATTGGCCGTCGCCGTTGATGTCGCAATAGGGATTTGGCTCACCCGAAAGGATGGCACGGTATAGAGCGCTTATGTCGCCGCTGTTGACAATCCAGTCGATGTTCACATCGCCCCGCAGCGGCCACCAGTAAGGCTCCCATTCCTCGATATTGCTGAATTCCCGCCACACGTCGGCATTCTGATAGATTTCTTTCTGCCATCGAGGCACGTAGAGCACGCAGTTGTCGGTGTCGACACCAGCGAAAGTATTGTCGTAAGCTGTGCCGAAGTTGGGGAATGGCACCTGTGTCACGAGACGAATCTCCTCGAGAGCTGTACAGCCGCTGAAAACATTATCGCTCAGTTGCTTGTTGATATACCTTCCCAGAACCACACTTTTGAGAGCCGTACATCCGCTGAAGCAGCTGCCAAAGATGCGATTTACTCCATCATGGATTGTGACCGACTGCAGGCTCTGACAATCGGCGAAAGTGAAGCTGTGGAGAATGCTTACCGCCTTTGGTATGCTTATAGAAGACAGCTTATAGCAACGGTAAAAAACATAGCTGTCGATATAGTTGATGGATTCGGGAAGAGAGACCGAAATGAGTTCAGTACACTGGTCGAACGCACTTATCTCCAGCCGTGTTACTGACGGGGGAATGACAATGGAAACCAGTTTTGAACGGCTGAAGCAATTGCTGTTGAGAGCGGTGACCTCGCCCTTGTAGATTACGGTTCCCTCACCGGTGTCGGAACTGAAGACGTGTGAGACAATGTCGGTGGCACCGGCAAACTTTTTAAGAGCCTCGAAAGCGGTGATTTTTTCAGTGGCGGTGTAGGTGAACGCAGTCATGCCGCCGGCAAAAGTGACATTGGCATCAGGAAAAGTCTGTTGCCAAGCCGTCACATCATTCACATGGAACACGGTGCATTTATCGGGCTTGAACTGACTTGTGCTGTTGTTTCCGTACCAAGCGACATCGGCCGGATTGGCAAAGCAATATATATCGGCGATATTGTTGGAGTTCGTGAATGCTCCCGCAGCAATGGTTTCGATTGTTGACGGAAGGATGACTGTGGCCAGCGAGCCGCAGTTGCCGAGAGCACCGCTGCCGAGCGCGCGGATTCCTTCAGGCAGTGCGATGGAAGCCAGCGAGTTGCAACCATAAAGGGCATTCTCACTTAAAGCTGTTACCCGTCCGGCATAGACCACGACACCTTGCTCAGTTTCGCTGTCGTACTCGTGAGTAGAAACAGCGCTGGCTCCCGTGAAGTTGCTGTAAACGTCGAATTGCGCGACCCTTTGGGAGGCTGTGTAGGTGATGGTGGTCATGTCGCCCACAAAAGTGACGTTGGCATCGGGGAATTTCGTCTTCCACAATTCCACGTCGGTAACATGGAATAAAGTGGCCTTGTCGGGTTTGAAGCCTTTGCCGTTCCACGTCAGAGACATTGGGTCGGCGCTACAGAACACGTGCTCCACGCCCGAGCAGTCGCGGAAGGCATCGCCGCTGATGTTGGTGACGCTGCCCGGAATGCGCACTGTTGTAATGCTGGTCAGATTGTTGAAGACAAACGCTCTGAGTTTTGTGATGGTTTCGGGAATTACAAGATTGATTATTTCGTTGTCGCCGAGAAACAGATGCTTGGCATAATACTGGGGATTGTAGTCGTTGGTCGATGAGAACGAGATACGGCACCAAGCCTCAAGGTCTTCGATTACAACTTTCTCCAAAGCCGTACAATTCTTGAACCCGTTAATATCGTTTACCGCTTTGGGGATGGTGATACTACGAAGCGACGGACATCTAAGAAGTCCATTGATTTTGGTTACCGTGGAGGGAATGACGATTGACGCCAGTTTGTCGCATTCGTTGAAGCCATTCACAACGGTAGCCCCTTCGGCTATAGTGACTGATGCCAAATTTGGGCAGTTGGTGAAATCGCCTTTTAATATCACTGTTGAAGGGATATGTACCGATGTCAATGCGTCAATATATGAGAACGAATAACCCAGAGAGGTGATTCCTTCGGAGAGAGTCAATTGAGCGAGGTCGGAGCAACTGTAGAAAGAGTGGTCCATGCTCCTGATGGTGGAAGGCAACGTGAGCGAGGTTATACCACAGTGGCTAAAAGCATAATAACCAATAGAGACGACCCCTTCAGGAATTGTGACCGATTTGAGGTCGGAGCATCTGTTGAACGCTTGCTTTTTGATTTCGGTCAAGCTTTCCGGAAAGTCGACAGACACGAGCCCTGTATATGCGAAAGCGTTTTCGCCAATGGTGGTCAATGACGACGGAAGACTGACGGCCGTAATTCCTTCGCACTTGTTGAAAGCATAATCGCCAATAGCTGTAACGCCCTCGGGGATAACGGCTTCGGTTATCTCGGTATTCTCGTCGGAATAAATGTGCTTGGCAAAGTAAACTGGATTTGCATTACTGTTGTCGAAAACGATGCCGCACCACCATGCGAGGTCGTCGATGATAAATTTCCCCTTTGACAAATAACTGCAATTGAAGAAAGCTGAAGTCTTGACATGGGAGAGCGTATGAGGCAGTCTTAAAGTTGTGATTTTAGAGCAATTTAAAAAAGCATAAGATCCGATGGTGGTGATGCCTTCGGGAATCACAACCGCCGACATGTTGCGACTCGTACTCAAAGCACTGTCGGCAAGTTCAGTCACTTTGCCGTCGTAAACCACTGTACCAGAACCAGTGGTTTCATCGAAGGTGTGCGAAATCACCCTCTGCGCTCCGATGAAGTAGGAGTACTCGTCGAATCTGTCGACTTTAGCCGTGGCGGTATAAGAGAACGTGGTCGTCTGTGCGTTGGCAATCATGCCCGCCAAAGCAGCAATCAATGCACAGATTATAAGTGAGAGGTCCCTTTTCATAATTGTAGGTTTTGATTTATTTTTGCAAATATACCTATTAATCTGTTATTCACAAAGATTGAGGGCGCGGTTTAAGATTAATTAACAGTTGCGGTATGCACAATAATGAGGGTCGTGCAAAAAAACGTGGAAATATTTGGCATTTTAAAGTGTATATAGTAATTTTGCAGAAAAATATAAATAAACATAAACCTGACCAACTATGATTTGTTATAAAGCAAATATTCTGTTTACGAAAGAGCGTCATGCATTTGAGATAATAGAAAACGGATATGTGGCTGTGGACGGCGGCAAGGTCGTTGCTGTAAGTCCCACATTTGAAGGCCTGAAAGTAGGAGAAGCCGAGGTCGTGGACTTTGGCGACCGCATCCTCATGCCGGCGTTCAACGATATGCACGTCCACGCTGCCCAATACCGCAACCAGGCCATCGCCATGGACCTTGAGTTGCTTCCCTGGCTTAATAACTACACCTTTCCGGAGGAGTCGAGATACTGCGATACGGCCTACGCAGAGCGAATGTACCGCCGCTTTGTGCACGACTTGTGGCGTTTCGGCACGATGCGTGCAGTGACCTTCGCCACGATACACCGCGACAGTACCCGTATGCTTATGAACATCTTCCGCGAGGCCGGCATGGGCGCTCTGGTGGGCAAGGTAGATATGGACCGCAACTGTCCCGAATCGCTGTGTGTCAACGTTGACCAGGCGAAAGCCGACGACGAGGCACTCATTGCCGAATTCAACGATGCCGACGCACTAGTTCGCCCCATCATCACGCCACGCTTCATCCCGTCGTGTACCCCTAAGATGCTCCGCATGTGCGGCGAGCTGGCAAAGAAATACAATCTTCCGGTGCAGTCTCATCTGTCGGAGAACAAGGGCGAGATATCCTGGGTGAAAGAACTGGAACCCGAGAGCCTCAATTACGGTGACGCCTACGACCGCTACGGCCTCTTCGGACAGACACCGACTGTGATGGCCCACTGCGTGTATACCAAGGGCGAAGAGTTGCAGCTGATGAAGCGTAACCAGGTGATGGTGGCCCATTGCCCGACATCGAATCTCAACCTGAGCAGCGGCATGGCCACCATCCGCGACTTCTTGGAAGAGGGCGTGCCGGTGGGTCTTGGCAGCGACATCAGCGGCGGCCACGACCTGAGCATGCTGCGCATAATGGTGTACGCCATCCAGGTGAGCAAGATGTATTACCAGCGCGACCGCAGTAAGCGTTTCCTCTCGTTGAGCGAGGCGTTCTGGTGCGCCACAAAGTCGGCCGGCAGTTTCTTCGGCAAAGTGGGCAGTTTCGAGCCGGGATATGACTTCGATGCCCTGGTAATCGATGACAGCGACCTCAA
>JBGUHM010000030.1:0-10298 GCA_045112115.1 Sodaliphilus sp. | reverse complement strand
TTCGATGGCCAGTCCTTCGAACAGTTCCTTGTGCCCCAAGAAGTAGTGCTTGAGGGTGGAGCACAGCAGCGACTTGCCGAACCGGCGAGGCCTACTCAGGAAGATGGCATTGCCGTACTGGTTGGCAAGACGGTAGACGTATTCGGTCTTGTCTACATAGACAAAACTGTCTTCACGGATTCTTTCGAAGTCCTGCACGCCGGCAGGAAAGCATCTGGGTGCCATAATCGTCGCTTTTTTAAATCTGTCCTGACTCCACTCTCACGCAGATACGCTCTATCAGAGCGTCGTCCTTATTCTTATCGGGATGGTAGCCCTGTTTCATATTCACGCCGAAAAAGCGACCGAATGTTTGCCAGAACCCGGCGCGGAACGTTCCCAGAAAAGCCTTTATGATGTAGTAGCTTTGCTGGTCGGTCTCGCGGTTGATGAGTTTAATCAGCATTTTTCCCTGCGACTTCGTGAGTTTCTTCATTTCGGGCTTATACTGACCGAAAACCTCCTTCTCAAAACGGTGGAGATACGCTTCACGGTCCTTCTGCGAGGGGAACGTCTGGATATACTCATATGTCTCCTGCAACGTTTGGTTTATGAGTTTGGCATACGGCAGGGTGCGCTTGACATCCCTCACCGTTTTCCAGTAGAACTCCTCTTCCTTCTTGTTCTTGAAGCGTTCCGGCGGATAGACTATCACGTCGTTAAGCACCAGCCGCAAACAGGTGTCGCCCTGGGCGTTGACGAAGTGCTCCTTGTGGTGGTAGGTCTTGCGCAACACACTTGGCAATTCGGCCACCTCGGTGGCGCTCGCGTCAGCGCCAAAAGCCAACGCCACAGCCATCACCAGCAGGACTAATATGTTACTAATGCGTTTCATTTTTTCAGTATCTTGATTATGGTTTCTATTACAATCAGTATGAAGTGATGCGGCCCAGGCCCAGATAGCACACTGTGATTCCCACATTGCAGCCCCTGACCGAGGGGTCACACTTGTTGAACACCGAACGCGACACCCATGGGGTGACTCTCACCCACGAAGTGAAACTCTCGTGGTTGTTGCCTCCCATTAGCGGTTGCCCCGTGAGGTGTGAGTGCAGCTTGAAATCAATGTCGACACTCGCCATCCAGTTCCAGCTGTGGAGCGAACGGCGTTCGACGGTAGTGATATGACGTGTGTGGACGTCGTTCTCGTCTTTGGTCCACGAGTAGTTCTCCACATCCCACAGATAACCGTTGTAGTGCAGTCCGGCCGAGGGCGTGACGGCAATGCGGTCGTTCTGCCACACCACATATCCCAATTGGAAGCCCGACATCAGGTGCGTGGCGCTCGCGTTGCTGTTGCCCTGCTTCTGGTAGCCCGCACTGTCGGGAACGTTGAAGATGTTGGCATTCTTGAGCGACGGCTGGCCATAGGCTATGTCGGCCTTGAAACGCAGACGACGGTAGCCCACTGTCGCTCCCACTTGGAAGGTAACACACGAACCGAAGTTGTCCTTGAGGCTTCCTGTGGGGAACTGGTAACCGATTCCTCCGTAGAAGCCGTAGCTCCACTGACTCGTTACAGCAGTGCCAACGGACTCGGGATATTCGGCAACAACGGTGCCCTGTGCCATCGCCAAGGTCACAGCACTTATCGCAATGATTATCGCTACTATATATCTCATAGTTTTTTATATATGGTTATTCCAACTTGCAAAGTTAGCGATAATTTTCCAAACCAATGACAAAAAATCACCAAAAAAGTTTAACCAAACCCCAATGCACCTACTTTTTCTCCCAAAAGTTTGGCTGTGTCACGGAAAAATCATACTTTTGTGACGTTTGAACATACTATTTTCATCATTTTTGATACATACAAACACCATATAACGCTATGAATATTCTTATTGCCGGAACAGGATATGTCGGCCTCGTGACAGGTAGCTGTTTCGCCGACTTGGGCGTGAACGTGACTTGCGTCGACGATGACGCTCGAACCATCAACCTGCTATTGTATGGAGGGCTGCCCATTTACGAACAAGGGCTTGAGGACATGGTGAAGCGAAACGTGAACGAAAACCGGCTGCATTTCAGCACCGATTTCGACAAAACCCTTGCCGAGGGCGATATCGACTATGTCTTCTGCGCAGTGGAAACTCCTCCCCTGCAAGACGACAGCACCGACCTATCGAAGGTGATCGACATCGCACACCGCTTTGCCCGCGGCATTAAGCGTTACACCGTCTTTGTGATGAAATCGACCGTTCCAGTGGGTACCGCCGACCAACTCAAAGAACTAATCGCCAACGACCTCAAGGAACTCGGGAAAGACGTCGAATTCGACGTGGTTACCAACCCCGACTTCCTTACCGAGGGCAACGCCATCAAGGACTTTATCAGGCCCGACCGTATCGTGATTGGCGTCGACTCTCAGCGAGGACGAGAAGCGCTCGACAGGCTCTACCACCCGTTGCACAACATCAACAGTGTGCCTGTGGTCGTCGCCAGCAACACAACGGCCGAGATGATAAAATATGCAGCCACTTCGATGCTCGCCACTCGAGTGAGCTTCATGAACGAAATCGCAAACCTCTGCGAAATCGTGGGCGCCGACGTGAACATTGTCCGACGTGGCGTGGGTACCGACAGCCGTATCGGGCCAAAATACATCTTCCCGGGATGCGGATACGGCGGAACTCTTTTCCCAAAAGATATCAGAGACTTAATCAGAATCGGTGAGCAGAACAACTACTCAATGGATGTGCTAAAGGCCGTGAGAAACGTCAACAAGCGACAGAAACGCATTCTCTTTGAGAAACTCAACCGACACTACGACGGACAGCTCGAAGGAAAGACCGTGGCCGTTTGGGGATTGGCGTTCAAACCCGAAACCAGCGACGTGCGATCGTCGCCCGCTATCACCACCATCGACCTGCTCATACAGGCCGGGTGCAACATTCGCGTCTACGATCCTGTCGCCATGAACCAGTTCAAGTTGCGATGGAACGACATCTACTGCGCGCTCAACATCTACGACGCTGTCGACGGTGCCGACGCTGTGCTGCTCGTGACCGAGTGGCGGCAGTTCCGAGTGCCCGACTGGAAGCGGGTAAAGGCCGCTATGCGCACTCCCGTGGTAATCGACGGCCGGAACATCTACGATTATCACGAACTGGAAGAGAACGGCTTTACTTATTACTGCGTAGGACGATAATACTCAACACATTACAATGAAGAAATATAAATTTATCCTGGCCGCGGTAGCGGCATTGGCTCTTACCGCCTGCAACTCTCAAGCCGACTATCCTGTCGACACCCAATATCTCCCCGTAAAACTCAAAGGCTCGCAGAAATGGAGCATCATCAAGCTCGAAACGGGCGAGGTCGTGGCGCGAGACGCTTTCGACAACGCTCCTTCGGCTGTAGTCGACGACATGTTCTATGTGGCCGACTCGCTGGGAAGAATCGACTACTACAACATTGCCGATGTGAAGAAACCCATCAACAAAGAAAAATACGGCTCGGCAACGTATTTCAACAACGACCGGGCAATAGTGAGCCGGCCTGGGTCGGCTTTGACCATCATCGACAGGCAGGGCAACGAGGTGGCGCAGCTGCCACAGTCATTCGACCGCGCCACGATGTTTGTCAACAACCGCGCAATCGTTCATAGCGACAACGGTCTCTTCAGCTATATCAAACCCGACGGCGACACCATCAAGAACGGAGGTCTGGGTTATGCCGCGCTGTTTCTCTACGACAACACCGCCGTGGTTTCGCGATCGGCGAGCGCAACCGACAGCGTGACCGACATCACGGCTATCGACATCGAAGGTAACGACCTCTTCAGCGTGTCGAGCAACGAATACCAACTCGTTTCGCCGTTCTTCACCAACGGCGTACTGCCGGTTGTCAAAAACGACAAGCGCGACACACTGTTCTACCTCGACCGCAAAGGAAAAGAAGTTGAGAATCCCAATGCAGCACCTAAGGCCGTGAAAGACGCCAACTACAAGGACGGCGCGCGTACCATGGCTGGATATTTCCTCGCTCTCAAGGGCGACCGCATGGGGATGGTCGACAAGGACAACAACGTGAAAATCCCGTTCAAGTACAACGCAATCATCGACATCAGCAAGACTCGATACATCGCACGAACCGACAGCCTATGCGTCATTCTCGACGACAACGGGAAGCAAGTGGGTAAGGAGCAGTTCACCGATTTCGTCACCGTAAACTACAACAACGGAGCGATAAGAGGTACCATCGACACTTCGATGATGGCTGCAAACATACTGCAGATGTTCAACGACAGCCACGCGTGCGGAGCGGCCAAAGGCGCGACGCTGATGGAGCTTAACAACCTCATCGGAAACGACCCCACGCCCTTTGTAGGGTTAAAGGCCCTGCCACAGATGATGGGGTCGCTTGCCGTGGTTTATCATTTCGAGGACGACATCGCGACTCTCAAACAGAGCGACAGTGTCGGCACTCCAACGCCGCAGTTCAACTTCGACGACCGCGTCACCATGGTTTCCATCAGCCTTGATATGCACCAGTGCAAAGACCAGCAACTCCAGGAGGTCGCAACGCTTGTCGAACGAGGACTGGGTATGGCCGGCTTCGTACTCAAGGGCGACAACATCTTCGTGAGCGAGAACGCTACGGCCGTCACCACAGGCTACAGCGACGGTGTGCTCAACCTACGCTACTTCATGAACGACGCCGACGCCTCTCCCCTCCCCCGCAACCTCCGGCCATAGCGTCCCCATCACCCGCCGCTATGGGTCAGAAACATTATAGCAGGCGCCCCCCATGTACACAACACGTACATGGGGGGCGCAGTTAAATTTGTTGCTCGTTTTTTGTGTATTGGCGGAAATTTTGTAGTTTTGCAGCACTAATTTAACCAAAAAACGAAAGATTTATGAAAAAAACACTGCTAATGGCGGTGGCCGCTTTCATCGCTATGGCGGCGACTGCCGATGTACATAAGACTGTTGAACTGGCCGACGGATGGTCGTTCTCCCGTGACGGGAAAGTGTGGCAACAAGTGACCATTCCTCACGACTGGGCAATCGCCGGACCGTTCGACAAGAAATGGGACTTGCAAGTTGTTGCCATCAAGGAGAACGGCGAGGACGTGGCGACTGAGCACTCGGGACGTAGCGGATCGTTGCCCTGGATTGGCGAAGGCGTCTATCGTTGCATGCTATCAGTGCCTGACGAACTCAACGAACACGTGGAGCTGATTTTCGACGGAGCGATGAGCGAGCCGGAGGTCTATATCAACGGGCATTACGCCGGAGGATGGGCCTACGGATATAACGCGTTCCGCGTCGACATCACACCGTTCATCGGCACTGCCGGCGCTCCGCTTGAACTCACTGTGAAGTTGAAAAACCTTGAGGAGAGCAGTCGATGGTATCCCGGCGGCGGCCTGTACCGTCCCGTGACGCTGTTTGCCAGCGAACGCGTCTACCTCGACCCGTGGGGACACTCGATGGTTACCGTGAAAGCCGATGCCGAAGATGCACGCATCAAGGTCGACACCGAGGTGAAGGGGCTCACCGAAGCCGAGCGCAGCAAGGCTCGGGTCGACATCAAGGTGTTTGATGCCGACAACAACTTGTGCGCCAACGCCTCAGCACCCGTGGGCCAAAACAACGTGGCGAGCCAGTTTATCAACATCGACAGCCCCTCGCTGTGGTCGCCTGAGTCTCCATACCGTTACAACGTGCTCACCACCGTCACTGTCGACGGTGAACTGCGCGACAGCCGACTCGATAAGTTCGGTGTGCGCACATTCGAGTTCAGCCGCGAGCGAGGGTTCACGCTCAACGGCGTTCAGCGCAAGTTCAAGGGCGTGTGTCTGCACCACGACCTCGGACCCATAGGCGCTGCCGTCAACCGAGCCGCTCTCGAGCGACAGCTACGCATCATGAAAGATATGGGTGCCGACGCCATTCGCACCAGCCACAACATGCCGTCCACTTGGCAGATGGAGCTCTGCGACAGCCTCGGACTGATGGTGATGGCTGAGAGTTTCGACGGATGGAAAGTGCCGAAAGTAAAGAACGGATACAACCGTTTCTGGGACGAATGGTGGAGAAAAGACATCACCAACCTGATTATGAACCACCGTAATCACTGCAGCATCATCATGTGGAGCGTGGGTAACGAGATTCCAGAGCAATGGCAGGAAGAGGGCGCAAGGCGATACCACGACTTAGTTGAACTCTGCCACCAACTCGACCCCTCGCGACCCATCACCTGCGGCATGGACAACCCCGATGCCGACATCAAGAGCGGCTTCGCTCTCGAGGCCGACGTGCCGGGCTTCAACTATCGCGTACACCGATATGAGGAGTGCTTCCCGCAGCTGCCACAGGGGTTCATTCTGGGCAGCGAGACCGCTTCCACAGTGAGCAGCCGCGGCAACTACGTGTTCCCCGACGAGGAGCAGGTAGGAAAGGCTTACGACAACGGACAGTGCTCAAGCTACGATGTGGAGCACTGCTGGTGGAGCAATCTGCCCGACGACGACTGGCGGCTCCAGGACGACATGCCATGGACTCTCGGAGAGTTTGTCTGGACCGGATTCGACTACCTGGGTGAGCCTACGCCCTACGACGCATACTGGCCCTCACGCAGCGCCTACTACGGCATCGTCGACCTCGCGGGCCTGCCTAAGGACCGATACTACCTCTATCGAAGCCATTGGAACACTCGTGAGCACACCATACATCTGCTGCCGCACTGGACGTGGCCAGGACGCGAGGGTCAGGTGACTCCGGTGTACTGCTACACCGACTATCCCAGCGCCGAACTGTTTGTCAACGGCAAGAGCCAGGGTCGCGTCACCAAAGACCGCAACACCCGTCTCGACCGTTACCGCCTGCGCTGGAGAGAGGTTAAATACGAGCCGGGCGAACTGCGTGTGGTGGTCTATGACGACAACGGTAACAAGGCAGGCGAGCAGACCCTGCGCACGGCCGGCAAACCAGCGCAACTGCTCTTGAGCGCCGACCGTAACAATTACCGGGCCGACGGAAACGACCTCGCGTTCATCACCGTGTCGCTGAACGACGACGCTGGCACACTCTGCCCAGTGGCCGACAACCGCATCAACGTCACCGTCGACGGCGCCGGACAATTCAAAGCCATTTGCAACGGCGACGCCACTTCTACCGAGGTGTTCACCGAGCCTACGATGAAACTCTTCAACGGTATGCTCGTGATTGTGGTACAGACCGCCAAAAAGGCCGGCGACATCAACGTGCGAGTATGCGCCGATGGCGGCTTCGAGAAAACAATAACCCTAAAAACAAAATAATGAGGTTAATAAAAAACATTCTTGTGATTTTGGCGGCAATGGCACTTTTCGCCACCGCCGTCTCGTGCGGGAAAAAGCGCGGAACAGTCAAACCGCCGGAAACAACCGCTCCGCAGCCGGGGTTCGGCGACAAACGCGTGCTCGTGGTGTATTTCTCCCACCAGGGTGAGACATATACCCCTGACGGAATCGTAATGCAACAGGAGGGAAACACCGAACTCATGGCACGAAAAATCATCTCTCACCTCGGGAAAGGTGACGAATTCCGCATCGAAACCGTGAAGCCATATCCCATCAACTACCAGGAGTGCTGCGACGTGGCAAAAGCCGAGAAAGAGAGCGAAGCCATGCCCGAACTGAAAGCGGTGGTCGAACGCATCGACGACTACGACGTGATTTTCATCGGTTACCCGATTTGGTGCGGAACTTACCCTCGAGCCGTGGCTGCGTTCATCGACAAGATGTCGCAGGGGCTTAACGGACGTATCATCATCCCATTCAGCACCAATGAGGGCAGCGACTGGGGCGACAGCATGAACGACCTGAAAGCGGCCCTGCCGGGCAGCACGTTCTACCCCGGCCTGGCCCTGCGAGGCTCGAAAGTGGCACAAAGCGAGAGCCAAATCAACGAATGGCTCGACCAACTCGACAAGCGCTGACACAAGCAACTAAAAATGTAAGATGTAAGATGTCATGTTTATGGTAACACATTTTACATCTTACATTTTCCATCTGCGCAGTGCGCACTTGAGGCCACCATCACAAGCAAACCTTTGCCAGATTCGCCAACTGCGATATGGCTGCATCTTCGAAATTAATGGCATTTCTATTTTTCTTTAAGAAATTTTTGTATTTTTGCAGTCTAAAAGTTGAAGATTAAGCGAATCAGACTTATTATAACCATCTAAATTTCAATAAAATGAATAAGATTATATCATCCGTGGGCCTCAGAATATTCGCTCTGATTACCCTTATGTCGTTCTCAACTCTGGCCACCGAGGCCCAGACTGGCGATAACACCGCCCAGCCCTGCCCGGTGGAGATTGCGACCGACATTGTAAACGGCACAGTGACCGTCGATAAGACGGAGGCGATGGCCGGAGAGACGGTAACCATTACTGTCACACCCGCCTATGGCTATGCCGCCACGAGTAGCGATGTGAACATCGAGTTGACTATCGACCCCAGTAATAGCCGGGCACCGAGCCGCATTCCCGCTCCGGGAGAAAGTATCCACCCCACAGGCGATGCACGCGCCACTCACGACGCGCCGGCTACCTACACCTTTACCATGCCCGAATATCCGCTTTGCGTGCTGATAAGCGCCAACTTCACTCAACTTCCGTTATATGGAGTTTATTGGGTGATGGGCATGGAAGGTCATAGACTGTATCTGAGCACATCTAATGGAGAATATTGGGGCGGTGACATTCCGGAAGGAACATTGGTTACAGTAACTATCAGGATGGACCATCCCGAAGACTTTTTTGTGGAGGGAGTTACTGTGGCAGAATATCATAATGAAGAGCATAAAGTAGAAACAACTTATATGGGCAACGGCATCTACACTTTTACGATGCCTGATTTTAACATAATTGTCCGCGGCAGAGAAAGAGCCTATCTGCATGGTGTGCGGTTTGATGAGAATAACCACTGGGCAACCTACTACGGAGATTACGTATTAGAAGTCCCCGAGGGTGTCCAGGGCTATGTTGTCACCGGAGTGACCGATACCGAGGTGCAACTCGAAATCTTATATGATGGAGACAATTCCAATGGTGAAAATCCGCCATTTATACCACGGAAGATGGGCGTGTTGCTCTATAGCGAGACTCCTATGGAAGAAGTCACCACTGTTACGTCAGGCAGAGCGAGTTGGGATTACACCACTATGCTGATCGGCTCGCTTGAGGACACGGAGATGCCGGCGGGATATGTGCTCTATGGCGACAAGTTCTATCTTAGCCGCCCAGGCACTTTGCCTGCACATCGGTGCTATCTGCCATTAGACAGCGTGCCCTCTGCTTCCGCGCCGCGAGTACTCAATATTCGCCGGCCTGGAGAAGAAATCGTCACCGGCATTAAGGAAGTCAAGGCCGACAATGCGAACGATGTTGCAAACGTGAAGTACGTCAGTATCACCGGAGCAGTGAGTGACAGGCCTTTCAGCGGAGTGAATGTGATGGTCATCACCCGCAACGATGGCACAACCGAGAAGCGAAAGATCGTTATGCCGTAACGATTCCGTTATTCTTTAACCCGAATCGGTCATTAGAAATCCTGTCATACCAGCGAAGCCCCATGTTCACTCACGAACATGGGGCTTCGCACAAAAAAACAAAAGTTTATACACTTGATAATCAGCAATATATAAATCTTATGTTCTTAAAAGAGCCGCTAATGCTTTTGTTCTCTAAAACGTATAATAGGGATTTCGGCCCATCCGTAGATATCCGGGAGATCCGTGGTTAAATATAGCGCTCTCGATTCACTCCGAGCCAACGATGATCCTGTACAGAGCGCTCACGTCGCCGGTATTCACCGAATGATCGCCGTTGAGGTCGCCAATTACGATGGCGCTAACTGTGCCAAAATCTTTCCAATTGAGCGCGTCCTTATATAGGCTAACGGACTGCTGATGCACCAGCAGTGTACAAGCGGAAACAGGTACATAATCAAAAGTGTAAGAATCTATCGGCTGAGGATTAAATGCTAAATTTGTGACGCTCGTCAAGCTGCTGCAAAGATAGAACGCCCCGCTGCCGATGGAAGTGACGGAATTGGGAATAGTCACGCTCGTCAAGCCGGTGCAACTCGCGAAAGCCCAGCCGCCGATGGCGGTGACGGAATTGCCAATACTCACGCTCGTCAAGCCGGTGCAACTCGCGAAAGCCCAGCGGCCGATGGAAGTGACGGAATTGGGAATGGTCACGCTCGTCAGGCCGGTGCAACCCTCGAACGCTTTGTAACCGATGGAAGTGACGGA
>JBGUHM010000029.1:0-4022 GCA_045112115.1 Sodaliphilus sp. | reverse complement strand
AATGACGACATCAGTGAGGATGTACCGTGTGGTTGAGTTGTGCGCCACTGCGATGCGCACCTTGTGTCTGCCTCCCTTGAGTGCTTTCGCTGGGAGAATTGTTAGTGATAGTGTTGCCATAATGTATGATTTTTTCGACAATAATTCGGAAACAAAAATGCGTTTTCGACAATAATCCGACAATAATTTAGCCTCAAATTTGGGGCTGAAAGTCATATTTACATACATTCTAAACCTCTAAAAGTTCGCTAATTAGGCGATTTTCAGGCGATTTTTACCCAATCTACTCTATTAGATACACAATTTTGGTTTAAAATGCAATATTCATTTCTTTAAATAGCTGTACATAAACCGATTGCGAGTTTGTTCTTTGTCGCCCTCATGTGCCCTCGACAATAATCCGACAATTTTTGTGCGTTTACCAGTCCTCGTCAACTGCCACTCCACCGTTCTTCATTTTGTCAACGATGGTGTTCACGAGGTTGTTGAAGTAGTCCTCAACCTGTTTTTTTTGGTCTTTTTTCTTCAGTTTTCCGTTCTTGTCAAACACATAACGAGTCCCACTCATTGCGCCTCCACTACCAGGGCGGAGATAATAGAACGCTCTATTCTGCCCTGTATACTCTGCTTCGTAGGCATCAGGAGCGTTGAAACGGATTTTTCCGTCCTTGAAAAGAATCTGCATGGTGTAACGCATTCCGAAATCAAATCTCATTCCCATTATTTTCTCGTAGATGCAGTCGGTGTAGCCGTTAATCGTGATGATGTCAGGCTCATTGTAGGACATTACGTCCTTTGCCGACTTGAAAGTCGCAGTGACTGCGGTTTTCGCCTTTTGGAAAAGTTCTGCCTTAGTACCCTCCATCGGGAACACTATGTAGTTGTTGGTTGGTTCCTCTGCACTCATCCAGCCTTCGGGTGTGAGAGTGAACGACTGTCCCCAGCTCATGAGCGGGAGCAGTGCGATAATTGTTGCTAATACCTTTTTCATAATGTTATTGATTTTGTAGTTGCTTGATTTTTTCTTGGAGGTTGTTTATGGTGTTCTGTAGTGTTGTCACTACATCAAGGAGACCGTCAATACGACGTTCCTGTGCATCGTCCATGAGGCCCTTAACCATTGATCCTTCACCACGAAGAAGCCAATTACAATCAATTTCGGGAAATTGTTGTGCTACCGCAACGACTGTTGCCACATTCACTTTTTGTCCATTGAGTTGACGCCAGAGGTTTGCCTGAGTGGAGCCGACCTTCTTGGCGAAAGCAGACTGTGAGAGCCCGCTATACTCAATTACTTCTAATAATCTTTGAACTAACATGACCGCAAACGTTTTTTCTCCCCAAAATAGGGGTTTATAGTTAAAATTCCTTAAATATTGGGCAAATAATACGAATACGTATTGCATATAATACAAATCCGTATTAAATTTGCACTATCTATCAATTACAAAGCAAAGATATAACAAATTTTTGAGACCGCAAAACGTTTTAATTCAATTTTTTAATAAAAAACAAACCGACTATGAGCAAGATTAAGAAAACGCCAACCGAGGCAAAAAGAGATTTGGAGAGCTGGTGGTTCACCAACTGGCAAGAGTATGTTGACATCATTGCTGAAGACGATGAGGGCTTCCTCCGCATCAAGGCAAAGGGTGAGACCATTTTCGGCCTTCCTGACCTGGGCAAGTGGTGTGAGTTCTACGATTACGGCATGTGGGCGACCTACAACTACTGTGACCACAAGGTAGAACTTATTATCAGCATATCATAAACGGAGAGCGCAGAGGCGCATAAGACCTCCGCCCATCGTGATGGGACACATTATTTATTACGCTTAATAGCGTGTGCACAGATTTTCATTGAGGGGAGCGTCCTTCCCCTCGCACTGGCGAGTAAGCGCATACGGTACACGGTTCGACTCCGTCTTTGAAGCGTCAGAGGTCATGCAGGTTCGAGTCCTGCCTCGCCAACCAAGTTCCCGAAAGGGACACAGCAGAGTTCTTTGACATCGCTGGAAACATCCGCTGAAACTACCACCGACATGGTACACCGTAAAGGTGAGGTGGCAAGTCAATAGCGATGAGCGAGCATGGCAGTAGTTCCAAGCCGTGACACGTCCCCCACCGTGAGGTAGAGGAACGGAGAGCTGAACCGTCAATAAGGTGAGAGCCCGAGACAGAATGAACCCATGTGAGCGCAATTCCCGAGATGCCGACTCGGGTGCCCAATGGGTGGCGGCAGACAGGACCACCCAGTGTATTAACGATTTTGATTTTTCTACCATAAACTCGGAAGCCGTGGGGCAAATGCCTGTAAAGTCCTTTGCGGGGCTCACGGCTACTCATTAACACATTATATAATATGGAAACTACAGTAGCACAGAACAGCATCGTCGGAACGATCCGAGAGATGAACATCGGGGACGAAGTGCAGTTCCCCATAGAGAAGACGCCTTACATAAGGGTTGCGCTATATGTGCACCTGATGTCAGAGCGTCAAGCTGGATGCCGGTGGTCAACACTCACCGACAGGGATGAAGGAACGGTCATCGTAAGGAGGACAGCGTGATGGAGAGGCAAGCAATCGAGAACAGGTTGCTTGAGAACATCCTCGCAGTGACCTCAACGATGACGGTAGGCAAGACGAAAGCCGCACGCATCGTGGGCGGTGAACGTAAACTTGAGAAATTGCATCTTGCGGGTGCCATCGAGTGCACCGGCAAGGTGAACGCACAAAATGGGAAATGGAGGTTCAACCTCTCCCAGGTACTGCAACATTGCAGACCAAAGTAGTCACACAAGTCAAATCATTTAATTCAAAAAGCAATGAAAACATTTCTTTCAATCTTAGCAGGCGTATTGTTCTGCACTATATTCTTCGTGCCGACAGACAACGCGCCCATCTCAACTTACTTTGAATGGACAATATGGTGCCTCGCATCACTGTTCATCTGCAATCTCATCTTCAAGACTGTTGACAGGTGGGACAAGGAAGACGAAGAAGCAGCAAATAAAGAGTAAAGTTCTCGCACGGTCGGACGCTCACGCACTACACTATCAATTACATTCATGTGAATGCGTCGTGAGACGCTACCGCAAACACCTCCGCGAAGACCGTCCGCCTGATGCGATGAGCCTAAGTCAATTTTTTCATCATACTTTAAGGTAATTTTGTTTTTTATTATATTTATTTGGGGAAGTGCCGTATCCGTGACGGCCTCGGCACTTTTTATCATTATCGTTAAAAAGAGTTCGATGACGAAAATTGGCGCATCATTTATTTGCGTATCTCGCTGAAAATGATTAATTTTACAGAGATTAAATAAATCACAAGTCAAACTTTAATTCTTACTATTATTATGGCAGAGACCAAGAAGGGTGTATTCGCTACCCTAAACGCGATTAACGTCAATGACCACACCGAGGTCAAGGACAACGGAACCGACAAGCTGACTTACCTCTCATGGGTATGGGCTTGGCAACAAGTGAAGACCAAGTACCCCGATGTCAGCTACGAGGTGAAGCACTGGGACGGCAAGCCGTTCCTCTACGAGGAGGCCCTCGGCTACATGGTCGAGACCTCAGTCACTATCCAGGGCGAGACAATGACCATGTGGTTGCCCGTCATGGACTCCAAGAACAAAGCGATGAAGGCGCAGCCCTACTCCTACAAGACCAGGTATGGCGAGAAGTGGGTGAACGCTGCCACCATGTTCGACATCAACACCACAATCATGCGCTGCTTAGTCAAGAACCTTGCGATGTTCGGCCTCGGGTTGTACATCTATGCTGGTGAAGACCTCCCCCAAGAGGAGAAAGAGCAGCAAGCGAATGCGATGCAAGCCAAGATTGACGAGGCTTGCTCCAAGATGCGAGCAGTGACCAGCCGTGATGAGCTGGAGAAGGTGTGGCGTGAATACTCGAAGACTGTGCCTGTTGAGCAAGGGTCTGCGTTCATGACCGCGCTCCAAGAGATGGCACAACAGTTCCCCAAACCCCAATAACTACAACGTGTCATGATAA
>JBGUHM010000028.1:0-15972 GCA_045112115.1 Sodaliphilus sp. | reverse complement strand
TATACACAGCGCGGAACCAAGATTATCGAGACGCTCCGCGTGGCAAAGGTGACCGAGCGCGGCAACAAGCACTGGTTCTTCAACCCGAGCGAATACACCCTGAGCGACCTCATGATTCAGAAATATGTGGCTATGTACTGCCAGCCTGAGCAGTGGACCGACATGCGTCGCTACCACTTCAGCAACAAGCGCAACAACTACGGAATAGGCGACAACAACGAAATCATCTACCCGAACCTGCGCCGTCCGTACAACCTCTACAGCGCTTACTGGATTGACGGGCTCACCGAGTCGCAGAAAGAGAACACCTGGCTACAACGCCTCAACTATGACCCCGAGACCGAGGAGAAATACAACCGCAAGGAACTCCAACGACTGGGTGCATACAAAAACTACAAGTGGCTGCAAGAGCCTATGATTTGGGCCCACAATTACGGTGAGGTTACCTCGCTGACGGGCAAATAATCCACTATTGTTAATAATTTTAGAAATTCAAGAAAATCATGACAATAATGAGAAAATACAAAATAACGCTCGCAGTGATGACCGGCCTGCTTATGGCTGCCACATCGTGCAACGTACACGACCCGTTTGCCGACAAGATGGAACTGGGACAGACGGTGCCCACGGTCTCGTGGGAGTTCTCGGCAGTGGCAAAAGCCGGCGGCAATGTCAAGTTCACGGCAAAATACTACACTTCGAGCGAGCACCGCATCGACCACAGCGAGGTGTGGACCATGGTGACGCGCCAGAGTTCGGCCGCTGCCACATGTAAACTCACCACCTCGTTGTCGTACACGAAGACTGTGAACACGGCTGATACAGTACGCCAGGCGTTCCTTGCACAGAAGTACGAACACAGCAAAGCAGAGTGGGATGGACATGAGTATGTGCTTGTCGACTCGTTCCCCGTGTCGAAGACTCTCCAACCCGTCAACTGGAACTCGCCAGCGACATGGGACCAGGAGCGTTTCGACATGTACTATCCGTCAGAGTTCCAGGATGAGTTTGTGGCCACGGTAATCAATTACCTGACCAAAGACAGCGTGTACTACAACGACATGCGCAGCATCTACATCAACTACAACTTCACCGAGGCACAGTTTGCCGAGGCCAACAGCAAGTTCAAAGTCGACCTGCCGACCGAGACCGAGACTGCGCAGAAGAGCGACCTATGGACGGTTACCGACGAGGTGGACCATTACTACTACATCACCATCGACAGCGAAGGACGCAAAATCGAGCACGAGATTGCCACTCCTGAGCAAGCACCCGCCGGCTTGAGTTCTTACCCGGTCTACAAGTCGTCGCCGTGGGTGTTCAGCCGCTACAGCGATGACACCGGAGGCCGCATCAACTCGATTCGCGCCAAGTACATGCCAGCGTTCAAGCACCTGCTGGAACAGATTCCGTTCACCGACTGGATTTACAGCAGCACCGACAAGACTTACAGCGTGACCTTCTCTCGCAAGTATTTCCTGATTCCCTTCTTCCGCGTGTTTGACGAAAACGGCAAGATGGGAACCGACACCGAACTCAAGACCATCGAGCTTAACTAACGATTATTCACCCATTCAAGCATTTAAACGATATGAAATGGATTAAGATTATAATATTGACAACACTGGTGCTTCTGGTGGCTATCGCCTGTGTCGAGAAGGAACCCGAATACGGCAACTTCCCGGGAAAGGATGTCGATTTCACCTATGAGGTGGACGGCGACCTGTATGCGATGGACTTCTACGTGGTGTCGACCATCAAGTTCAACAACACCTCGGCCAAGAAAGGCAACGTGACGTGGAACTTCGGCGACGGAAAGACGTCGACCGACCAGAATCCCACACACAAGTTTGAGAAAGCGGGAATCTATCAGGTGACGCTGAAGGTTGACGGTGTAGGAGAGCGCACTTATCCTCTGATGATTTACGACATCGCTCCGTCGCTTACCATCACCGACCAGAGTGCCGACGAGATTGTGATCAACGACGTGTCCGTGGATCTCGACATCGAGTTGCCCAATCCCGAGAACCTCGAATGCAAGTATGTGTGGATATTCCCCGAAGGCACCACACTTGCCGACGGCACTGAGATTACCGAGTTCACCGGATACAGTCATCCCGACGGCTCCATCGACAACCCCGGCTCGCTGAAATTCAAGAACATAGGCTCGCAGCGCATCGAACTCCAGACCTGGTTTGACCTCGGCGGCGAGAACCGCCGACTGGAGGACAGCTATGTTAACGTGCAGGTGGGTTCCAGCGAACCCTGCCCCACCCTCTACTATGCCGTGCTCGGCGGAAATATCAAGGCCTACAAGCTTGTGGACATGAGCAAGCTGCCTGCCGGCACGAAGAACATGCCGTTCGACCTGGGTGTAAGCTCCGGCAACATGCCCACACAACTGGTGTTCGCCACGGTGAAGACTGCGGGCGCCGAGGGCACCTCGGGCGAGCAGGACAATGTCTACATCCTCGACTGCGGAAAGCAGTACACCTATGTCAACGATGTTGACGCGGTACTCGGCGACGGCAAAATCACTGTGATGAGCGCCGACGGCAAGGATGTGAACGTGATGATTACCAACGTTGGCGGTCCCGCATTCAACGACCCGTTCCAGGGTTGCGCCGACGACCGCTACCTGTACTACACCGACCGCAACAGCGGTATACGTCAGATTGAACTCACCACGATAGGCGCAAAAGAGGAAACCAACTTCAACTACACCGCAGGCTACTTCGTGATGAACAACATGCTGGAGTACTACAACAAGGGATTGGCCTACGGTGCCATCCACACCGGCATATACCTCGACCGCACAGGTGTGTTCTGGTGGACGAAGAACTACAGCGGATACGGTGTGTTCCGCTTCCGCTCAAGCGACATCGGGCCCGCATCGGCTACAAAGACCGGGCCTAACCCGTTCCCCATCGTGTTGCAGAACACCCAGCCACGTGCTTTCACACTCGACGAGGACACACGCCAGATGTATGTATGGATTACCAAGGGCAACACTCCCGGCGCCGGATTTGTGGTGTATAACATGCCCGGCGAGAAGGAAACCACCGCCTACGGCGACTACACCACATTCATACCTATGGAGGCCGACCCGATCAACAAGACCGATGCCGAGGGCGTGTACACGACTCAGTTTGCCGTCGACCCGTACAGCCACCTTGTGTATTTCGGCTTCCGAGCAGCCTCTACCGAGCCCACCTACCAGACAGGTCTCAGCGTGTACAACCCGGAGACCAAGAAGGTGACCCGTTTCAACGACAACAACGAGAAGATTCTGGGCGTGTGTATCAATCCTCGCCTTACCCACTTGTTCTGACCTACCATCCAGGTTCCGCGCCACAACGGTTCGGAACCTGGTTTCAACTTCGCATAACAAATCACTATTAATAACAATTTTCAAAACCATTATTTTTTATGAAAAAATTATTACTATTAATTGCTGGTCTGCTGGTCTGCACCAGTGTAAGTGCAGGAGACTGGCCCATCGATCCCAACAAGTATGATGAGATCGACGGCATCAAGATTCAAAACGTGTTTATCCACGACCGTTTCCACGACAGAGCCGCATTTGAGGCCGACCAGGACCTCTGTCTGAACAATTACGCACGTACTGCCGTGCTCAAGGACGGTATTGTCTACATCGCTCACAGCACCACCGAGTACATCGTCGTGGCTCCTGGCGACACTGTGAATTCGGTAGGCCGTATTCTGCGTTACAATGCCGAGACCGGCGAAAAGATGACACCGCTTGAGGTCACTCTTAACGGCCGTCCCTACGGAGGCTTGCTCTGCGTCAACCAGATTGGCATCGACAATTTCGGCCACTTCTGGATTATGCCCTACACCAGTGAGAGTGCTGCCGCTAAGATTGTTCCATTCTATCAGTTGGACGAGAAAACCGGCGCACTGACCTTGTTCGCACAGCTCGACAAGGGCCCGAACTTCGCACGTGTCGACTACTGCGACATCGTTGGTGACATCACCCTCGAGGAGGCGCAGTGTAATATTCTGGCTCCGGGCTCCAGCAGCGAAATGGTTTACGGCTGGCACAATGACCAGGGCGGCGACGCCAGCACCTGGACCGGTTTCTTCAACGATGGCGCCGAGTCGCTTAAATTCCTTCAGTTCTATCCTGATAATGCGGCCGGTTGGTCATATGCACCTTCGTGTACATTCGTGCTTGGCACCGATCCCGAGGACTTGGACGGCTTGTATCGCGGCGACCTCTTCTATATCGACGGTTTCAACCTCCGCCCGGCTCTGTACGACTTCGAGGGCAACCTCGTTGACCACTTTGGCAATGCCGCCGACGACGTTGCTGCCGACAAGCTGCTCGACCAGGGCGATCCCGGTGCCAACGGCATCCGTGAGTTCACGCTCAACGACCACCACTTCATCGCATATCCTGAAGGACAGTATGACAACGGACACACTTGCCAAATCAACGTCACTGAGCTCGGTGAGGGCGACGCTTTCGCCGGTATGAAGCGCTGGTGGTCCCTGCCGGCCGACGGCCTGGGCAACGTTTCCGACCAAGGTACGCGCATCCACTGCATCAACTACGAGAACATCACCGAAGGCGGTGAGGACGCCATCCTTCTGCTTGACTACAAGTGCTTCAACGGTTTGGCTGTTTATAAGATTGGCCGCGGAGTCAATCCCACCGGTTCCGACTATGCCGTGGGCGATGTGAACAAAGACGGAAGTGTCAACACCGGCGACGTAAGCGCAACCTACGACGTGATTATCAACGGTAAGGACAATCCGGCTGCCGATGTCAACGGCGACGGTTCGATCAATACCGGCGATGTCTCGGCTATCTACGCTATCATCCTCAACGGAAACTAATCTACCACATCATAGCATGGCGGCTACTGTAACGGAGCCGCCATGCTTCTTTTTATTCCATGACCTATTTGGGATTATCTTTGAGTTGACTCATAACCCTGAAAAATGAAAAAACTACTACTTACGATACTTGCCTTGATGTCGCTCAGCGCATCGGCCAGCCGCATCGTCACACTCGACGGTGTGGACTACTATATGGATACACTGTTCCATGCACCCATAGGCCCTGGCACTACGCAGACGTCGCTGCTGTTCCACGCGGTGAATGTCTCGGCATCCGACATGCGGGCCTTCTACTGCTCGGTCGACGTTTCCAACCCCTATGTGTCGCTGGCCGCGGTATGCGCCCGCGACAAGGTTGCCGGTAATGAGACCGTGGGCAACATGGCTCGCCGCAAGTCGCACGAGGGCGCACGTTATTTCGCCGGCATCAACGGCGATTTCTTCCTCACCGGCGGCACAACATCCCGAGGGGTTTCGGTAGTCGGCACACCGGTAGGAGCGACTGTGGTCGACGGTGAGATTTACCGCGCACGCAACAACGCCTCGGCTTATAAGAATTTCATTGTCGACACCGACGGGCATATGTACTGCAATCCGTTTGTCTTCGGCGGCACCATCACCGGGCCAGGCGGCGCCTCGGCCTCGTTGAGCGGAGTCAACACCTATTCAAGCGAAAGCGCATGCAGCAACAGCGTGGTGGTGTTCACCGACCGCTATTACGGTTCCACCGACCAGACCAACGCCGGATATGAAGTGCAGGCGAGGCTGGCCGACGGCGACACCTTCCAGGCCGCAGGCTCTTTCAGCATGATAATCACCGGAGCGCCATCGGCCGATGGCGACATGACCATCCCAGAGGGAGGATTTGTATTGCGAGGGGTGGGCAGCGCGGCACCGTTCATCCAGAATCTTAAGGCTGGCGACCAGGTCACTCTCAGCACGTGGTGGCACTTCGGGAATCAGTCAATCAACCCGGCGCAGGTAATCAGTGGCAATCCCAAGATTGTGGGCGACGGCGTTGTTCTCGACAGCGAGGGTGACCGCGGCGATGCTTCGGCACGACACCCGCGCTCGGCGATTGGATACAGCCAAGACGGAAACACGGCCTATTTCCTGGTGGTGGACGGCCGCAGTACCATCAGCGCCGGTGCACGCACCAGCGTTGTGGGGGAAATAATCCGCATGGCGGGAGCCTGGGAAGCCGTTAATGTTGACGGCGGTGGCTCCAGCGCACTCTACACCGATGTCCTCGGTATCCGCAACCAACCCAGCGACGGCAGCGAGCGAGCCGACGCCAACGCTTTCTATGCCGTGCACAGCGCCCCCGACGACAACACCTTGGCGCAACTGCGATTCGTCGACTGGAGTCTGAAGGTGCCTAAATACGGCATGTACACTCCTAAGGTGTATGGTTACAACCAATACGGCGTGCTCATCGATACCGACGTGAGGGGCTTCCACCTCTCCTGCCCGCCGGAACTGGGCATAGTGCGCGACGACACCGTGTTCATAGCAACCGGCAGCGGCACTATGCCGTTGACCGTCACCCTCGGCGACGTCTCCTTCAGCACTCCCATGACCGTTGTGGGCGAAGGCAGCGACATCTCCATGCGTTGCGACAGTGTGATAAACGACGGTATTCGTCCCTGGACGGCACAGACTCAGAGCGTGGTAGACGGAAAAACGCTCTTACTCGAGCCGTCGGTGTTTTCATGGACCAGCAGCGACCCTTCAATCGTGGAGGTTGGCGCCAACGACGGCATTGTGCTCGGCAAGCGCAACGGTGAAGCGACAATCACAGGAGCAGTGGGCGATTTCAGCGGCACGACACGCGTTGTGGTGCAGATACCCGAGTCACACGCCATGGCTGTGACGCAAAACATCGACCCCGCCGAGGTAAAACTCACCACCTCGGGCGGCAAGAACTACAGTATGACAAAAGAGGGCGACAACGGCCTCAAAATCAGCTTTACGGGCTACAATGCCCGCACCAACTACATCAAACTGCAAAAAGAGTATACCCTGTGGAGCCTGCCCGACACGTTGCGCCTGCTTATCAACCCCGACTCGCTGAAAGTGACCGGCGTCTCTTTTTCGGTGAAAGTGCCGGGCGGGTCGCTGTCGGCACAAAAAATAACTCCCGACTCCGTGCCTATGGGCAAGGTGACGGCCGTGGATTTCCCTCTTGACTCGTGGATCGACACCAACGACATGCTCAATTTTCCTATCACGTTGAATTACATCAACATCTCATTAGATAAAATGACCAACTCCAGGGAATACAATGTCATTATCCCCGAGATACAGACTGTCTACGCCTGCGTGCCTGCCGAGCCTCAACCCATACCCGGTGACATCAACCTCGACAACATTGTCAACACCGGGGACGTCTCGGCACTGTACAACGCCATCATCAACCCCGCCGCGCCCGAAGCAGCCATCAGCGACCTCAACCACGACGGACAAATCAACGTAGGTGACGTGGCAACGCTCTACCAACTCATCCTCAACCAATAGCATTATGACATAAAACGAACATAAGTGATGAAAAAGGAGACCCTTTCTCATCACTTATTTTTATCCCGTATCCGTCATTAGAAATTATGCCATAACAGAGTTTTATTGCGAGCAGATTGATGTCAGTGAAATCGAAGGCACAGCGGGCTATGGCGAGACTCCCATTCGCGGCTCAAGGCTTGCTTCCAGCCTTCTTCTATTCTGACATTCATCACCCTTTATGTTTTATTGTAATATAGATTTATCGCGGAAATGAGTGTGTAGCAGCTTGTGTGACTTTGAGCCTAACGGCTCGCCGAGGAACTCTTCGTAGATTCGCTTCACGGCGGCACTAACGTGGCTCTTACGCACAATTTTAGTCACATCGGTGGCATACATCGCCTTTTGGCGTGCTTCCAGAACACTGATATCGTCGTGGTGATACGGCTGTCCTGTTCCACCGATGCATCCACCAGGGCAAGACATAACCTCTATCAGATGATAATCGAGTTCGCCATTGCGAAGCTTTTCCATCACCAAACGGGCATTGTTAAGAGTGTGGACTATGCACACCTTTAGTTCAAATCCGTCCATATCAATTGTGGCTTCACGAATACCGTCCATGCCGCGAACCTGAGTAAACTCAAGTTTTGGCAACGTCTTGCCTGTAAACTGTTCGTAGGCGGTACGCAACACGGCCTCAGTCACACCTCCCGTAGTGCCGAAGATGGAGCCTGCGCCCGTTGCATCACCAAGAGGGGCATCAAAATCACCATTAGGCAATGCTTCAAAATCTATGCCCTTGTTCTTGATCATTTCAGCCAATTCAAGGGTGGTGATGCTGCAGTCCACATCGGGGATACCATCGTAAATGAATTCATCTCGGGCACACTCATATTTCTTTGCCACACATGGCATGATGGAAACAACGGAAATGTTCTCGCTGGGAATACCTATCTTGTCTGCCCAATATGACTTGGCAATAGTTCCAAACATCTGAGCGGGCGACTTGCACGTGGATGGATATTCGCGCAAGTCCGGGAAATCATTTTCAAAGAAATTAACCCAAGCAGGGCAGCAAGATGTCGTCATTGGCAGCTTCACGTCAGGATCACCTGCTATATGTCGCTTTAGACGGTCTATGAGTTCGGCACTCTCTTCCATAATTGTGAAGTCGGCTCCAAAGTTGGTGTCAAACACATAGTCAAATCCCAACTGCCGCAAAGCCGATATCATTTTACCGGTTACCACTGTTCCTGGTGCCAAACCGAATTCTTCTCCCAAGGCAAAACGCACTGCCGGGGCCGTCTGAGCGACAACCAGCTTGTCAGGATTGTTGATGTCGGCAATCACATCGTTGATTGAATTGCGCTCATCAAGCACACCTATAGGACCATCTATCGCCTCGAATTTGCATTTTGACTTACACTTGCCACAGCAGGTGCACTTATATGGATTGATGGTGTGAGGTTGCCTGACGACCCCTTCGATGGCATTTACCGGACAATTGCGTTTACAGGCAGTACATCCACGGCATTTGTCGGCATCGATGGCGTAGGAGAGCACGTTCAGGAAACGCTTGCCGCCAATTTCATAGATGTAATGATCGAGCATTGAGTCGAGCGACACAGGACGCTTGAATGAACTCCAGTGCTGCGACTCTACTTCAATATGATGGGCCGTGACATCTACATAAAGCAATTCGGTTACAAGTTCGCCACGAATTATGTGCTTCTCGACAATTTCATTAACATCGGCAGGTTTTACTTGAGTGTAAGTGATGTTTTCCGGTAAGAAACGCACAATGGGCCCCTTGGCACAAAAACCAAGGCAACCTGAAGTCACCACATCGACCATGTCGTCGATGCCATGAGCATGCAGAATCATCTTGAAGAGATTTATGATGCGCTCACTGTCATTCTTTCGGCACTTTGCCCCGGAACAACACTGCACTTGCAGATATCCATGGGCTTTCAGTCCATACTTTTGTTCATTCTCAGAAAGCGGCTCATATACTTGCATCTGTTGTACCGATGTTTTGGGGTGTTTGTTTTCTGGCATAATTTCTAATTATTTGACCGTCAAATTAGGTAAACATCTGCTATTCAAAATATTGTAAAAACACAACATAAAGAATAACAACTTCGCTTCACAAAAATTATATACTAAATCAACTATGAAAGAGTTGCGCATACTGTTGACTTTTAGCAATTTAGTGGCGAAAACAAAAACGACAAAAATCACCGCTATGCACAACTTTTTTGCAAATTTCGTCAAAATTCTTGAGGTATGCAAGCATTTCGTCCAAGTTTATTTTAAAATGACAAACGCAACACACATCGTCAGGGCACGGTGCCCACGTACTACCTATTCGGTAGATTGCAGGAGTACGGAAGTCAGAAGCTCAACCTTATCGCCAGCCGTCAGTTCAACGATCGCCGCAAGTTAACGACAGGGCTGAGGGAGCGGGCGGTCATGTTGATCAGTCCGAACTGCGGCAGGTGCGCGTGGCCAGTGTAGCCACGCTCGAGCAGCAGCTCGTCGTGACCGCAGCCCATGCTTTTGCCCCTCGCTGCCGGTCATCGACGTGATGTCCCGTAATGGCCTTACGTGGATCACCTATTCTGATTGATGAAGCTTACATCACTCGCTGGCCGCCTTGGCCCTGACGCAGACGCTCGTACTGGAGATCGCGGTGAGGCTGATTCTGGTTGGCGGGTTGATTGTTGTAGTTCGGTTTCTGCGGCTGAGGTTTCTGCGGCTGAGGCTGCGGCTTTGCGGGCTGAGGCCTCTGCACCTGCTGCGGACGTGGCTTCACCTCCGGTTTTGCCGGAGCCACCGATTGCTTGTCGGCGCCGTCGTCAAAAGCTCCCGGCTCGGAGATTTGGTCGTCGGGTACCTCGTTCTGCTCGAGCGATGCCTCTGAAGCGTTCTCGTCGCTGGCGGTGGACGCGCTGCTGGCGTCACTGCTGTCGGTCATCTCAATCACTGTAGGCTCAGCATCGCGTTGTATAAAATAATAGGTGACTGCCGCGGCGATGCCCATCAGCAGCAGTATTCCGGCGATAATACTGATGAGTACCCACGGCGAACGTTTCTTCTTCGGTTCGGCGGCAGGCACGGGCGGTTGGAACTGCGGCTGCGGCGCTTCCGGGAACTGCGGCTGCGCTTCGGCTGGGTCGGTATACATCGGCTCGACGGGTTCGTCGCCCGGCGACGGTATCGGTGGATCGAACTGAGTGGTCGGGGCCTCAAACCCAGGTGCGGCCGGTGGTGCCGGCGGCGCCATCAGCTGGGTGTCTTCCGGCTCTTCGTATTCGGGCATTGCATGCGCCGAGGGCATTGCAGGCTCGGAGTACTGCGGTGGCGCGGGCGGAGCCGGAGGCGCAGGAGACGCCACATAGGGCGGCGGAGCAGCCGGAACAGGGTTCGCAGGCGGAGGTGGAGGCATCACAGGAGCCACGTTGGGGTAAGCAGTGCCATAGTCCGACGGCTGGCCATTTATCTGCGCTCCGCAGAATGCGCACACAGGGGCATCGGCGGGCATCATGTTTCCGCAATTGGGACAGCTTATTGTTTCCATAACGTTTCAGTTTATTTGGTTTACCGCCGCAAATATACAAAAAAATCACCGAACCCCAAAACTTTCAAGAAAAAAGCTTTTGAGGCTCGGTGATATTATCTCGGAGAATCCGGAGCGTCAGGTGTCGCTTAGTTGCGGAAGACGATTCCGGAGTCGGTGGCGTCGACGGTGATCACGCGGTCGCGGTCGACTTTGCCGGCGAGGATTGTGCGCGAGAGTTCGTTGAGCACGTGCGTCTGAATGGCTCGTTTCACGGGCCGTGCACCGAATTCCGGGTCGAAGCCCGCGCTGGCAATGCGGTCGATGGCCTTGTCGGTGAACTCGATGCCTATTCCGCTTGAAGCGAGCATCTTTTTCACGCTGCCCAGTTGCAGCGACACAATCTGACGGATTTCGTTCTCGTCGAGCGGCGTGAACATGATGATCTCGTCGATACGGTTGAGGAACTCCGGACGGATGGTGTTCTTCAGCAGGTTGAACAAGTCGGCACGCGTGCGGTCGATTACCTCGTCGCGGTTCTTCTCGCTCAAGTGCTCGAAACGCTGACGAATCAAGTCGCTGCCCAGGTTGCTCGTCATGATGATGATAGTGTTCTTGAAGTTCACCGTGCGGCCTTTGTTGTCGGTGAGTCGGCCGTCGTCGAGCACCTGCAGCAAGACGTTGAACACGTCGGGGTGAGCCTTCTCAATCTCATCGAAAAGCACCACCGAATATGGCTTGCGTCGCACGGCCTCGGTAAGCTGTCCGCCTTCGTCATAACCCACGTAACCCGGAGGCGACCCTATGAGGCGTGTCACCGAGAACTTCTCCTGATACTCGCTCATATCGATACGCGTCATCAGGTTCTCGTCGTTGAACAGATAGTCGGCGAGTGCTTTCGCCAGCTCGGTCTTACCCACACCCGTGGTACCCATGAAGATGAACGAACCGATAGGACGTCGCGGGTCGTTAAGCCCGGCGCGGCTGCGTCGCACAGCGTCGCTGATGGCCCTGATGGCCTCGTCCTGTCCCACGACACGCTTGTGCAGCTCGTCCTCGAGGTGAAGCAGTTTCGCGCTCTCGCTCTGCAGCATCTTGGTTACGGGGATGCCGGTCCATCGTGCCACTACGGCTGCGATGTCGTCGCTGTCGACCTCCTCCTTGATTACGGCGTTGTCGCCCTGCATGGCCACCAGCCGCTGCTGATAGGAGCGGTTGTCCTCCTCTTTCTGCTTGATGAGCGAGTAGCGGATTTCGGCCACGCGTGCGTAGTCGCCGTTACGCTCGGCTCTTTCGGCTTCGTGCTTGAGCTGCTCGATGTCGATTTTGTTCTGCTGAATCTTGTTGATCAGCTCCTTCTCGTTCTTCCACTTGGCGTTGTAATCGCTCTCCTGGTCGCGCAAAGTGGCCAGCTGCGAGTCGAGTTGCGCAATGCGGGCCTGGTCGCCGTCGCGTTTGATGGCCTCGCGCTCGATTTCGAGTTGCGCGATCTTACGACTTATCTCGTCGAGTCCCTGCGGCACACTGTCCATCTCGATACGCAGTTTGGCTGCCGCCTCGTCTACGAGGTCGATGGCCTTGTCGGGCAGGAAACGGTCGCTGATGTATCGCTGACTCAACTGCACGGCCGCGATGATGGCGTCGTCCTTGATACGCACCTTGTGGTGGTTCTCGTAGCGCTCCTTCAAGCCACGCAGGATTGCGATGGCGCTCTGTTCGTCGGGCTCGTCGACCATAACCACTTGGAAGCGTCGCTCCAGTGCCTTGTCTTTCTCGAAATACTTCTGGTACTCGTCGAGCGTGGTGGCACCTATCGAGCGCAGGTCGCCGCGGGCCAACGCCGGCTTCAGAATGTTGGCGGCATCCATGGCGCCGCTGGTCTTGCCGGCGCCCACGAGGGTGTGAATCTCGTCGATAAAGAGAATTATTTCGCCCTCGGCCTGGGTAATCTCGTTGATCACGCTCTTAAGACGCTCCTCAAACTCGCCCTGATACTTCGCACCGGCAATCAGTGCGCCCATGTCGAGCGAGAACACCTGCTTATGCTTCAGGTTCTCGGGTACGTCGCCTCGCACGATACGCTGTGCCAGTCCCTCGACGATGGCGGTCTTTCCAGTACCTGGCTCACCGATGAGGATGGGGTTGTTTTTCGTTCGACGGCTCAAGATTTGCAGCACGCGACGAATCTCGTCGTCACGGCCTATCACCGGGTCGAGTTTGCCCTGACGGGCGCGCTCGTTGAGGTTGATGGCGTATTTCGACAGAGCGTTATACTGCTCCTCGGCCTCCTGTGCCGTGGCGCGGCGGCCCTGCCGCAGTTCGGCGATGGCGGCATCGAGTGCGTCGGAGGTGATGCCGGCGTCTTTCAGAATCGATGATGCCTCGCTCTTCACGGCGAAGATTGCCTTGAAAAGCACTTCAATCGTGACATAGCTGTCGCCCTGCTTCTCGGCCAGCGAGACGGCCTTGTCGAGCACTTTCGACGTGCGCTCGCTCAGGTAAGGCTCTCCACCGTTCACTCGCGGCAGTTTCTCCAGTGCCGCATTGAGTTGTCGCTCCACATTCTGCGGAGAAACGTCAAGCTTTTCGAGCAGGAAGGTAATCACTGCGTCGCCCACGTTCAAGATGGCTTTGAGCAGATGCTCGGGCTCCAGTGCCTGGTTGCCACCGGCCCGCGTCAGTTCGACCGCGCGCTGCACGGTCTCCTGCGCCTTGATTGTGTAATTGTCAAATCTCATAGTTGTATGTGTTTTAGTTGTTTTCCACCCATTTCGCAACAAACCGCATGCCAGGCGCTACCCACCTACTAATCAGTGACTTATTGTCACTTTTTCCCGCCATTTTTACCTCCTCCCCCACCCTTGCTGACAATTTGTCAATCATAAGAGCGCAGGGAGTGCCGAGTGAACTCAAAACCTGGAAAACCGGGAGAAGAACAATTTTTCATTCTTAATTTTTCATTTTTAATTAATAATGTCTACCTTTGCAAAAACTAAAACCCCAAAACAATGAGAAAGATAATATTGATTTTGATGGCGGCGGTGGCGATGTACTCTGCGGGGCAGACGGGGTCGCTGCCGAGGACGACGGCCGAGGAGCAGGGTGTGAGTTCGCGGGCGCTGGCGGCTTTTGTCGACACACTGGTGAACGTGCCGCGCACCGATATCCACCACCTGATGGTGGTGCGTCACGGAGCGGTGATTGCCGAGCTGCATCCCGCGCCCTACCGTGCCGACGACCCGCACACGCTCTACAGCGCGAGCAAGACCGTGACGGCGCTTGCTGTTGGAATCGCCATCGACGAGAACCGGCTGCGTCTCAACGACCGCGTGGCGGCCTTCTTCCCCGGCGAACTGCCCGACAGCGTTAGCCGGGAGTTGGCGGCGATGACCGTGCGCGACCTGCTGACGATGTGCAGCGGCATCAAACCCGACTGGAACAACATCCGCAACAACCACGACGACTGGGTGGCGCAATACCTGTCGCGGCCTGTGGACTGCCTCGGGCAATTCCAGTACGACTCGATGTGTACGTTCCTGCTGGCGGCAATAGTGCAGAAAGTGACGCGCCAGACGATGCTCGACTACCTGCGGCCGAGGCTGTTCTCGCCGCTGGGCATCACCGTGGTCGACTGGGAACTCAGTCCCGACGGGGTGAACACCGGCGGCTGGGGGCTGCGTCTGCAAGCCGAGTCGCAGGCCAAGCTCGGAATGCTCATCAACAACCGTGGCAACTGGAACGGCAGCCAGCTCGTGAGTGCCGAGTGGATCGACGAGATGGAGAAAGTGCAGGTGGTCACAGCCACCACCAAGAGTCCGCCCACCGACGGCAACCAGGGCTACGGCTACCAGCTGTGGCGCTGCATTCCTGCGGGCGTGGTGCGCGCCGACGGGGCCTTCGGACAATATATCGTGATGGACCGCGAACGCGACATCGTGGTGGTAATCAACGCCATGAGCCACGACGGACACGGAATGTTGCGCGCTATATGGAACAATCTGCTGCCCATGCTCGGCAACACCACACTGCCGCGTGACAAGAAGGGCGAGAAAGCTCTTGCAAAAACCCTCGCGCGCGCTACATTAAACGAAATCGCGCCCGTGCGCGAGACGAAAAGCAGCCGTCACGGAGGCAAAAACCACATCATGCTGCGCTTCGAGCCCAACGACCTGAAAATCGACTCGCTCGTGCTCGATTTCGACGGGAAGGGACTCACCTTCACCTACAACGACCCCGTGGGGCAGACTTTCTGCGCAGGTGCCGGCACGTGGGTCGACAACGAGGTGCAACACCCGCTCTACTCCATCGCGGCGCGCGACCGGCTGAAGGGCCTCAACACCCCGTTCCGCTGCTCAGCGAGCTTCGGCTGGCCCGGTGTGACAACGCTCGAAATCGACCAGCAGTGGCCCACGCTCATCAGCGGCCGCCACTGGGTCATCGACTTCAGCACCAACGACGTGACCGTCACCGACAGCCACGCTCCGAAGAGGAATTATGAATTAAAAATTAAAAAATAAAAAATATAAACGATGAAAAAAATTATTCTAATCCTCGCAGCCACGGCTTTGCTCTCAGGCAACGCCGCGGCACAGAATTTCACGGGAAAGATCGACAGCCCCGCATTAGATTATTTTCTGCATGCTAAAGATGGAGACACTGATGCGCAATATAAATTCGGGGTCTGTCTGGCTACCGGTCAGGGTGTTGACCAAAACTATGAGAAAGCCGTAGAATGGTTCCGCGCAGCCGCAGAACAAGGCAATGCCGACGCACAACGCAGCTTGGGCGAATGCTATGCCGACGGCTTTGGAGTGACACAAGACTACAATCAAGCCCTGGAATGGTACCGCAAAGCGGCTGAACAAGGCGATGCAACAGCACAATTCAACGTGGGGGTGTGCTATATCAAAGGCTACGGTGTCACACAAGACGACAAGCAAGGCGTGGAGTGGTACCGCAAGGCGGCCGAAAACGGCTATGACCTTGCACAATACGCCCTAGCCGTTAAATACGCCCTTGGCACTGGAGTGCCGCAAGACTACAAACAG
>JBGUHM010000027.1:0-9200 GCA_045112115.1 Sodaliphilus sp. | reverse complement strand
ACAAGTGTAACTATTCCCAACTCCGTCACTACAATCGGCAACAACGCGTTCTACGGTTGCAGAGGCTTAACAAGTGTGCCAATAGGAAACTCCGTCACTTCAATCGGCAACAACGCGTTTTATGGTTGCTCCGGATTGACGAGCGTAACCATCCCCAACTCCGTCACTACAATTGGGCATGACGCGTTTTATGATTGCTCCGGCTTGACAAACTTGACCTTAGGCAATTCCGTCACTTCAATCGGCAATAGGACGTTCTCCGGTTGCAACGGCCTGACGAGCATTACCATCCCCAACTCCGTCACTTCAATAGGCAGCAACGCATTCAGTAACTGCAGTGGCTTAAGATCATTGGTTTGGAATGCCATTAATTGTGCGAGCAATGGTTCAATGCCGACAAGTGGTATTGAAAGTGTATCCATTGGCAATCAAGTGGAAACTTTACCTGCTAATTTCATCAAAGGCTCACAAATAACTACTATCACTATACCTAACTCCGTCACATCCATAGGAAGCAAGGCGTTCGACGGTTGCACAAGTTTAGTTTCTTTAACCTGGAATGCCGTTAATTGTAATTCCAATGGCAGTATGCCAACCAACAATATTGAACATGTAAAGATTGGCAATAATGTAGAAACGCTACCCGCTAACTTCGTTAGCGGTTCCAAGATAACTACAGTAACAATCCCCACCTCTGTCACATCCATCGGTAGCAGCGCGTTCAATAACTGCAGCGGCCTGACGAACTTAACCATTCCCAACTCCGTCACATCAATAGGCAGCAACGCATTCAGTAACTGCAGTGGCTTAAGATCCTTGGTTTGGAATGCCATCAACAGTCCTTCTAACGGCGACATGACAACAAGCAATATTGAAACCGTAACCATAAGCAACAATGTCAAAATATTGCCAACGAATTTTGTTAAAAACTCAAAAATATCCACAGTAACAATCCCCACCTCGGTAACAACAATCGGTGATTATGCATTCAGTTCGTGCGCTGGATTATCAAACTTGACCATCCCCAACTCAGTAACGTCTATCGGTAATTATGCATTCGAGGTTTGTACAGGATTAACAAGTTTGACAATTCCGAACTCGGTGACATTTATAGGTGGTTGTGCATTTACTCATTGTGAAAATATAACCAATATCAACATACCCAACTCATTAACATCTATTAGCAACGGACTCCTTTCTTGGTGCCAAGGATTAACTTCTATAACTATCCCAAATTCGATAACAAACATTGGTAATCTTGCTTTTTACGGATGTGACAAACTGGCTTTAATTAACATTCCAAATTCTGTCAATTCAATAGGAAGCCAAGCATTCGATGGTTGCACCAGTCTTAAAAATGTGACCATAGGGAACTCAATAACAGATATCGGCTATGATGCATTTAATAACTGCACATCATTTACCGATTTAACTTGGAATGCAATTAATTGTACTGATAATAGCAATATGTTGAAAAGCAATATCGAACGGGTAACCATCGGCAATCAGGTTGAAACTTTACCTGCAAACTTCTTAAATGGTTCAAAGATATCCTCTGTAAATATTCCCAATTCCGTAACATCAATCGGGAACAATGCTTTTAAAGTGTGTGGCGACCTTAAGAAAGCTGTTATTCCCAACTCGGTGAGCACGGTTGGGGCGAGTGCCTTTGAGGGCTGCAACGGGTTGAATGTAGTGGTGATTGGTGGGAATGTGGCAGTTATCGGTGAGAAGGCGTTTGCTGCGCCGGCGCTGACGGATATCGTGGCTATGCGGGCGCGGCCGGTAGCTATTCCGGAGAACACGTTCGAGGGCGTATCGCTGCCGGGTGTCGACCTGCATGTTCGCTCCGGCTCGAAGGCCCGCTATGAGATGCAGGCGGTGTGGCAGGACTTCCCGTTCATCGTCGAGGATGCCGAGAACTACGCCAGCGAGCTGCCTGACGACCCGGGCAGCGGCATCCGCGGCGACGTGAACGGCGACGGCGTGGTGAACACCGGCGACGTGAGCACCATCTACCAGATTATCCTCGGCCAGTAACCACCCTATTAGACAGATGAATATAAGGCATTGGCTGCAGCCAATGCCTTATATTTTTATGTTAAAACGAGTGGTTACTCGCTGGCCTGCTTGAGGGTGCGGAAGCCGTTGCCGAGGATTTCTGAGCTTTCGACGATGTTGACGAAAGCGTCCGGATCCATTTCGTATAGCACCGAGCGCAACTTGAGCATGTCGGCACGGTCGAGCGTTACATATATCATGTTTCGCTCGTTGCCTTTGTAGAGACCTGTTCCGGTAAGACACGTTCCGCTGCGGTTGAGGTTCTCGATAATGTACTTGCGGATAGGGTCGGGGTTGTCGGTGACGATAAACATAGTACGGTAACTCTTCATACCGTCGACCACAAAGTCGATAACCTTGCCTTCGATAACGATAATCAGGATAGAATAGATGGGCAGACGGATGTCGCCGAAGGCCACCAGCGTGATGAGCGTGATGATACCGTCGACCACCATCACCAGCGTGCCAAGCGAAATCTTCGTGTATTTGTGGATAATCATCGATATGATGTCGCTTCCGCCGCTGGTGGCTCCGGAGCGGAAAATCAAACCGATGGCAATACCGTAGATAATACCCGCCAGCACAGTGTTCAGGAAATAGTCGGGACGGAACCAGCCGCCATCGTGAGGAATGGGCACAAACGAGTGACCGCCGGTGGCGCTGATGGCTCCGTCGTGAATTACCGGGTTGTAACCCCACCAACTCTCAAGCACGAAAGTGAACGCGAAAATCAGAATCGTTGAGATAATGGTCTTCACACCGAATTTCGGTCCGAGAATCCATGTGCCGATAATCAGCAAGGGGATATCCATGCAGATGGCATAAAGCGAAATCTTCCAGGGCCAGAGCGTGTTGAACACGTTACTCAAACCGTAGGTTCCGCCAGGAGCCATCAAGTATGGGTTGACAAACATCACGTCGCCGATGGCGAACAGCGCGCTGCCAATAGTGAGAAGCACATAGGCGATAATCTCGCGCTTTATCTTGTTTTTACTGTTTAATGTTCTGCGTATCAAGTTCATAGCTAAAATATTTTACTAATTTCAATAGAAACACGGCCGCAAAGATACGCATTATTTCGAAAATACTACTCCCCCACCCCTTTTTTTCGCAAAATCCACCGCTGACCAATAATTAACCAATGACTAATATTCACCCTCGGACTCGCCACACACAAGCAAAGGCCGGATCTCGTTCTCAAATATTCTACGCTCCACTATACGGTAGTGAGGCCGGTAAGCCTCACGGTAATCGGGCGAATGACTTATGGCATAACGGCCCTCGGCAAGAACACTGTCGATAAAATTTTTGTCATTCTGATAGTTGGACAGCCCAAGATTCATCTCATCGATGGCCGCCTCTATCTGCCGCCAACGTATTATCCACGATTCCACCGAGTGGCCGCTATCGCTATTGGCACTGCGAATAAAGGCGTCGAGCAATAAGTCCTCGGGCACCAATCCTTCTTTCACCACGCGCAGACTGACCCGGAAGAAGCAACTGTCGGTGCCGCACGGTTCAAAGTACCACGGCAGCAGTTCATCGAGACTTGCGCTCTCCAGTTCTTGCTCGAGATAAGCCTTAACAGTCTGGCGGTCGGTCACGAGATGCTCAGCCCCCATAAAGTCCTGAAAACATGACTTATAGATATCGAGCAACCGCGACTTGGGATATAATTCCAGTTGTCGTCCCACATATGACTGAATATCTTGCGCCGACATGTAGACCGACATCAACAAGGCAATCGATAATAGCAGGGCGTTTCTCATCATGTTGTCACAGCGCTACTTCACGGTGAAGCCGTTGCCGTTCCACTTGAGTACGTAGCTCTTGCCGGTGTCGTTGTTGAGTTTTATGTCCTTTCCCTGTCGCGGCAGTTCTATGTCGTAGAGGTGGAAATTGAAGTCTTGGCCACACATCTGCTTTGGCGTCTTGGGCCACCACATCACCTCGCCCTTGTCTATCTTATAGAACATCAAGCCGTTGACGTTGATTGTTGGTTCTTCTGGATCGCCTTCGTTAATATTCAAGTCACCTTTGTATTCATCGCCAATCAGAGCCACACCTACAAGGATGCCGCCATCGTTACATCGCCAATAGCACATCTGAATTTTCCAAGTGAGCTCGGTCATTCCCTCGCATTGGAAGAATCCGTTCTGCGTGTCGAGCACATAGTTGTACATAAACCCCTCGGTCGTCAACCCCAGCATATGAGCTTCGGCAAAATGGAACAGTTCGTTGGGATAAGCGTGTGCAAAACTCAGGAACAGTTCCTGGATTTTTGGGTTCTCGTTACGAGTGACAGTGAAGAAATTATACTTGTGCCACTGTTGTTCGATTTCATAGAACGACACCGTGTTGTTCACAACCTCGAAATCCATGTCGGAGGCCTGTACTTTCGGCCCGACTATTGCGGCTAAGAAACAAACCGCAATCAAAAAACACTTTCTCATAATCACAATAGGTTTATAGTTGTTGCTCCAAGAATTCGCATGCGTCGGCCACGCAGTCGTGGCATTCCCGCAATGGGCACCCGGTGCCGACACCCTTGAGGTGCTTGCATTGTGTGGCACCATTTCGCTCGGCGAAACGAGTCATCACCTGTTTCATCTGCGCGCGAGCCTTCACGCGGTCACGCGTTACGAGACCGAGTACCATTCCGGCTCCCACGAGAGCACCGCAAGTGCCTTCCATGTTTCCCATGCCAGTACCGAAAGCGCTGGCCATTGCCATTGCTGTAGGCGAGTCGATGCTAGCAATGTCGGTGTATGAATCGATTACCGCTTGTGCGCAGTTATGCGTTCCGCCCAGCTTTTTCTCCGCTGCAATCTTAGATCTTGATTCCATTGTTATATAGCGTTTTAATAGTTATTGTTTTAATCCTTTCTTTAAGAAGTCCATAAACAGTTTCACGTCCTCGTTATACACAGCCGGCCCGCTCTTGAGTTCACCCTGCTCGTCGAGCACCACGTAATACGGCTGTGAGTTGGAGTTGAACTTGTACCGCTGCAGGTAACTCCATTTGTCGCCCACGGTTTCGAGTTCGCGTTTCTTTCCGTTCTCCATCACGTAGATGGGTTTGGGCAGCGGTGTCTTGTCGTCGACCATAAGCGTGATTTTGACGAATTTCTCGTCGATGAAGCTTTTCACCTCTTCACGGTCCATCACGGCACCGTCCATCTTTCGGCAGTTCACGCAGCCGTAGCCGCTGAAGTCGACCAGCGCGGGTTTGCCTGCTCGCGCGGCCGCGGCCATTCCTTGCTCGTAATCGTCATACACCACGGTAGCCTCGTCACCGAGCACAAAATCCTGAGTGGACAGAGGCGGCACGAACGCACTCGTTGCACGCAGAGGCGCGCCCCACAATCCAGGCACCAGATAAGCAGTAAATGCGAGCGACACCAGACCGAGCATCAGCCGCGTCACCCCCACTCTGCTCTTCTCGCCGTCGCCGTCGCTCTTGAGCCTGAACATACCCAACAGATAGAGACCCAGCAGACCGAAGATTGCAATCCAAAGCGAAAGGAACACCTCGCGGTCGAGGATATGCCACCCGTAGGCCAAATCGGCCACGCTCAAGAACTTAAGCGCGAGTGCCAGTTCGATGAAGCCCAGCACCACTTTTACCGTGTTGAGCCAACCGCCGCCCTTGGGCAGCTTCTTCAACCACGAGGGGAAGAGCGCGAAGAGGCTGAAGGGTATTGCCAGCGCCAAAGCGAACCCTGTCATACCCACGGCAGGCGCCAGTCGGTTGCCCTGTCCGGCGGCCTCGACGAGCAGAGTGCCTATGATGGGACCGGTGCACGAGAACGACACAATGGCCAGTGTAAATGCCATGAAGAAGATGCTCAGCATTCCCGTAGTCCCTCTCGAAGCCGAGTCGAGCTTGTTGGACCACGACCCAGGCAGATGAATGTCAAACGCGCCGAAGAACGAGATGGCGAACACCACCAGCAGCAAGAAGAAGATGATGTTACACACGGCGTTGGTTGCTATGGCGTTGAGAGTGCTCGGCCCGAAGATTGCCGTCACAATCAGTCCGAGCGCCACGTAGATTATCACTATCGACAGACCGTAGATGGCGGCGTCGCGTATCGAGCGGGCGCGCGAGCCGCTTTTCTTCATGAAGAAACTCACCGTCATGGGAATAATGGGCCACACACACGGTGTGAGCAATGCCAGCAGACCGCCGCCGAAACATGCCCAGAACACCAGCCACAGCGACGAGGCGTCGGCCCCGGTCGCCACACCGTTGTCCACGTTCACGGGTTTCCACAACTGGTCTCCGTCAACCGTGGTCAGCGGTTCACCATCGGCCACAGCGACGGTGTCGGTCTCCTCGGCGGGTTCCTCCTCGGCTGTCTCCTCGGTGTTATCTTCGTCGGCTGACTTATCGTCGCCTTTCACCGTTCCGGAAAGAGATATGGACTCGGTTGCGGGCGGGTTGCAGGAATTGCCGCTGCAAGCCATATATCGCACAGTACCCTTGATGTCGTATTTATCGGCCGTGACCTCCACTTTCTGCGATAGAGTCACCGTTCCGGTCCACCAGCGGAGAACCATGTTGAAGGTCTCGTCCTGCTCCTCATGCGGCTTGGCGCTCGGAGTGAGCTGCCCCACCAGTTTCACGCCCTCGAGCGTCTTCCACTGCACCGTTGTGGGTACAGGCCCGCCCTTTGGCAGGTCGGTGCTGTACATATGCCAGCCGTTGTCGATGTTGGCGGTAAGCGTCACCACGCCTTGACGAGTTTTATCGTCCACCTTGATAGCCGTTTTCCACTTCACTGGCTCGACAATCTGAGCCACAGCGGCCACTGCGCTCACCACGATGAACAAAACCGTTACAAATATAGCCTTTCTCATTGTTTTTTTCAAAATTTAGCAGTCTTATTAAGAGGCGACAAAATTACGTACAATTTCCCATTCTTGCAAAATTTTACAAGTTTCATAAGCCAAACACCACTTAAATTTATGGTTTTCATTACTACAGCATTATTTTACATGATAATTTATGCAACATGTTGAACTTTTTAGGTTAAATTTGCGGCAAATTATTACTCACCCCCAAGAAAAACGACATCAAATGAAGAAAAAATTACTGCTTTTATTATTGAGCATCTTCGCACTGCACTGCGCGGTTGCGCAAAACAAGTATGACGTCAACGGCGACGGCATCGTTAACGTGAGCGACATCAGCGCAATCTACGACTACATCATCAACGGCGACCCCAGCGTCGACCCCACCCCTTCGGGACCGGTGATGTATATCCACAGCGACCTGGGCTGGAGCGATTATGCCCTCTATGTGTGGGCCAACAACGGCAACGTGAAAGACCCTTGGCCTGGTGTTCAGCCATCATCGACCACTACCATCAACGACGAGGTGTGGATGGTGTTCAATATGGACGAAATCTACTACACCACCGCTAACACCAACTGGATTATCAACAATAACGGAGGCGGACGCCAGTATGACCTGATGCAGGATTTCTCCTTCACTCAGGACACCTACGTGCGCGTGAGCGACAGTGGTTCATATACCATTAGCGACAAACCCGGCGAGCCCAGCGTCGACCCTAACCCGGATCCCGGTACCCCCACTCAGGTAACCATCGACAACACCACCGCCGTGAGCGCGAAAAACCGTGTAATTTATGAGCTCAATGTGGGTTCGTTCACCTCGTCAGGCACACTCACCGCCGCAAAGAACCAGTTGAGCGAGCTTCGCAAGCTGGGCGTCGACATAGTGTGGCTCATGCCCATCTATCCTCGCGGCGGAGGCCTCAACAGTCCTTATGCCGCCACCGATTTCAAGGCTGTAAACCCGAATTACGGCTCAATCAACGACCTGAAGTCGTTTGTCACCCGCGCCCATGAATTGGGCATGGAGGTATGGCTCGACTGGGTGCCGAACCACACCGCCACCAACCACCGCTGGGTCACCGAGCATCCGGAATACTACACCACGCAAAACGGCAGCATCGTCCACCCCAACAACTACAGCGACGTGTATCAGCTGAACTACAGCGACACCGCCACAGTGAACGCCATGAACGACTGCCTGAAATTCTGGATTGACCAGGCCGACATCGACGGTTACCGTTGCGACTACATCTCCAGCAGCGCTATTCCCGCCAGCTACTGGACCAATGCCATTCCCCTTATTAAGAACTACAAAAGCGGCAAAAGCTTCTACTTTCTGGGCGAGGGTGATATCGTGCACGAGGCCACCCGCCTGAGCAACGTCGGGTTCGACTACGACTTTGCATTCAATTATCAAGGAAGCAAACTCCAGCGTTTCGGCAACAGCACGTCGGCATCGACCATGAAGAGCAATCTACAGAGTTTCATGAGCGAGTCGACCGGCAAGAGTTTCGGCCGCATGGTGTATCTCACCAACCACGACGTTAACTTTAACGACGGCGGCAACACCTTGACGTCGATGTACGGCGACAACCGTTACTCGTTCTCCGTCCTCGAGTTCACCTTCTTCGGATTGCCACTGCTCTACAACGGCCAGGAAATCGGTTCCGACCAGAAACTCGACTATTTCAACGACACGAAAGTGAATTGGAACAATGTTGACAACAAGATGAAAAACACCATACGAGCACTCGTGGCGTTGCATCACACGCAGCCCGCGTTGGCCGACAATGTGACTGACGTCACCTATCACACCACCAACAACTCGTCGGTGCTCGCCTATACCAAGACCAGCGGCAACAACAAGGTGCTCGTGGTGATTAATCTCGGTGCCTCGGCAGTCAACGTGCAGGTGAGCGGTGTCGACGCCGGCAACTACACACGCTGGATTGACAGTAGCACCATAGCCTCAGGCATAACCGCTACCAGCACCGACCTGACCTCAACGTCCACCATCTCGCTCGAGCCCAAAGGTTACGCAGTCTACGCCAAATAATTATTTAGGTCATAATATTCAAAAGAGGGAGTCACAGCTCCCTCTTTTTTTTACCGCAAAAAGTGTCAACTATTGAACAGTAGCCTCACCAGTTCCAATACGCCCAAGTATTTTAACGTGAAATTTTCGGTGTTTAAACTTTCAAGATAGAAATGCATAATTTCATTATTTCTTAATCTTGAAAAAACAATAATGATGATGTGCTGTTGGAAGTCGGAAA
>JBGUHM010000026.1:0-15264 GCA_045112115.1 Sodaliphilus sp. | reverse complement strand
GCCCCACGACTGCAAGGGTCGTAGATGCCGGGGTCGATTACGCTGCACATGGGGTTGATGCGCAAGCCGCAGGAGATGCCGCGACTCAACGCGAGCTCACGGAAGCGAAGAAACTGCGCCACACTGTTGAACGTGATATGACTGCTTCCCTCGATAAACTCCGCTATGGTGTCGTCGGTGTAGACCGGGCAGTAGCTATGTGCCTTGCAACCCAGTTCCTCGACTGCCAGACGCATCTCGTTCACCGAACTGGCAGTGGCTTTGACGCCGTAATTGCGGAAGATGCCGAAAGTGCGCCACAAAGCATTGGCCTTGAACGCCATGATAATCTGTACGCCGGCGCGACGACTCACCTCGGCAATCAGGTCAAGATTTCGTTTGAGACGGTCCTCATATACTATGTAATACGGAGTGGGGTAGTGGTTCATACGATTTTGAATTTGGCGAATTTGAGTAACATGGTGCGTTCTATGCCATCGGCGTCAAACTTTGCCACGATTTTGGCATCGGAGCCGCTGGTGTCGACTTTGGTTATCTGCCCTTCACCGAAACGGTTGTGAATGATAGCCATGCCTACTGTCAGCTCGTCGGCTGTGTGAAGCGTGAAGTCGCCGTCCATGGGGCTGGCCACAGCACCTGTCGATGATGGGTCGTAACGCTTGAAACCCGGTGGGGGCGAGGTGCGCGAGGTCTCGGTTCGCGCAGTGAAAGCAGGCTTCGATGCCGCCTGTCGGCGCCGGTAGCCGAAGCTGTCGTAGCTGTCGCTGAAATCGTCAGGTTTTCTTTCCTTGATTCGGAAATCGACCTTGAGATATTGAGGGTCGATGTCGGAGATGAACTGGCTCGGCTGGCATTGCACGGTCTGGCCGTTGCGGTAGCGCGATGAGGCATAAGTGATGACGCAGTTCTCCATAGCCCGCGTGATGGCCACATAGAGCAGCCGCCGTTCTTCCTCGATGCCTGCCAAAGTGTCGCTGCTCATTGCCGACGGGAACAAATCTTTCTCCACGCCCACGATAATCACATGCTTGAATTCCAAACCTTTGGCAGCATGAACAGTCATCAGCGTCACACAGTCGCCGCCGTTTTTCTTTTCCTCGTCCTGATCGGTGAGCAATGAGGTGACGGCAAGGAAATTCGTCATTTTCACATCGTCGCTGCCCGACTCGGCCTGAGAGTCGATAAACTCGCTTACGGCATTGATGAGTTCCTCGAGGTTCTCGCGCTTGCTGATGTTCTCGGGAGTATTGTCATTGAGCAGCATCGACATCAGTCCTGTACGGCTGATTACTGCCTGGGCCACTTCAGTTGCCGTCGCTCCCTCGCTGTCGATTTTGGCGAACCCTTCGATGAGATGCACGAAATCGGCCAGTTTGTTCAGTGTGCCCTTGTTGACGTTGAGCTGGTATTTCACGGGGTCGGTAATCACACTCCACAAGCTCACCTGGGCTGTGACCGCGCAGTGCTGAACCTTGTCGAGGGTAGTGCTGCCAATTCCACGAGTGGGGAAATTGATGATGCGCCGCAAGGCCTCGTCGTCGTCATGGTTCACGGTAAGACGGAAATAAGCAATCGCGTCCTTGATTTCCTTACGCTGGTAGAACGACAGACCGCCATAGATGCGATAGGGTATACCGCGTTGAGCGAGGGCATGGTCGTCGGCACGGCCTCCTTTGCTCAGCGCCTGCTCAAGCACACGAGACTGCGCATTGGTGCGGTAAAGCACGGCAATGTCGTTGTAACGGCAACCGGTGCGGGCCTTGATCGACGTTATCTGGCTTGCCACGACGTAGCCTTCCTCAAAATCGCTGAAACATCGTATCACCGGTATCAAGCTGCCTTTCTTGTTGTCGGTGAAGATGTTTTTCTTTATTTGGTTGCGGTTCTTGTCGATAAGCGAGTTGGCGGCGTTGATGATAGTCTGTGTCGACCGGTAGTTGTGTTCGAGTTTGAACGTCTTCAGGTCGGGATACTGTTTCGACAGTGTGAGAATGTTGCCTATGTTTGCGCCGCGGAAGCTGTAGATTGACTGTGCATCGTCGCCCACGACACTCATCCTGCGGTGCAGGCGCGATAGTTTCAGCACTATGAGATGCTGGGCGAAGTTGGTGTCCTGATACTCGTCGACAAGGATATACTGGAAGAATTCCTGATAACGTTGAAGCACCTCGGGGTAGTCGCGCAACAGGATGTTGGTGTTTACCAGCAGGTCGTCGAAATCCATGGCACCCGCCACGCGGCAGCGGTCGCAGTAAGTCTTATATATCTGTCCGAACAGCGGTGTCGAGCTCTTTTTGTCGAGTGCTGTTTGCCTTTGGTCGAGCAGGTAGTCTTCGGGCAGGAACAGGTCGTTTTTTAGTTTGGAGATGCGTGCGTGGATGTTGTTGGGCTTGTAGACCTTGTCGTCGAGGCCCATATCCTTGACGATGAGCTTTACCAACGAGCGTGAGTCGCTGGTGTCGTAGATGGTGAAATCACGCTTGTATCCAAGCAGTTGCGCGTTGTTGCGCAACAGATGTGAGAAGATGCTATGGAACGTCCCCATCCACAGCCGCGACGCCACATCCGGCCCCACCAACGCCTCGATGCGCTGACGCATCTCTCGGGCGGCTTTGTTGGTGAACGTGAGGGCCATTATGCGGTAAGGCTCATACCCCAGGCTGAGCAGGTGCATGATCTTATATGTGAGCACTCTGGTCTTTCCCGATCCGGCACCGGCAATGATAAGCTGTGGCCCGTCGCAGTAGAGCACCGCTTCGCGCTGTTGTGGATTGAGTTTGTCGAGATAGCTGTTCTGGTCCATTGTAGTTAATGAGCCGGCTGGGCCACGTTTTTCATTGTCAAAGCGATGCGTCCCCGTTCGAGGTCAACGCTCACCACCTTCACTCTTACCACTTGGCCTATTTTAACAAACTTCGACGGGTCGACTGACCGTCCTTTACCGAACTGCGAGCAATGTACTAGGCCTTCCTTATGCACACCTATGTCGACAAACGCACCGAACTGAGTGATGTTGGTCACCTTGCCGTTGAGTTCCATCTCGGCTTTCAAGTCCTCGATTTTCTGAATCGTGTCGTCAAATTCCACCTCCTGAACCCCTTGTCGCGGGTCGCGGCCGGGTTTCTCGAGTTCGGCCATGATGTCCTTCAGCGTGGGTTCTCCCACATCGTCGCTGATGTAGCGCTTGATGTCGATCTGCGCTCGTTTGTCGGCGTCCTTAATCAGTCCGTCCACACCGCAACCGCAGTCGCGAGCCATCCTTTCCACCAGTTTGTAGCGTTCGGGGTGCACGGCGCTGTTGTCGAGCGGGTTCTTGCTTTCAGGCACACGAAGGAAACCGGCGGCCTGAGTGAAGGTCTTCGGCCCAAGCTTAGGCACTTTGAGCAATGCCTCTCTCGAAGTGAAGTCACCGTTCTCGGCACGGTAGTTCACAATGTTCCGCGCGATTGCCGGCCCTAAGCCTGAGACATAGGTGAGCAGCTCTTTCGAGGCCGTGTTGACGTTTACGCCCACACTGTTGACGCAACTCTCGACGGTGAAGTCGAGCGACTCTTTCAGCTTAGTCTGGTCGACATCGTGCTGGTACTGTCCGACACCAATCGACTTCGGGTCGATTTTCACCAGTTCGGCCAGCGGGTCGAGCAGTCGTCGACCTATCGACACTGCTCCGCGCACGGTCACGTCCTGGTCGGGGAACTCCTCTCGCGCAACCTTCGAGGCTGAATAAATCGACGCACCGTTCTCGCTTACCACGTGCACCGGAATATGGCGTTTCAGCTTCAGCCGTTTGAGGAAAGTCTCAGTTTCGCGGCTGGCGGTGCCGTTGCCGAGGGCGAAGGCGTCGATATCGTATTTTTCCACCAAAGTGCTGATGGTCTTGGTAGCGCCAGCGGTGTCGTGATGAGGTGCCACGGGATATATCACATCGTGATGCAGCAGATTGCCCTGCTGGTCGAGGCACACTACCTTGCAGCCAGTGCGGAATCCCGGGTCGACGGCCAGAATGCGCTGTCGTCCCAACGGTGGCGCGAACAGCAGCTGACGCACGTTCTGCGCGAACATATTGATAGAGGTGTCGTCGGCCTTGGCTTTTGCCTGAGCGGCAAATTCGTTCTCAATCGACGGCTTGATAAGGCGGTCGTAGCTGTCGGCAGCGGCTTCCTCGACTATTGTCGACGATTCCCCATGGCCTTTTACCACCACACGGCACACATTGTTCACCGCGCGGTCGTGGTCAACGTCGATGCTCACTTTCAGGAATCCCTCTTTCTCGCCGCGGCGTATTGCCAGCAGTTGGTGGGAAGAAATCTGCTTCAGCGGACGCGAGAATTCATAGTAGTTCTCGTAGTTGCGTCCTTCAATCTCCTTGCCGCGGACAAACGTAGACGAGATAACGGCGAAACGCGAGAATTGGTTGCGAATCACGTTGCGCACACGGGTGTTCTCGCTAATCCATTCGGCCACGATGTCCTGTGCTCCGGCTATGGCGTCGTCGATGTCTTTCACCTTGTCGCCGTCGACATATCCCTCGGCCCGGTCGGCAATGTTGTTGTGGCGTTGCGACATAATCAGCTTAGCCAGCGGTTCGAGGCCTTTTTCGCGGGCCATCTGCGCACGGGTGCGTCGCTTCGGCTTGAACGGCAGGTAGAGGTCCTCCAACTCGGTAGCGTCCCAGCAGGCGTTGATGCGCTTCGCCAGTTCGTCGGTCAGTTGTTCCTGCGCCTCGATGGTCTTGAGAATGGTCGACTTGCGGTGTTGCAGCTCGTCGTAGTATTTCATACGGTTGTCGACTGCTTGCACCTGTGTCTCGTCCATGTTGCCGGTCATCTCCTTGCGGTATCGGCTGATAAACGGGATGGAGTTGTCGTCGCGAAGCAGGTTGAGCGTGTTTGCCACATGGTTAAGAGGCAGATTGAGCTCCCGTGAGATTATTTCTTCGATTGTCATTTATTTCTTTTTCTTCAGGGTTATCAGGGTTATTTCGGGCACAGCGCCTATACGGGCCGGATGTCCCACCACTCCAAGGCCGATGTTCACATAATGATATCGCTGGCCGTTCTGGTACAGGCCGCCCCAATTCCTGTAGACCAACGCGGCTGGCGACCAGCGCTTTCCCGCTGCCCGCAGTTCCATCTGCATGGCGTGGGTGTGACCGCTCAGCGTAAGCGCGATATTGTCGTCGAAGCGCTTCACAACGAAGTTGAGCCACAGGTTTGGCCCGTGTGTGAGCAGGATTTTGAAGCGCTTGTCGTCATAATCGGGGTAAGTGGTCTGGTATTTGCCGTAGTTGGGCAGGGGAGGATAGCCGTAGTTCTCAAGTCCTATCACCGTTATCGAATCGCTTCCGCGCGAAATAAACCGGTATTCGTTCTCGAGCGGTGTCCAGCCCATCTTTTTCTCGATGTCGACAAGACGCTGGTGGTCGATTTCTTTCTGCTGCTGGGTGTCGGCGGTGTAGTCGGGATAGTCGTGGTTGCCTGAGATGGCCATCACGCCGTCGGGTGCATGGAGACGGCTGAGGATGTGCCGGAACGGCAGCACTTCGCGGCTGTAACGGTTCACGATGTCGCCCGTGAAGCAAATCATGTCGGGCTTGAGGCCGTTGATTGCGTTGACGTATTTCACCACAAAAGCGGTGTCGCTCGGGCAACGGCTGCCCAGGTGGATGTCGCTGAACTGTGCGATTTGGTATCCGTCGAAGGCATCAGGCAGATTGTCGTACTCGATGGTAACGCGGCGCACTTCATAGGTGCGTGGAGTAACCAACGCGCCCCAAAGCATCACGAGAAACACCAATACTCCCACCACGGTGGCGCTGCGGCGCACAAACCGGCGAGTGCCGTCGCGCAGGAACTTGGGCAGCGACAGCCAGTAGAACGGCAATGCCACGAGCCGCGGTATATAGCACGCAATATAAATGTAAAGCATCCACATCACCATGCGGAGCACACTGTCGCTGCATGTCTTGACCGAAGTGAAAGCCATGAACACCACGCAGCCGAACAGCGCTACCGAGAGGATGACATGCGCCACCTTGCGCGTCCGGCCTTTCAGCTTGCGGTAGATAAACCAGTCAAGCAGGAAGTTGACGACAATCAGTACGATAAACGGTAGCCAGCGCAGTATCATCGTGTGGCCTCCAGATAGTTGGTCAGCGGGTTGGAATACATCTGAAGCATGTATTTGAACATGTAGTTGCGGTCGCTGTCGTTGAACGGAATCTCAATCTTGTCAATCTGTCCCATGAGATAGTCGACAAACGCTTTCTTCTCGGCATCGTTGTATTGGTCGGCAAACTCGTTGTCGTCCAAAAGCATGTCGTGGGCTATATAGTTGGTCTTGTAGATGCGGTAGTTGGCGTGTATCTGGTGGTCGATGATGTTGCAGATACGTTCCACGGTCAGAAGGCGGTCGAGGTCCGACGGGATGTTGTCCAGTTCCTCGTTGATGCACGGTGTGAAGGCATAGTGGATGTGGCCTTTGTACTCAAGCATACCTGTCTTCATGCTCGCCAGGTCGTCGTCGGGACTCTTCTTGTAGTTGGGGTTCTTGCTCTTGAGCAGGTATTCCTGGGCCTTGAGTCTGTCGTTGGGGTCATACTCATAGCTGATGGCAATCGGGGCGATGTTCAGCTCCTTCAGGCTGTCGACAAACGAGAGTTCGCGATTGCCGTAGGTGAGCATCTTCAGCAGGCTCTCCTGAGTTCGGTCGTTGCCGTCCTTGCAGCGTCCTTCGCGCTGCGCGATCCATATCGAGGTCCTTTTCTGTGTGATGGCCCAGTGCATGTAGCCTGAGAGCTGGATGGCGGCCGCGAGAGTCTGCATTCGACCCAGATTGCGCTTCACGATGAAGCACTTGTTGAGTCTCACCAGCCGAGTGATCCAGTTGTAGATGAGCAGGTTGTTGCCGATGGCGATTTCCACCGTGTCCATACCGTTCTGCAACAGTGCGAAACCCAGCTGCGCCGAGTCGAGGATGATATCGCGGTGGTTGGTGATATAGACATATGGCGTGTCCTTGTCGATATGCTCGATGCCGCTGTAGGTAAAGCCCGAAGTGGTCTTTGCCATCAGCCCTTCGACAAAGGGCCGCATGATTTTAATCTGTAGGTCATGCTTGTTGTTCAGGCTGAGCAGCACCCGCTTGAGTTGGTTGTACTTATAGTCGGGCAGCACCAGTCGGGCTATGTTTTTGAAAGCCGGTTCCTGCACCAGGAGCGACATTTCGTTGTGAAAGTCCTTGTCCTCGATGGGACAAATGTCGGCGTATTCAGCCGGGGTGATTATTGTCTTGGGTTCCATATGTTTTGATGTTTAATTGATGATTAGCTGTTGCAGAAATTACGCCAGCGGGCTATGAGTTGCGCCATGTCGGGCGGCAGCTCGCTGTCGAAGTTCATTTCCTCGCCGGTGGCGGGATGGACGAAGCCCAGTGTGCGGGCATGCAGCGCCTGCCGCGGGCACACCGCAAAGCAGTTGTGGATAAACTGCGCGTAGGACGACGAGGTGTTGCCGCGCAGTATCCTGTCGCCGCCGTAACGCTCGTCGTTGAACAGTGGATGCCCTATGTGGCGCATGTGTACGCGAATCTGGTGTGTGCGGCCAGTTTCGAGCCGGCATTCCACCAGTGCCACATGATTGAAATTCTCGATGGTGTGATAATGGGTGACGGCCGGTTTGCCTTGGTCGCCCTCGGGGAAGACTTTCATCAGTATCCTGTCGCGCGGGTCGCGGCCTATGTTTCCCTCGATGGTGCCGTCGGTTTCTTTCATCGCGCCCCACACCAGCGCGTTGTAGAGCCGTTTGGTGGTCTTGTTGAAGAACTGCTTTCCCAGCGAGGTTTTAGCGTCGGGGGTCTTCGCCACCACGAGCAAGCCGCTGGTATCTTTGTCGATGCGATGCACGAGGCCCATTCGCGGGTCGGTCACGTCGTAGTCGGGGTTGTCCTTGAAATGCCAGGCCAGGGCGTTGACGAGTGTGCCGTCGTAGTTGCCGTGTCCCGGATGGACGCACATACCTGCCGGCTTATTCACCACCAGCACGGTATCGTCCTCGTAAACGATGTCGAGCGGGATGTCCTGTGCCACGATTTCGTTCTCGTAGCGCGGACGGTCCATCACTATGACTATCTCGTCGCCGGGATGGACGCGGTAGTTGGCTTTCACCGGCCGGGAGTTGACGCGGATGCATTGCGCCTCGGCGGCGTGCTGGATACGGGTGCGCGAAGTGCCCTTGATGCGCTCAACCAAGTACTTGTCGATGCGCAGCAACACATGTCCGGGTTCTACAGTATAGCGGTAATGTTCCCAGTAGTCGCGGCCATTCTCGCTGAAATCGGGATCGCTGAAGTCGCTTTGTATCTCCTCGTGGACAATTGGAGCGAATTCATCTTCGTTGTCGTACATACTAAGCAGAAGAATAGGGTGGGGGCTATCTTACCGACTCCGCCTCGTCGCGGGCACGCTGACGCTGTACTTCCTGCAACGAGTCGAGAGTCTCGTCGGGCAACACCTGCAGCGGGTCGGGGTCGAGTGAACCGTCGCCCATTCCGATGCGAATCTGGGAGTTCACCGACACCTTTGTGCCGGGTTTCACCTGATGGCCGTTGACCTTCACCGAGAGCACCAGGCCCTCGTAGGGCGACGGCACGGTGTCGATGCCCACGTCTTTGAATCCCATCGAGCGCAGAATCGACATTGCCTGACGCACCGAGATATCGGTGATGATGGGCATCTCCAGCGTCTTCGGGTTGAACGCGTTGATGTTCAGGAACACCTTGCGGGTGCTCTTGGCGTAAGAGTTGCCTTTGGGCTCTTGCGACATCACGATACCGGGCTTGACAGCCTCGTTGAACACCGAGTCGGTGACTTCCCACTCGAAGCCGGCGTCCTCAAGCTTTTCGATGGCTTGCGCCAGCGGCATGTTATGCACGTCGGGCACCTTTTTCTCTTGCCCGTGCAGGGTAAACAAATCGATGGCGATATAAAGCGTATATGCCATAAGCACCATTGCCACGCACCACAGTATAACGTGGAACAGCACCGGATGCTTCTCTATGAATTTTTTAAAGATATCCACTGTATTTAGTTCTTTTGTCTGTTTCAATCGGCAAAATTACAACATTCCACCCAATCGGCAAAATCTTAGCTCAAAAAAGTGTCGGGCCATTTCACCATAATAATATCAAGAAATCTCAATTTGTCTCACTATTGCCTCACACAAACTACACTTTTCATGCTGCAACTCAATGCGTTACGGCAATCTGTCTCAAAATCTCACGGAAAACAGCGCGTCTTGACGGTGTCAACGGCGGTTGGCGATGGCGATGTAGTAGACGAGGGTGGCGATGGAACCGAGAGCGGCCACGACGTAGGTGTAGGCGGCGGCACGAAGCGCGCTGCGCGCCATGTCGATGTTCTCGCCCATGACGATGCCTGAGCTGTCGAGCCACTTTATGGCGCGCCGGCTGGCGTCGATTTCCACGGGCAGAGTCACCAGGCTGAACAGCGTGGTCAACGCGAACAAACCTATGCCCACCCAGAACAGCGCCGGGAAAATGTGGAACAGGGCGATGCCGGCCAGCAGCACCCACGACATCCACTGCGAGGCGAAACTTACCACGGGCACCAGCTTGGTGCGAAGGGTAAGAGGGCCGTAGCCATAGGCGTGCTGCACGGCGTGTCCGCACTCGTGAGCCGCGACGGCGGCAGCCGCTATGCTGTTGACGTTATACACGCTCTCGCTCAGGTTGACCGATTGGTTCGTCGGGTTATAGAAATCGGTGAGCGAACCGCTGGTGCTCGTCACCCTTACGTTTCCCAGGCCATGGTCCTGCAACATGCGTGAAGCCACGTCGAGGCCGCGGAGCGATGTGTCGAGCGGCACTTTAGAATATTTATTGAACTTCGACTTGAGTGAAGCCTGAACTGCGAAACTGGCTATAGCAATGGCTATAAATAAGATGTATATGCCCATTTTTTACGCTTATTTGTGTTGTTTAATACCGCAAAAGTACAAAAAAAAGGTCAATTTGAAAAAAAATTTCAAATTTTGTCAAAAAAATTTGTTGCATTTGAAATCTTGATATACTTTTGCCGCGAAGTTATTCATTTATTGTTTTATTACTTAAAAGTTATTTAGTATGAAAAAGTATTTTTTGATGATTGCCGTTGTGGCAACTATGGGTTTGGTAGCATGTGGTGATGGCACCGAGGCTTCAACAAGCACAAGCGCAAGCACTTCAACATCCGCTTCGATTGCACAGGACGAGTTCAACGTTGACGATTTCGGTGCAAAGCTCGACGAGGCTATCAAGGCTGACAACAAGGAAGAGGCTCAGAAGCTGCTCGACCAGGCTAACGGTGAGCTTGAGAAGCTCAAAGCAGCCGGTGATGAGGAAGCTCAGATCAACTTCTTCGCTAAGATCAAGAAATTAATTGAGGACAAGGCTGCCGATCTGAAGAAACTCGGTCTCGACAAGGTTGCCGCTGTTACCGCTCTGACCAACGTTCCCGAAGGCCTGAAGGCTAAGGTTGACGAGGCTGCAAAGTCGCTCCTCGGTGAGGCTGAAGGTAAGGTTGAGGAAGCTGCACAGCAGAAGGTTGACGAGCTCAAGGGCGCTGCCGAGCAGAAAGCCAACGAACTCAAGGGCGCTGCCGAGCAGAAAGTGAACGAGGCTAAGCAGGCCGCCGACCAGAAGGTCAACGAGGCTAAGCAGGCCGCTGAGCAGAAAGCTAACGACCTGAAGAAAGAGGCTGCCAAGAAGATTGGTCTCTAATCTCAACTGACAACTGAAAATTACAAGAGCGTCCCGCAATCGCGCGGGGCGCTCTATTTTTTATCAAAGTAATCTCTTGTTAATCTAAAACCCTACGGAGTCAAGGAGCTATTGGAGTTTTTATTTCAAAGACTCAGATAAGCCTCTTGCTATAGAGTTTTGGGAGTTCTCTATTGAGAGAAACAGACTCCTCCAACTCCTTGACTCCACAGAAAATAAACGATGATGCATAGTGGGGGTAGAAATCCTCGTGGGCCTCAGAAGCCGATGATGATGCGGTAGAGGGCGCTCACGTCGCCGGTGTTTATCTCGTTGTCGCCGTTGATGTCGGCACGGTCGGCATTGGTCAGGTCGGAACCGAGGATAATCTTGTACAGCTCGCTCACGTCGCCGGTGTTCACGTTGCCGTCGTTGTTCACGTCGCCGGTGATTGCGGGTTTGCCTATGTCGGTCAACGTATACGATGCCACACCCTCGCCAGGCACATAGACTACGATTTCAGCGCTTTTGCCGTCGTCGGCCACCACAGCTGTCACCGGTGCGCCCCAGGTCTGCGAGTTCACCGCTCCGAGTCCTCTTGTCGGGAATTCGTATAGCTTGGTGTATTCGGCAAACGAAGTCGCTTGCGCCTCGGCCACAGCGAGTGTCCACTGGTTGCCCGTGGAGCTGCGAAAGTCGCGGTTGGGATAGACCATATATTTCTTTCGGCCCATGACAAACGAGGTGAAGCCGTTGGCATTGAGTCCGGCGGGCTGGATGTCGGTGTTGCCGGCAAAGCTGTCATCGAGCGTTCCCGTGAACATGTCGTAGACCGACGGATGCACCGTGGAGCCGGTGACCACGGCGTGGGTGGCGTCGAGGGCATAGATGCGCGGCGCGATGCCGAAGTGGGTGGCGGTGGCGGGATAGAACGCCTGAGCCTCGGCCACATGGAAATCGGCCACCTCGCCGTTCTCGATGGTCCAGGTCATCAGTTGTTTGCCGCTGGCCTGTGCCGCCATCACCGTGAAATTGCCGCTTGTGACATCGCCGAACACCGAACAGTGGTCGACGCGCGCCGTTCCGGCGTCGGTCTTGAGCAGCGACGCCACACGGGTGACATTGCCGCTAATGGTGTCGACGACGAACAGTTGCAGAGGCATGGTCGAGACATCGATGGTGAGGTTGGAAATCACGATGTTGCCCGCTGCATCGAGCATCACGTCGTTGTTGCCGTAATACTCGACCTGTGCCTCGTTCGACAGCGGTATCGAGCGCAACGACTCGCCCGTGGCGCGGTCGAGCACCAGCAGCGACAGGTCGGCGGTGGTGGAGTTCTCGCTGCGGGCTGTCACCAGCACCTTGTCGCCGCTCACGGTGAAGCCGCGGTTCTTGATACCGTCTTCCTCAAAGATGATGTTGGCATATTCCTCTTTTACCGAACGCACCCAGTTGCTCTCGAACGAGACATCCTCGGTCTGGGTGTAGGTGTCGATATCCTTCTTCACGACGTAAGGCTCCGGTTCGGGTGTGTCCACCTCGCCCTTAGTGAGCGTGAGCGACCGTTTGGCCGGGGTGAGGTGAGTGTTGTCGGCTTGCGGGATGGAGTAGATGCCGAGGCTGCCTCCGGCCACATAGAGATTGCCGCCCCAGTCGAACGACATCTGGTAGACACCGTTTGGCACACGTCCGCCTCCCACGCTGGTGCAGCCGCTGTCCTTGGCGTCGGCGTTGTACGACCGCGTCCACGACAACAGCGGTTTCTCGGGCGTGCCGCCAATGTCGAAGAACTGCAGCACACCGTCGCCGTCGACAATCACCAGCCACTGTCCGTCGTTGCTGATGGCGAATCCGCCACCGGCACAGCCGTTGAGATTGGTAACCGGCGTGTTGGAGTTGGTGGCATACGACCAGTAGTCGTCGTGGGCCGGAGTGATATACCGCAAGGCAGGCTGTGCGGCCAGGTTCGACTGGCTGCCGGCTGTGGTATAGAGGTTTTCCGACACCCACACGGCGCCGTTGTCGCGGGCAATCACGTTGGTGTTGGTGTATTTGAGTTTCGTCTTCTGGTGCACGAGTTCGGGCGTGGTGTACCACTTCGACGGCAACTGTCCGTCGGTCATGTTGGCTCCGAGGTCGTAACAGTAGACGTTGTACTCGAAGTCCTCGAGCGAGACATATAGCTTTGTGTCGGTGCCCGTGCCCACTACGTTAACCGAGGGCGACGAACTGCCGCTGTACACGCCGTTGTTGTCGATCAGTCCGGCGGTCTCGCCGCTGAGCAGTCGGCTGCCGGCAAAGAAGTTTGGCCAGGTGCCTGAGAGGTTGTCGGGCTCGGCGATGTAGACTCCGCTGTGGTTGTCACCGAAGTCGGGCACATAAAGCCGTCCCTTGTAGTCGGTCGAGATGCGGAAATTGTTGTCCCAAGCCATGTTTCCGGTATAGGGCGCGGAGTTCTCGCGCACCCACAGCGGCGAGTAGCGGTAGATACCGTTGTCGCGGTTCGAGGCGTTCGAGCTGCTGGAGTTTCTCGTCTTCAGGTCGTTGACATACACATATCCGAAGTAGTCGCTCTCGGGCGAGTTGTCGACGGTGACGCTGGCGCGAGTGTAGATGAAGGTGCTGCCGCCGTCGTTGAGCTTCAGAATCTGCGTGATGGGTTTGCCGGTAAGTTCCACTCCCCAGTTGAGCACCTGGTCGGTGCCGGCGGCTTCGGGCAGCTGGGCGTTGGCGAAGGTGAACGTGTTGACGCCCTCATGCACGCCCGTCAACGGAATCGAGCCGACGGTGTTGCCTGTGATGGAGTCGGTGAAGACGATTTTGCCGCTCAGGGCGTCGCTGTTGGCTCCGAAGCTGAATGTGAACGAGTTGTCGCTGTTCTTGGTGAGATTCAGCCCGTAGGCATACACGCCTTTGATTTTCTCACCCGTGGGCACATCGGGCGTGTCGGGGTCGTCTTCGGGGTCGGTGCCCTGGCCCTGTGTGAGGTAGAGATGGGGATAGGTGGTGGTGTTGGCGGCCACGGTTGCCGTGGTGGTATAGTCGGCATAGCCGCTGGCCTTGACGATGATGGTGTAGGTGCCCGGCTCGAGGCGTTCGAACACAAACACGCCGTTGTAGTTGTTGTCGGTCTTGTAACGACCCACCTTCACACCATCCTTATATAAATAGACATAAGCGCCCATCACCGGCCAGTACTCGTCGCCGGCACGGGTGCCGCTCTTGTAGGTGTAGAGCGTGTTGTTCACACTCTGGCTCTTGTCTTTCACAAATCCCATTATGTAGCCTTTGGTGTCCTTGGCCCAGCCGAAATAGTCGGCCACGCCGCGGGCGTAGCGCACTCCCTCCTGGCCGCAGTAGTCGCTGTTGAGCGCACGGTGGCGCGCCGGCTGGTAGGTGTGGCAGTAGCCCTCGGCGAGGAAGCCGGGGATGCCGTGCTTGAGCACGCCTAAATAGCCGGTGTAATTGCCTTTCGAGCCGTAGCGCGTGGAACTGCTGCCGTAGAAGTCGATGTCGCCGCGAATGTTGGTCGAAGTCGACGAGGCGTAGTCAATCTCGTTCACTCCCACATAGGCTCTTGCCCACAGCGCCTGAGCCATGGCCTTGCTGCCGGCCACATAGTTGTTGTTGTCCTTGCCGCGGAAGAGATACAGCGAGCGGTTGGCGGTAGAGCCTTCGGTGGCCGCGTCGCTGTGTACCGAGAAGAACATATCGGGTGCCCAGGTGTCCACCTCCTCGCATATCTCGCTCAGGTTGCGGTTGTACTGCTGGGCGTTCGACGCTCCGGCGACATAGGGGTAAGGGCCGTTCTTGGTGCGCGACAGCATCACGTTCGAGGGCTGCATGCCGAGGTCGACCAGCGCCTCTTTCATGCGCAGCGCTTTCCACAGGTTGGTGTTGCTCTCGTAGAAGCCGCAGGTGTCAGGGCGGCCTGTGGAACTGAGCATCGGGTAGGGGATGGTGGCCATGGGACGGTCGTTCGGTCCCCAGCTGCCGTGACCGGGATTGAGGTAGATTTTCGCCGTGGTCACACTGGTGGCGGCATAGGCGGTGAACGCCATCGTCACAGCCGTTACCGCTGTAAGTATTGTCTTGAACTGTACCATAGCCTCTTACTTTTCAAAGTTAATGATATAAGCCTCGCCATCGGATGTGGAGAAAGCGATTTTGCCTACACCAGAGGCTACATGGGGATACATGGCCACCACATTGTCGCCCGTGAGGGTCTGTTCGGTGCCGTCGAGACGCTTGGCGACGATGCTCGAGGATGTAGTGTAGACGCCGTTGTCCTCGTCGTGCATTCCCACCACGGTGTTGTCGTCGAGCCAGACGGGGGCGCGAAGCCGGCCCAGCCCCACCATGTCGCTCTGGTCGAGACGGCACGAGAAGCAGCCCACGCCGCTCACGTAGTAGAGCACTCGCTGGCCGTCGGGCGAAACCGAGGCCCAGATGTAGCGGAGGTCGTCGCCTTGTGGAGTGAACGGCTGCGTATCGCCGTCGACGGTGAGG
>JBGUHM010000025.1:0-8678 GCA_045112115.1 Sodaliphilus sp. | reverse complement strand
CGAGATATCCTGCACGGTGGTGGCGCGGTCGCCCACGCCCACGGGGATGTCGTACAACTGCGGGTCGATGTAGATGGTTTTGCTCTCATTCTTCTGTGCGGCGAACTTGCTGTGCATTACGTCGGCGAACAGCTTGGTGACAGCTTTCACCATCGCCTGGCACTCGTCGTCGCTGTAGAGCGCCAGCAGTTTGTTGGGCTCGATGACTTTAGTGCCGCCGGTGATGGGTCGCGCAAGCCGCGTCTGTTTCTTGTCGAAATACATCTCGGCGGCGTTGGTGAGCGATAACAGCAGACGCACCGGCAGGCGGTCGGTCACCTCTCGGAACGCCGACAAAGTCTCGTCGCTGCCGAAACGCAGCATCGCGGCGAACAGACTGCGAGCAAACATGCCCGGTCGCTCCTGGAGTTTCCTCAGGAACGCGGCGCTGTCGGTTGAGGCGCGTAGACGTTCCACCTCGCCCTGCCACACTGTGTAGTTCTGGCGGTAGAATACGTCGAGAATCTCGGCCAGATGTTCGAATCCCTGTCGGCGCGAGTATTCGCCCAGCCGCAGCGCGTGAATCATCCTCACCCACATGCCGCGCTTGGGGTGCATGTTTTCGGCGGCCTGTTGTGCTGTGAGGCGCGTGGCGTTGAGCCATTTGGCTGCACGCCGGCATTGACCGCGGTTGTATCTCAGTTTCAGTTTGTCGCGCATCACCGCGGCGGCTTCGCTGCTCTTGTCAAGCGGTCCCCACATGTGGCTGTTCAGGCGTGCCGAGTGACGCACGAGAGTGCGCGGCTCGAGCACCTGCACCAGCCCCGTTTTCTCATACCACAGGTAGCGTAGAAGGTCGGCTGGCGTCTTCAGCAATTCGCCGGCCTCGTCGTCGCGGCCTTGGCTCACTAATGCCTTTACCACGAGCATGGCCGTCTCCTTCATGGTGATTTCGACGTCGTCGGGCATCGGATACGCGGCCAGCAAGGTCTTCAGCGACTCTTTCTGCGTTTCGTCGAGCGGGGTGGGGGAGGCCAGCAGTGTGCGCAATGTCTCGCGCATGTCGTTGGCGGTAAAAAGCCGCAGCTCTTTCAGTTTGGAGCCCTGTCCCTTATAGACGAAATCAGCGGTGGTGAACTGCATGCCGCAGAACGGACAACCGTTGTAGCGCTCGATGGGGAATGTGCCCTCTGGGATGAAATGGCCGCACGGCAACCGTGTGCCGCGTGTCTGCATCTCCGGCGGCAGCAGGTTGGCGAAGAACGTCATCAGGTGGTCGTAGCGGCCCTCGCCCGTGGGCGTGTCCCAGCCTTTCACCAGCGGCGCCCAGTTGAGGTCGACGCCCATCACTTCGTTGATCACGCGGGTGATGGTCACCAGCGTGTCGGCGGTGCATGCGTTGAGCGCGTGCAGCAGTTCCTCGTTCACGGTGAAACCGTTCTCGTTCAAGCGTCTCACCATCGCCAGCACCGGGGCTGTCGGGGCCGAACTCATGTCGAGTGCCGGCCGCTCCACGTCGAGGTACACCGCCCTGAATCGCAGGGCCACTTTGATTAAAGCTGTTTCGGTCTGCATAGTGTTCGTTTTTTTGAATAAAGGTAATTGGGCGATTAATTGTATCAAGACATGTAGGAGTAAATCGCCCTTGGACCTTTTTGTGTTTGTGAAGTTTTGCGTCGCGGGCAGGACTCGAACCTGCGACCCTTGGTTTAAAAAAGCGGAAGTATGTCATGATTGGTCCCGCAAGGGAAATCTCATCACAAGCAGACCAATGCTCTACCACTGAGCTACCGCGACTGTAATTAAAATAACGTGTCGGTTCGATGTTTATTGCCCCTTTTCAGCGCTCTTGCCGCTTGAATGCAGGGTGGCAACTACATATTCGCTGGCGGTGCCGATGCGGTATTTGCCGCCCCACAGACCCATACCGCTGCTGACATAGTAACGCGTCATGCCGCGCTGGTGCTCGCCGTGGCTGCACTCGTAGAGCCAGTCGGTGAACAGGCTCATGGGCCAAATCTGTCCGCGATGGGTGTGTCCGCTGAACTGGAAGTCGACGCCGGCTTTCTCGGCCGCGGGCAGGTTGGCCGGCTGGTGGTCGAGCAGGATGGTGTAGTTGCCTGCGGGCACGTCGCCCATCAGTGTCTTCAGCTCCTTGCGGTCGCGGTTGCTCAAGTCGTCGCGGCCTATGATTGAGAGGCCGTCGACTGTCATCACTGAGTCGCGCAGCACGGTGATTCCGGCGCGGTTGAGGAAGTCGAGCGACTTGTCGAGGCCGGTGATATACTCGTGGTTGCCCAGGCACGCCACTACCGGCGCTTTGATGGCGCGCATTGCCTCGGCGTCGTTTTCCTCGTCGAGAGGACGTATGCGTCCGTCTATTATGTCGCCCGCGATGAGCACGAGGTCGGGATTCTCGGCATTGATCATCTCCACCCAGCGCACAATCTCGTCGTGACGGTTGTGATAACCCAGATGCAAGTCGCTCACCAGCACCAGTTTCTTCTCGTGGGCTAGTTTGGGCTTATCGGTCGTGAGTTCTATTGTGCGGCGCTCTTTGCTGTTGTAGTTGAGGTTGCCGTAGAGCAGCAGACCAGCAATCGACAGCGCCAAAAGGGCTGTCGCACGCCAGCTGCCGCCCAGCCATGCACGAGGAATGCCCGGAATGAGCGTCACCACGTCGACCGCCAGGAAGAACAGCGCCAGATAGAAGAACACTATCAGCCAGGTGTTGCCTATGTTGTAGGCCGCACTGCCCATCCACAGGGGCATCGTATCCCATACCCCCATCACCGATGTCACGGCCAAGGCCGTGAGCAGCAGAATCACCAGCACAGCGAGCCATCGTCCCCACAGGGGCAACGGCAGCAGATGCCACACCCGCCATGCTACATATCCCAGTAGCGCCAGCGTTATAAGAAGTATTAGCGCAAAACCTGTTCTCATCTTGTAAATGTCTTTGATATATAATACAATACGAGGGAGTGCCGCTGTTTACGGCGGGCACTCTCTCGGTTTCTTATCAGTCGGTATTCGTCGGGGGTAAGGACGATTACTCGCGCACGCGGCCCATATAGCTGCCGTCGCGGGTGTCCACCTCAATCTTCTCGCCAACGTTGATGAACAGCGGCACGCGAACGGTGGCGCCGGTCTCGACGGTGGCGGGTTTCAGGGTGTTGGTGGCGGTGTCGCCCTTCATGCCGGGCTCGGTGTAGGTGATTTCGAGAACGGTCTTCACGGGCATCTCGGCGTAGAGCACGGTCTCGGTGCTGGCATCGCTCACCACCTCTACCACGTCGCCTTCCTTCATGTAGGGAGAGCCGGTAATCATGTCTTTCGAGATGGGAATCTGCTCGTAGGTCTCCTGGTTCATGAAGATGGCATCGTCGCCGTCCATGTAGAGATACTGGTAGGGACGACGCTCCACTCTCACGTCTTCGAGCTTCTCGCCGATGTTGAAGCGGCGCTCAATTACGCGGCCGTCGACCACATCTTTGAGCTTGGTGCGCATGAAAGTGTTGCCCTTACCGGGTTTTACGTGAAGGAACTCGATGCAGAAATAGAGTCTGTTGTCCATGCGGATGCATGTTCCGTTCTTGATGTCTTGAGCGTTGATCATAACTGTCTTTTATGTTAGGAAAATATATGAATTTCGCGCTTAAAGCACCGCAAAATTAGTGGAAAAACGCAAAAAACGCAAAAAGTTCGACTAAAAAGTTGAGAAAATTTGTGTATTTTCAAAAAAGTGTCTACTTTTGCAGTCGCTTTTGGCGAAAAAAACTGAAAAAATCAATATATTTTAAGAGAAAATGAAACGTACATTCCAACCCTCCAACCGTAAGAAGGCTAACAAACACGGCTTCCGTCATCGCATGCGCACCGCCGATGGTCGCAAGGTGCTTGCCCGTCGTCGCGCAAAAGGTCGTTACAGCCTCTCGGTGAGCGACACCGTCTATAAATAATTAGGCCGTTCGCTCCAGTTCGCTTTTGCGACACATTAAAATTTGACAACTTACAGCCGCCGTGGCAGTCCACAATGCAATGTGGCCACGACGGCGATTGTTGTATCCATGTTAAGTGAATTTTTAATTTAAAATTAATTTATCTGTATGCGCTATTTCATGCAGTTGAGTTATCGTGGCGCCAATTACCACGGCTGGCAGTATCAGCCGCACGACATAAGCGTGCAGCAGGTGCTGGAGGAGAAACTCGCGGTGCTTATGCGTCGCGAGGTGGCCGTCACCGGGGCTGGGCGCACCGATGCCGGAGTGAACGCCGCGATGATGGTGGCGCATTTCGATGTCGACCAGGAGATTGCCGACCCTGAGAGGTTGGTGCGTGGGCTGAACGGTTTGCTGCCCCGCGACATAGCCGTTCAACGCGTGTATCGCGTGGCCGACTCGCTTCACGCTCGCTTCGACGCTATCGCGCGTACATATAAATACTTTGCCCACACCTCACGCTCGGCATTCCTCGATCGCGTGAGCTGGCGCTGCCATCCGGGCCTCGATTTCGAGGCGATGAACGCTGCCGCGGCACTGCTGCCGCAATACAGCGACTTCACGTCGTTCTCGAAGCTCCACACCGACGTGAAAACCAACATCTGCCGTGTGACACGCGCCGAGTGGAGCCGTGTCGACACCAATCTCGACATTCCCGGATTCACGGGCGACCGCTGGGTGTTCACCATCACCGCCGACCGCTTCCTGCGCAATATGGTGCGAGCCATAGTCGGCACACTCGTCGATGTGGGCTGCCACAAAATCACCGCCGAGGAGTTCGCGCGGATTATCGAGCGTAAAGACCGAGGCGCGGCCGGCACCTCGATGCCTGGCCACGCCCTTTATCTGTGGCATATCGCCTATCCGTGATTACAGTTTGAGCGCCGCGCAGCTCATATGCGTTCGCCTATGAGTGTGGCGCTGGTGGCGCGCAGTACGCGGCAGCGCACTGTCTCGCCCACTTTGGTGTCGCCGGCGGGAAATACCACCACCTTGTTCTGACTCGTGCGACCGAACATGTCGTCGCGCGAGCGCTTGCTGTGTCCCTCGACGAGTACGTCGAACACCTTTCCCACGTCGCGCCGGTTGCTGCACGCGCTCAGTTCGTTCTGCAGGGCAATCATGCGGTTCAGGCGGTCGATTTTCACCTTTTCAGGCACGTTGTCGGGCAGTCGCTTTGCGGCGAACGTCCCCGGTCGCTCACTGTATTTGAACATGAAGGCCGAGTCGAACTCCACCTCGCGCATCAGGCTCAGCGTCATCTCGAAGTCGTCCTCGTCCTCGCCGTGGAAGCCGGTGAACATATCGGTGGAGATGCCGCAGTCGGGGATGCGGCGGCGGATGGCCGCGATGCGGTCGAGATACCACTCGCGGGTGTACTTGCGGTTCATGAGTTTGAGCACCTTGTTGCTGCCGCTCTGCACCGGCAGATGGATGTGCCGCGCGATGTTGGCGTGAGTGGCCATGGCGTCGATGATGGCGTCGCTCAGGTCCTCGGGATTGCTAGTGGTGAAGCGCACACGCATTGCGGGCGCGGCCTCGGCCACCAGCGCGAGCAGTCCGGCGAAATCGACCGTTGTGCCGTCAGGGTTCTTGAACAGATAGGAGTTCACGTTCTGTCCCAGCAGCGTCACCTCTTTGTAGCCGCGCGCCTCGAGGTCGCGCAGCTCGTTGAGGATGCTCTCAGGTTCGCGCGAGCGCTCGCGCCCACGGGTGTAAGGCACGATGCAATAGGTGCAGAAGTTGTTGCAGCCGCGCATGATTGAGATGAATCCGGTGGTGCGGCTGCCGCCAATGCGGGTGGGGATGATGTCACGGTAGGTCTCGGTGGTCGACAGTGTCACGTCGATGGCTTGCTCGCCCTGCTCGGCGGCTGCGATAAGTTCGGGCAGCTGCAGGTAACTGTCGGGTCCGGCCACCAGGTCCACGCCGTGTCGCTCGATGAGTTCGTTCTTCATCCGCTCGGCCATGCATCCCAAGATGCCGATGATGAGTCGGCGCTGCCGGCGACGGCTCAACGCGTGGAGCGTTGCCAGCCGTGAGATGATTTTCTGCTCGGCGTTGTCGCGCACGCTGCAGGTGTTGATAAATATCGCGTCGGCTTCATTGAGGCTTTCGGTGGTGTCGTAACCTGCCATTTTCATCACAGTGGCCACGACCTCGCTGTCGGCCACGTTCATCTGGCAGCCGTAGGTCTCGATAAAGAGTTTCTTGGTGTATTCTGGTTGTTGTGTCATAAAAATACGATTTGAGCGCCGCAAAGGTAACACTTTTTCTTCAAACGGTGAACGATTTAGCGGCTCAAAGGGTGTTTATGCAGCGGCGCAGGCGCGTCAAGCGCTCCAACAGCGGCGCAAGATGCTCCAACGGAAGCATGTTGGCTCCGTCGCTCTTGGCCTCGGCGGGGCAGGGGTGGGTCTCGAGGAAAATGCCGTCGGCGCCGGTGGCAATGGCTGCACGGGCGATGGTCTCGATGAGTTCCGGCCGTCCGCCGGTCACTCCCGCGCTCTGGTTGGGTTGCTGCAGCGAGTGGGTGATGTCCATAATCACCGGTGCGAACTGGCGCATCACCGGCACGCCGCGGAAGTCGACCACCAGGTCCTGGTAGCCGAAGAACGTGCCGCGGTCGGTGATGGCGACGTCGTCGTTGCCGGCCTCGCGTATCTTTGCCACGGCGTGGCGCATCGACTCCGGCGAGAGGAACTGGCCTTTCTTGATGTTCACCATGCGTCCGGTGCGAGCGGCGGCGATGAGCAGGTCGGTCTGCCGGCACAGGAACGCCGGTATCTGCAGCACGTCGACATATCCTGCCGCGATGTCGGCCTCTTGCGGCGTGTGGATGTCGGTAACCACGGGTATGCCGAAGGTCTCGCCCACCTTGCGCAGGATGTGCAGCGCGCGGTCGTCGCCTATTCCGGTGAACGAGTCGAGCCGCGACCGGTTGGCCTTGCGGTAACTGCCTTTGAACACATATGGGATGTCGAGTTTCGTGGCCACTTCGAGCGCATGCTCGGCGATGTCGAGGGCCATCTTTTCGCCCTCAATCACACACGGCCCGGCGAGCAGGAAGAAATTGCCAGTGTGAGAGGATTGTAATTTGTCAATTAACATATTTACGGTTGTTTAGCGGTTTTTTCTTTGATTGCATGAGCGGCGGCGCAGGCATAGACGGCTGCCGTCTCGGTGCGCAGGCGGCTCTGGCCCAGGCTCACGGGGATGAAGCCGGCCTGGAGTGCCGCCTCCACCTCCTCGGGCGAGAAGTCGCCCTCGGGACCGATGAGAATCAGCGCGTCGTCGTCGGGAGTGTATTCGCGGGCGAAGTCGAGCCGGCTTTCGCGCGGCAGACTCATGTCGCAGTAAGCGATATACTTGCGGCCATCAAATGGCATCGCAATTACGTCGCGCACCGGAGTGAGTTCGTCGAGCGCGGGCAGCGTGGCCTTGAGCGACTGCTTCATCGCCGACACAAGAATTTTCTCCAGTCGTTCATGCTTGACGACACGGCGCTCGCTGTGGTCACACTCCACGGGGATGATGCGGTCCACACCCATCTCGGTGCATTTCTCGGCGGCCCATTCCAGGCGGTCGATGTTCTTCGTGGGTGCGACAGCCAGCACCAGGCGCGCCCCCCAGTGCGGCGGCTGGGCTATGCGCTCCACAATCTCAATGGACGTGCGCTTGGGGTGGGAAAGGGCCACTCGGCAGCGGTAGAGCGTGCCGTGGCCGTCGACCACCTCGATTTCGTCGCCCTCGGCCAGGCGCAGCACGCGTGCGGCATGCCGCGACTCCTCCTCGGGCAGCGTCAATGTCTCTGCTATGTCCTGGGCGTAAAACCGGTTCATCAAGTGTTAAATGTTAAGTTTAAAGTGTTAAGTGTTAAGTTCTTTTGCTGTAACCGCCTAAAACTTAACACTTAACAATTATTTCAAAGCCAAATCAATGCTTGATTTCGCCCATCTTGTTCGGGTCGTGTTTGTACTTGAACAGCACCCAGAACGACACAGCCACTGCCAATGCAAATCCGGCGAAGATGTACCAAGAGGTGGCCCAGCCGCTTGGTACCTTGTCAACGAGGAAGTCGCCCTGCCACTCGCAGTAGTGGTCGATAATCGAGCCGGCGGCGAGGGTACCGATAGAGGCGCCCAAACCATTTGTCATGAGCATGAACAAGCCCTGTGCCGATGATTTCACCTTGGGGTCGCACTCCTGGTCGACGAACATGGCGCCAGAAACATTGAAGAAGTCGAAGGCCACACCATAGACCAAGCATGAGCCGATGAACAGAATCACACCGGGCATATCCGGGCTACCCAAGCCGAAGAAGCCGAAGCGGAATACCCAGGCAAACATGGCGATGAGCATCACCACCTTAATGCCGTAGCGTTTCAGGAAGAACGGAATCAACAGGATACACAGTGCCTCGGCAATCTGTGAGATGGATACCAGCATCACGGCATTGTTGGCTGCGAAGGTCTTGGCAAACTCCTCCACGCCCTTGAAATGGGTGAGGAATGGCGTGGCGTAGCCATTGGTGACCTGCAACGACATACCCAGCAACATCGAGAAGATGAAGAACATCGCCATCTTCTTGCTCTTGAAGAGCTTGAAAGCGCTCAGACCCAATGTGTCGGTAAGCGATGCGGCAGGCTTCTTGATAAGTTTGCACTGCGGCAGTGTGAAGCAGTATAGGAAGAGAAC
>JBGUHM010000024.1:0-29544 GCA_045112115.1 Sodaliphilus sp. | reverse complement strand
CGTCGGTTCTGTACCCTTCGACCTCTTGTGCGTACCATAGCGGGAAGGTGTCGTTGTCACCGTTGCAGAACAGAATTGCGTTCTTATCGACGCTCGACAGGTAGTTCATACCGAAGTCGCGAGCGAAATATCGTCCGCTACGGTCGTGGTCGTCCCAAGTCTGGCTTACCATCTGTAACGGTACGAGCAGACCCACTGCAGAACCGATGATACCGGTAATCCAGTTGCGTCTCATGTTCCACAGAGCGGCGACACCGAGTCCCACCCAAATCGAGAAGGCATAGAACGAACCGGCGTATGCGTAGTCGCGTTCACGCGGCTGGTTGGGCGTTTGGTTGAGGTAAAGCACGATGGCGATACCCGTCATGAAGAAGAGGAAGAAAATGACCCAGAACTGCTCGATACCCCGCTTACCCTTGCAAGCCTGCCAGATGAGGCCAATAATACCGAGGATGAGAGGCAGCATGAAGAACACGTTGTGTCCCTTGTTCTCGGTGGTGAACTCTTCAGGCAGCATATCTTGGTTGCCCAGTCTGGCGTTGTCGATAAACGGAATACCGCTAATCCAGTTACCTCGCATGGCGTCGCCCGGTCCGTTGCCCTGAAGGTCGTTCTGTCGTCCCACGAAGTTCCAGAAGAAGTAGCGGAAGTACATGTAGTTCAACTGATATGAGACGAAGAAACTGATGTTTTGAGCCTGCGATGGCTTGGGCATTGACTCAGTCCGCAACACATCGCCATCGTCCGACATGACGAGCGTACCCTCTTCAGTCTCGAGCTCGTCGCCCTCGCCCAGCAGTTCGATGTACTGTTGGCGGTGTGCAGAGCTGTGAATGCGCGGGAAGAGCATATTGAGCTCCGGAGTGTTGATGTATTCCTCGCTCGGTCCGAGGTCGGTATAGTGGTCGGGGGCGTTTTCATTCTTTTTTACAGTACGGGTGTATTTTGTAGGCCCGTCTTTGATAATCGGAGAGCCGCTCTCGTCGTAGACAAGCTCAGACCATGCGGTGTTGCCGTAAAGCAATGGCGACTTGCCGTACTGGTCACGGCTGAGGTAGCTTGTGAGAGCGAACGGGCTGTTGGGCGAGTTCTCATCGACGGGGGTGTTGGCGTTGGAACGTATGAGCACGAGCGCATACGAGCAGAACCCGATGAAAATCATCATTATGCTCAGCGAGATGTTGGCTAAGATTCTTCTCGAGATGTTTTTCTTCCGAAGCACTATAGCCGCTACAATCAATCCGATGATGAGCAACACCGGCAGGATGAGTCCGTCGCCAATAAAGAGCATGCCACTGAGTATAATGGCAGCACAGAACGAGACGATGATGCGTCCCTTACTATTATTGCTATAAATTTCCCAAAGGTTCCAGGCGAGCACAGCCATAAGAAGCACGGCGTAAATGATTACACCGCTGAGGTAGTGCATGCCAAAGGTGTTTACAGCCATCAACTCGAAGTATCCCGAGAGCTCGACGAAGCCTGGTTCCAGACCGTAGAGAATGAGTACGATGAGCACAAACGAGACACCGAGAGCGATGAGCGACCCTACGGCGTTGGTGCGTCCTTGCCAGCGACGATAGTAGAATATCAGAGCGATGGCTGGGATTGCCAACAAGTTAAGCAAGTGGACGCCCAGAGATATACCGAACACAAAAGCGATGAGAATCAGATATCGGTCGCTTGAAGGGTTGTCGGCTCTGGCCTCCCATTTCAGTATGAGCCAGAATACCAAAGCGGTGCAGAAACTGGAGAAGGCGTAGACCTCTGCCTCTACAGCGCTGAACCAGAACGTGTCGCTCCAAGTGTAAACGAGCGCTCCACACAGACCGCTACCCATCACAGCCAGATACTGTCCGAAGTTCATCTTGTCCTCCTCGCCGTCTTTCACGACGAGTCGTTTTGCGAGATGTGTTACCGACCAGAACAGCAGTAGAATGGTGAGCGCGCTCAGAATTGCACTCATTGCGTTGACACATTTCGACACCAGAGCCACATCACCACCGGCGAAATTGGCCATGATGCGTGCGGCGAGAATATATACTGGGTTGCCTGGCGGGTGTCCTATTTCCAGTTTATAACCTTGCAGAATGAATTCGGGACAGTCCCAGAAGCTCGCGGTTGGTTCGAGAGTGAGCAGATAGGTAGCCGCTGCGACAGCAAAGACGATCCATCCGAGAGTGTTGTTGATGATGTTGTATTTTTTCATCTTGAAATATAGAGTTATTATTGTTTTCGCTTTGGTTCAGCCTGCAAAGTTAGTAAAAAGTATCGAGAAGAGGCGTAATTGCAGTCATTTTTTTAATAAATAGGGATAAAAGCTCGCTTTTAAAGCTCGCTTTCGCTCGCTGATAAATCGCGCTTCGCGCTGATAAACGCTCGCTTCGCTCGCTGATAAAACGCGCTTCGCGCTGGGGAATCGGTGGCTGGGACACTTGTTGTGACTATGTTGTAACTATGTTTGTGGGCTCGGAGTTCTCAGAGTTCTCAGAGTTCTCGGAGGAGGCGGCTTGCCGCCTGGGACACTTGTTGTGACTATGTTCGTGACTATGTTCGTGACTATGTTTGTGACTGGGTTTTTGGGGGTGTTTTAAAGGTAGCGGGGTGGGGTGGTTGTTGCTATAGTAATATGGGGAAACAGCACGGGCGGCGCCTTGTGTGGTGCCGCCCGTGATAGAGTGGGGAGTCAAGTGTTACTTGATTACGATTTTCTTTCCGTCGACGATGTAGAATCCGGCTGGCATCGTCTTGAGGTCTCTTGTGGGTCCCATGTATCGTCCGTCGAGAGTGTAAACGCCCTTTACGGGAGCTGTGTTGAAGACCGGAATGATGTCGATAGCGGTTACCACACCGTCGCCGTCACCGTCGTAGGTGATTTCCTTGTTGGTCTTGTTCTCAATGAAGTACCGGAATCCGAGCATTGTGGCTTCGGTCTCACTCGGCCAGAGTTCACCGTTTTCGTTGAACAGCCAGCTACCTGCTTCCACATAGTCGTTGGTTTCGCCGTCGAGGTAGACGTTCGAACCGTGCAGAACCACCATGTGTTCGTTAGTGTCGTTAAGACCGTTAGCCAATAGTCTCGGAGCGCCGTTTGCCTGGCTGCTCTTGATTTGCATTGTTTCCACGGGTTGCTCTGCTGTGAGGTACTCATAGTTCACCTTCGGGATGAAATAGATGGGTCCGTTGACGACAGTTCCGTCGAGAGCGGTGTATGATACACCTTCGGGAACGTCGGGCTCGCGTTGCGGCATAATCAAGTAGTAATTGCCAGCAATCACGACATCGGTACCGTCGTCGGTGGTGATGGGATTGTAGGAAACGATGGCGCGGTTGTTCTGCTCGATAAGTTCGTTCGGAGTTGAGATTTTGACATCGTTACCGAACGCGTTCCGCAGTTGGAGCCAGTTGAGGTTGACGGGAAGCACGAGGCAGTTCCACTGACCGTTGGTGAACGAGCGGTGTAACACCAGATTGCCGTCGATGTAGTCGCGTCCCTTGTCGAGCACTGTAGCTTCCTCGTCGAGAGTGAACTCTTCGGCGCAGGAGTTGTCGTCTCGGCAGTCGGGTATACCGTCGTGGTCAAAGTCGTTGCGCGTGAACACGCCGTAGTATTTCTGGTCGAAGTTCAAAGCGCTTGCAATCCCTGCGATGGTGATGCGAATTTCGTCGTAAGGCTGTGTCGGGTTCATGAACAGATAGCTCTTGTCACCATACCCGAGAGCGTTCACGCCGAGCACGCTCCAGTCGCTCTGCTCGTCGCCAGTTGCCACACCGTTGAGATAAGTCTTTATAGTGAGCCAGCTACCGGCTGTCACACCAGCCACATAAGTCTTCTTGTCGACCACGACACCCACTTGGTGTGTTGCGTCGTAGACGTGTCCGAGGTCGATGGCGAGCACAGTACCTGTCCCGAGCGAAACGGTGTTGGTGATGCTTACTCCGGTCTCGATGTCGTCGTCGACGAGGAAGCTGAGGTTGTCGACCACGTTAGCCACATTGACAGCACCGGCGAGCTGGAGCTCCGAGTTGTTGAGCGTTGCTCCGGTATTGTCGGACACCAGAGTAGCTGCGCATCCGAGCGGGTCGTCGCATGGGCTCACCTCCTGAGAAGCGGGTACCACTTCGTCGAAAGCGTAGAAGATTTTCATCTTGTCGATGTCGACTTTAAGCACACCGGTTTTCCAGAGAACGAATTCGTCGAACTCGATATCGCTTGGCACGTTGATGGCGAGAGTCATCTTCTGCACCTTAGTGCTGCCTATGAGTTTGAGCTGCACGGCGTTGTTCTCGGCCACTGCGCTGCTGTATGTTTCGACCCCGTTTTTGTATGTTCTGATTTGGAAGAGGTCGAGAGCTTCGAGAGTCAGTCCCGTAGTAGTCTTCATCTCCACCATGTATCCTACGCGGTGCTTGTTGCCGTCGCTGAAAGTGCCGTTGGCCTTCTTCACGCCCACAATGGCTCGGTTGTCCAAGACGTTTGCGCTAAGATATTGATTGGAAGTGGCGTAGTCCTCCAGGCTTGCGCTGAGGATGTTCTCGGGATAGAGCAGAGTTCCGTTGATCGAGATTAGCGAGTTGTCGGCTGGTACCTGCTCCGAGAGTACGAAGTCGGGGTTCTCCGGGTCGGCGTTGACCACAGGAATCTCGCAAGTGTCGTCGGTGGTGAGACCACGAGTGATGGTTGTTTCCTCGTAGCATCCGTCGGGTACGGTGGCACGGATTACGTAATCGCCCTCGGCATTCATGCCGGAGAGCAGACCGTTCTGGTCGATTGTTGCTCCACCGGGCTGACTTACAATGCTCCACGTCACCTGTTGGTCGGTTTCGACGCTGAGCTGGTAGCTTTTCTCGCTGTCGCAGATCTCGGTTGGAGCCGTGATTTTGATGTCGCAGTGATGATCGGCTTCAGGCGGGTCGCTCACGAAAGCGTAGAAAACCTTCGTTCCACCGACGTCGATGGTGAGCCCGGTCGGGAAAGTGATTCGGGCATGTGAGAAGTCCTCTTTTGCGGTGATGGTAGCCTCGTTGTTTCCGCCGCTTACGACGTTGAGGTTCAGCACGCTTGCGTTGACGGTCTCGCTCTGTACCTCGGTTTGCTCATATTCGTAGTAAGTGCCGTAGATAACTGACGATTTCTCGACCCATTCACCCTTATACAGTTTGATGACCACGCTCTTGCCTACAGGAAGACTCAGCAGCGATCCGTTGCCGTACTTGAAACCTACGATTGAGCCTTTCTTGAACGGCATACTCTGATCAGGGTCGGCCCGGTTGGGCGCTGCGCCGACACGAGCGTCGAGAGCAGTACCGATTGACAGTACGCCCCAAGCGACGCCGTCGGTGAGGTCGTCGTTGATAAGGTCGCTTCCAGCCCAGTAACCGAGCTCAGTTCCATTCGTTCGTCCCTCGCGCTGAGTTGCGCCTTGGTCGAGCGAGAACGGCATGCGGCCGTGAGCAGTGGCATAGTTCTGCATCGAGGTTTCGGTGATGGTGTTGTTGTCGCTGTTACCCACGAAGGCATATTTCACCTTGCAGTCGGTGACGGCGCTGAGGTCGACACCACCCGAAGGCATCAGGGCAATCTCATCGAAGTCGGCGGGAGCGGTAGCCGAAAGGTCGATGTTGATATCGTTCGAGCCTGGAATGGTGATGAGAGCCAAACCCACACCGCCGGCAGTCTGACCAGCCTGAATGGGTACGGTTTGGAGGAGCGAGCCGTCCTTGTAGAAAGAGATGGCGAATGCGTTCACGATGTTGAGAGACAGCAGGCTGGAGCCAGAACCGGCCACGAGAGTGAACCCGGCGGTGGTGCCAGCTGCATAGACGTTCTTAGTGTCGCGAATGCTGGTGACGGGGTTGACGCCAACAGTGGCATCGACAATCTTGGGGAAGGTAGCGAAATTGCTCAAGTCCTCGTCCACAAGGTTGTTGAGGTCCTTTAGCCAAGTTCCGACACCAACTGCATTGACCATCTTGTTGACCATGCAGTGACGCCCAGTAAGAGCCCGGCGTCCATTCAGGTAATAGTCGGCGTTGGCGTCGCTTTGCTGCCATACCGGCCGAGTGTCCTGAGCTGCCGCGGTCACGCCCATAACAAGCGCGAAGACGACAAGTGTTAGTAGTTTTAGTTTGGTTTTCATTAAAAACAATTAGGTTAGTTATTAAAATTGAAAGGTTGTTGGTATTAAAGTCTTAAAATGCAAAAAAGGAATACGGCTACCTGTTGTGATAGGCTTCCGTACTTTCCCATTCATGCATATTTATTAAAAAAATCGATGCAAAGATAAACAAAAGTTTGCATTTTACCCCCCCCATTCTGTTAAATGAACTTAATTGGTATTAATAAGTGTTATTTTGTATTAGAAATGGTGGTATATGGTAGGTTCTTGACGCGTGGAAGAGTGTTGCTTCAAGACAAAAAATGAAAATTTCCAGATTCTCCCGGCTGTCAGGAAGATGGAATATGGAGTTGTGCTTTCAGATGTTGAGGGCGATTGCGAGCAGCACGGTGAAGATGAGCATGTTGCGGGCTGTTTGACCGAGCAGCGGGTTGAGCGCAGCGCCCGAACTGCGGTATAATTTGGCCGTGGTTGTGAAGTGCATCGCAAGGTAGATAAAAGGCGGTAGCAATTTGATTGCTGACCAGTCGGAAGTGCCTGGGACGAAGAACAGGTCGATTGCGAAGTAGAGCCAAATGGGTGCGAGGAACGACATCGCGGCAAAGCCGTTAAGCAGATAGGCCAATCGCGCGGGAGGTAGTCCGAATATCACGACGCTGGTGCGCTTGCCGGCCTCTCGGTCGTCGTCCACGTCGCGTATGTTGTTGACCAGTAGTACGTTCACGCCCATCAGACCTGTTGCTATCGACGTGATTAAAGCCAGCGCGGTGAAATTGCCGCTGGCGAGATAGTAGGTGAGATTGACGGGTAACACGCCGTAGAAAAGGAACACGGCGAGTTCGCCGAGTCCGTGATGGCTAAGAGGGTAGGGGCCAGTGCTGTAGGCCAGGGCTCCCAGAGCGATGACCACGCCTGATGGCAGCAGCCACCGCCAGTCGCCGTAAGGCAGAGTGCACAGCCCCACAAGGCAGGCCGCCGCGAGGGTTAGATAGGTGACAAGCTTCAGTGTGGCGGGTTTGATGTCGCCCTCGGTGACACCGCGTCGGAAGCCTTCGCGCCCTTTCTTGTCGATGCCGCCCAGGAAGTCATAGTACTCGTTGGCGAAGTTCGACGTTACCTGCGCCAGCAGGGCGAACACCAGGCATAGCACGGCGGGCACCCACCGCACCTTGCCCTGACTCATGGCGAGCGCTACGGCGATGACGACTCCGCTGAGCGACACGGGCAGAGTTCGCAGGCGCATGGCCTCCAGCCATATTTTCACTTTACGTCCTATGACAGAATGGTTTAGAATAAGATATTTAACGGAGTTCAGGAAGCATCCCATAGAAACCCCTGAACTCCGTAGAGAAAAATGTGATTACTTTTTCAGCTTCAGGAAATCGCTGGGGTTCAAGCCCATTTGCTTCATTCGGAACTCCTGTTGAGCCACGCGGTTCTTGAAGGTGTTGTACTTCTCCTGTGCGCGGTCGTATTTTTCCTTTGCATTATCAGCGTCTTTCTGAGCGTCCTCGGCCTTGTCGGCCTCTTTCTTGGCCTTCTGCGCCTGTTTCTGGGCTTTGTCCTTGGCCTTTTCTACGTTTTTCTCGGCCTTGAGGTACTCCTTCTCGGCCTTCTGCATTTCCTTGTAGGCGTCCTTGTAGTTCTTCGCCACCTCCTGTTGCTCCTTGCTGAGCTGGAGACCTCCGAAGTCGTCGCCTGCGTTAGCGGTGAAAGTGGCGGAGGCCAGAGCCATCAACACCACGAAAATAAGATTACGCATAGTTGTTGAATTTGTTTTAAACCGTAAGAATTTCTTTCTCCTTAGCTGCAAACACCTCGTCGATTTTCTTGAGGTACTTGTCGTGAAGTTTCTGCAGTTTTTCCTCACCGTCTTTCTGTACGTCCTCAGGCATACCGTCCTTTACGGCTTTCTTGAGAGCGTCGATACACTCGCGTCGAGCGTTTCTCACGCTCACTTTAGCTTTCTCGCTACCGGCTTTTGCGTCTTTGACGAGTTGGCGGCGGCGTTCCTCGGTGAGCGGCGGGAAGTTGAGTCGAATCACCTCGCCGTTGTTCTCCGGGGTGATGCCTATGTTGCTGTCCATGATGGCTTTCTCCACCACTTTGAACATAGGCTTTTCCCAGGGCACGATGGCGATTGTTCGTGCGTCGGGAGTGCTGATGTTTGCCACCTGCGACAGAGGCATCATCGAACCGTAGTACTCCACTTTCACTACTTCAAGCACGCGTGGGTTAGCTTTTCCGGCCCTCACGCGTGACAGCGAGTCGTCAAGATAGTTGACGGCCTCCTGCATTTTTTTCTCGGCTGCGTCGAGATAGGTTTTCAAGTCGTTCATGCTTTTTGTTTTATATAGTTGATATTAGTTTGATTGTCAGAGTCTTGCCTGTATGGCTGCGGTGGCATCCTCGTATCCGGGCTTGCCCAGCAGAGCGAACATGTTTTTCTTGTAAGCCTCGACGCCCGGTTGGTTGAAGGGGTTCACGCCGAGCACATAACCGCTCATTCCGCATGCCTTCTCGAAGAAGTAGATGAGTTGACCCAGATAGCGTTCGTTGAGTGCCGGGAGCGTGATTACCAGGTTTGGCACACCGCCGTCGACGTGAGCCAGACGCGTGCCGAGCTCGGCCATCTTGTTCACCTCGTCGACGCGTTTTCCGGCGATGTAGTTGAGCCCGTCGAGGTCGTCGTTGTCGCTGGGAATCACCACTTTGTTGCGCTGCTCGGCCACTGTGATCACTGTCTCGAAGATGGTGCGCTCGCCGTCCTGAATCCATTGACCCATCGAGTGCAGGTCGGTGGTGAAGTCGACGCTGGCCGGGAATATGCCCTTGCCGTCCTTACCCTCGCTTTCGCCGTAGAGCTGCTTCCACCATTCGGCGAGGAAGTGCAGCTGCGGGTTGAAGTTGACGAGAATCTCGATTTTCCGTCCGGCGCGGTAGAGAGCGTTGCGAGTTGCGGCATAGCTGACGAGAGCTTCGGAGTCGCCCTTTTCGATGTCGACAGCGCCGGCCACCAGTGCCTTGATGTCGAATCCTGCGATGGCGATTGGCAGGAGTCCCACCGGAGTGAGCACCGAGAAACGTCCGCCCACGTTGTCGGGGATGACGTATGTCTTGTAACCCTCTTCGGTAGCCAGCGAGCGGAGCGCGCCGCGACGTTCGTCGGTGATGGCGACGATGAGTTTGGCAGCCTCGTCCTTACCTACCTGGCGCTCAAGCATTTCCTTTAGCAGACGGAAAGCGATCGCGGGCTCGGTGGTTGTTCCCGACTTGGAGATTACCACGATGCCGAAGCGCCGACCCTCGAGCAGTTGCATCAGGTCGTAGAGGTAGTCTTCGCCTATGTTGTTGCCGGCGAAAAGCACGCGTGCGCCGTCGGTGGCCTTGTATGGTGCGAAATTATCGCTAAGAGCCTCGATTACGGCCTTTGCGCCGAGGTAACTGCCGCCGATGCCGATTGCCACGACGAATTCGCACTCTCGGCGCAGGTGTGCCGCGGTTGCGGCGATGTCGTCGAGTTGCTCGTCGGTGATGGCGGTGGGGAGGTGCAGCCATCCGAGGAAGTCGTTCCCTGCTCCGTTTCCGTTCTCAAGAGTGTTGATGGCCTCGCGAGCTGCAGGCTCGATGGCTTTGATATCGTTCTCGTTCACTGTGCCGAGTGCGGCACGATTGTCGATTGTGATGAAATTCTGCATAGTTGTATGGGATGATTTAGTATACTGTTGGATTAATTGTCAATTGGTTTGGTGTAGGCGCGGCGGCGCTTGTGATGCTCGAGCTCGAAGAACTTCCACTGCTGGAGCACCTTGCTGTTGAGTTCGAGTTCGCGGTTGCTCTCGGCCCACTTGTATCCGAATTTGTTGAAGTAGGGGATGAGGTCGTCGAAGAACAGCGCGTTCACGCCTTTGCTCTGGTACTCGGGCTTGACGGCAATGAGCATGAGGTCGACGATGTCGTTGCGTCCCTTGAACGCCTTCAGCAGATGGTACCAACCGAAGGGGAAGATACGACCGCGGCACTTGATGAGCGCCCTCGAGAGCGACGGTATGGCTATTCCCACTCCTATGAGCGTTCCGTTGTCCTTGACTACGAGCGAGAGGTCCTCCAGCGGGAGGAACGGCAGGTACATCTTGATGTAGTGGTCGATTTGCTTCTGGGTGAGAGGCGAGTAACCGAAGAGACTGTCGTATGCTTCGTTGATGAGCGTGAAGATTTCCTGCCCGTACTGGTCGACGAGTTTTTTACGGTTGGTGAACTTGATGGTTTTCAGGCCGTAACGTTCGCGCACTATCGAGGCCACGCGTGCCATCTTCTCGGGCACTTCGGGCGGCACGGTGATTTTCATCTCAATCCAGTCGACATCCTTTACCAGTCCCAGCCGTTCGAATTGTCGGGGATAGTAGTCGTGGTTGTAGATTGAGCCGTTGCAGCTCAACTGGTCGAAGCCCTCGACGAGGCAACCTTCGGGGTCCATGTCGGTGAATCCCAGCGGTCCGGTGAGTTGAGTCATACCTTTTTCGCGTCCCCAAGCGATTACGGCGTCGAACAGTCGGTCGACCACCTCGTCGTCGTCGATGAAGTCGACGTAGCCGAAGCGCAGAATCTTCTTTCCCTGTCGCTCGTTCACCACGTTGTTGATGAGTCCGGCTATGCGTCCGACCACCTTACTGTCGCGGTAAGCCATGAAGTAAGCACTCTCGCAGAACTCGAACGCGGGGTTGGCATCGGGCCGCAGACTGTCGACCTCGTCGCCCACCAGCGGCGGCACATAGAATTTGTTGTCCTTGTACAGCACATCGATGGGAAAATGCACAAATTTCTTCAGCTCACGTTTCGTGGGTTCTATTTGACGAATCTCTATTGCCATGGTCAAAATATTTATAATTAGCCGCAAAAGTAAGCATTTTCTCTAATATCAGCAAAATTTCGCCCGCAAAAACTACTTTTCGTTTGGTGGGGTGGTGGAAAATTGCGAAATTTGCAAGCGAGAAAAAGACTGACGTGGAGAAAGTATCGGTAATAATACCCGCTTATAATGCTGAGCAGACGCTGCGGCGCGCCGTGGCGAGTGTGCTATCGCAGGACTACGGTAACCTGGAGGTGGTAATCGTGGACGACGGCAGCAGCGACGGCACGTTGTCGCTGGCGCGCGACATTGCCTCGACCGACCCGCGAGTCATAGTGGTTACCGGAGAGAACGTCGGCGTGACTGAGGCGCGGCACAAGGGCGTGAAGGCCTCGAGCGGACAGTGGCTGATGTGGCTCGACGCCGACGACCGCATGGCCGAAGGCGCTGTGTCGCGGTTGCTGGCGCGGGCCCGCGAGCTCGATGTCGATTATCTTGCGGGAAGCCTCTACACCCAGTACCGCCGCGACGGCAAGTTCCATTACGAACAGCGTCCTCAACCCGGCGTGACCGACGCCGACGGCTTTCTGGCCCGGGTTCTTACTCCATGGGGCAACCTTCCCCTATGGGCTTCGATCTCCCGCCGTGAGTTGTGGGCCGACGACGTTTTCCCGCCGTCGGACAAACGTCTTCCCAACGAGGACCGCATTCTCAACGTGGGCCTCACGCGCCGCATGAGTCGTGCCGCTGTCGACAACGATATAGTCGTGACCTATTACCATTGCACCGAAGGCCTTACCGCCACGGGTGCACTCTCTGACCAACCCCGGTGGGCCGAATTCTTTGCATGCCTCCGCGGGCATCTGCAAGAGCGGGGCCTGCTTGAGCGTCATGAGCCGTCGCTTCGTCAGCTTGAGGTCGATGCCCTCGCATTTTTCGTCAGTCGTCCCGACACGTCGCAGCCGTGGTACCGAACTGTCACATCCTACGATACCGCCGCGATGCCACGCAAGCAGCGGATGCTGCGTCGCCTGCTGCGCTTCCCTCGTCTATGGCCGGTTCTGCGTGGCGCTCACCGGTTTGTCAAGCGCCTGTTAGGCCGTTCCCGTTGAGTCAGGATAGCCGGCATTTCATACATTTTTCCTGGTGTTTCATCATAAATGCAGGGGGAGATTTGCAACCCGCCCTCTTGCGTTTGTAATTTTGTACCAGCAAATGATAATTTTAACTAAAAACAAGCGAACATTATGAAAACAATTAAAACCTTAGTCTTGTTGGCGGCTGTCGTACTGATGGTGCCGCCTGCCGTGAATTCACAATCGAAAGATGTGGGCCGTGATGTTTTGAATCAGTTGTTCAGCCGTGGCGGAAACGGCAATTCCCGCGGCAATCGCACGCCACGTGTCACCACACCAGCCCCCTCGGCCCCCCGCGCCCCGCGCGCCAACTTAGGAAAGGTAAAGGAAATGACCTACGACGAGTTTGTGAAGCGCTTTCCCGGCATTAAGGGAGACGGCAAGAGCGTTGTTGTGGTCGACATCGGCGCCGATTGGTGCACCTACTGCCGCAAACTCGAGCCGGTGATGGACGAGCTGGCCCGTAAGTACAAGGGCCGTGTGGAGTTCTACCGCATCGACTCTGAGAAGAATCCTGAGATTGGCAGTCTGCTGGGCATCAGCGGCATACCTCACGTGCTCATCTTCCCGAAGAACGGGGCGCCGGCGCATTACGAGGGCTTCCCCACGGGTGCCGACCCAGTGGCTGTTTACAGCACCCGCATTGAGCGGCAGATGTAAACCCAAATCGGTCATTAGGCCGGTGAGGTGTGTTTCTTACCGGACCCACATTCAGTTAGTACTATTATGAAGCGGCGGGGCGAAAGCAGTGTTTACTGCTCTCGCCCCGCTCGGGTTGTGAGTAGGAACGATCGGGCTCGAACCGATGACCTCCGCAATGTGACTGCGGCGCTCTAAACCAACTGGGCTACGCTCCTGTCTCGTTTTTGCCGTGCAAAGGTACGGCAACTTTTTCAACCCACCAAATTTTTCGCTTAAAAAATAGCGAAAACCCTTATTTTTCTCTGTTTTATCCCCAGACGAGGTACAAGGCACCCCAGGTGAAACCGGCACCGAAAGCCGAGAACACGAATTTGTCGCCTTTCTTGAACTTGTGCTTGAACTCGTCCATGCACAGAGGAATTGAGGCGGCGCTGGTGTTGCCGTAGTGCTGAATGTTGACGAGCACTTTCTCGTCGGGAATGTTCAGTCGCTGTCCCACGGCTTCGATGATGCGCAGGTTGGCCTGGTGTGGTATGAACCACTGGATATTGTCGGCCGTAAGGTTGTTGCGCTCCATGATGTCGCGTGCTGCGGTGTACATGTCGATTACGGCGTGGCGGTAGACAGCGCGTCCTTCCTGATAGACGTAGTGCTCGCGAGCCTCGACAGTCTCGACAGATGCAGGCTTGGCGCTGCCGCCCGCCTTGTAGACGAGGTGGTTGAGTCCGCTGCCGTCGACGTGGAAGATACCGTCGATGATACCTATGGTTTCGTCGTCGGTAGCCTCAAAGAGCGCTGCTCCGGCGGCGTCGCCGAAAAGCGGGCATGTTGCTCGGTCCTGATAGTCGGTCATCGACGACATTTTCTCGGCGCTCACCACAATCACCTTTTTGTAAAGCCCTGACTTGATGTAGGCATTGGCGGCGTAGGCACCCATTAGGAAGCCGGCGCAAGCGGCCTGGATGTCGTAACCCGGGCAGGGCAGTCCGCACCCTTCGATAATCACCGAAGCGGTGGAAGGGAAGCGGTAGTCGGGGTTGCTTGTTGGGCAAATGAGCAGGTCGATTTCCTCGGGTTGTGTTCCGGTCTCTTTCATGAGTTTGTTCACAGCCTGAATGCCGAGGAACGACGAGCCGGCGTTCTCTTTGAGAATACGACGCTCTTTGATACCTACTCGTTGTGTTATCCACTCGTCGGTGGTGTCGACCATCCGCGAGAGTTCTTCGTTGTCGAGGATGTATTCGGGCACATACGATGCTATGCCCTTGATTCTTGCATTAAGCATATTTACTTGCTGATAGTGTGTCGTTTGGTGTTGTGTGGAGTGGGGAGGTTAGCTAAGAAAAGTGTAATCCTGAATATCGGTCGTCGAGCGTGCCGTGGCGGCCGTAACGGTTCAATATTCAGGATGTCTTTTCTGATTCAAAATCGCTGTTGATTAGAGGGCAGCTTCGTCCTCAAATACTTTGCGTCCGCGATAGTAGCCGCATTCGGGGCATACGGTGTGATACACGTGCCATGCGCCACAGTTGGAGCATTGAGCGATGGTTGGAGCAACTGCCACGTCGTGGGTACGGCGCTTTGCAGTGCGTGTTTTCGATTGTCTACGTTTAGGATGTGCCATTTTACTTTACTGTTTTATTTCGTTGTTTTTGTTTTGTTTTATTTCTCGGTGAGTTGTCTCAAGGCGTCCCATCGCGGGTCGTGTTCGTTGCCTGTCGCGTCGTCGCTGTCGCCGTCGGCGTCGTGTGCCTCGTGGCTAAGCAGCGTCGCCATCATCTCGGGGTTGCACTGCTCGGGGTCGTCATGCGTGTGCATGATGGGAATGGTGAGCAGCACTGTGTCCCTTACGATGGGCGTCAGGTCGAGTTCCTTCCAGCTGGACGGCACCTCGAGCACGTTGTCTTGACTGTCGTCGAGACGTTCTCCGGCCTTAACGCTGAGGTGGTAAGTGGTGTCGACATGATGGGTCATGTCGTCGAGGCAACGGTCGCACGGGATAGTCAATTCGCCATCGATGGCCATGTCGAGGACGATGATATCGGGCGTGTTATGTTGCACTTTTATCACTAAATTGACATTAGCCGAGCGCACCTCGCAGGGCTCGGAGCCGTCGAAAAAGGCACCCTCAAGAGTCGACTTAATCTCTTGATTGCCAAGTGGTAGCCCTTTCAACTGCAGCGTCAATTCGTTACACTTTTTCACGCTTTCGTTCGTTAAAACCGCCGCAAAGGTATAAACAATATCTCTAATAATCAACGTTTTTAAGAAAAAAATTTCTCATACTGAATTAAATGGTGCTGTTTTGGGCTGTTCAGTATGTAGTAAAAAAGAGAGCGAATGCTGTCGCATCGCTCTCAAAAATAGCTTATGAATTAGAGGAGTTATACCTCGAAAGTGTCGCCGGGATCGGGTGCTTCGTAGCCACCGCCGTCGTCGAAGTGGGTGTCGGGTTCCGGCTCGGGTACGTAGTCCATTGCGGGCTCCGGTGTGGGTTCCGGCTGATAGTCGGTCATTACCGGTTCCGGCTCCGATTGCGCCTCGGGCTGGTAGTCGACTTCGATTGCTTCGGCCTCGTAACCGCCGTCAACCTCGATGTTCTGGTCAACCTGGACGAGGTTGTCGTCCTCGGGATCGGCGGGATAAAGGTCGATATCCGCGTCATCGTTGTAGTCAACTTGTACAAGATTGTTGTCGACTATTTGTCCGGTTTCGGGGTCGATTACCGGTTCGTTGCCGAGGGCTATTGCCGCCGGATTTCCTACATTCATGGCGGGGTCGTCGTAGATGACTCCTTCGCTGGTGAGGACACCGATGGCATTTCCGTTTTCGTCGTAAACGATGCCCTCCTGCTGTTCTGGCGAGTTGGCCACTTCAATCAGGTTGGGGTCTTCCGGGTAGATGTTCATCTGTCCGTCGTCGATGTCATTGGGGTCTTCCGGGTAGATGTTCATCTGTTCGTCGTCCATGCCGTTAGTGTTTTGAGCGTAGATGCCGTCGGGATCTTGGAAGTCGTCGCTGGTGGGCAGCGCGTACACTTGTCCACTGCCGATAGGTTGCTGGAGCGGTTCGATTTCGTCGTTGTCGATGGTACCGTCGTGGTTGCTGTCTCTCACGGAGTATTCGTAGACACCGTCGTTGTCGGCGTCGACGAGCATCACTTCCTGACTACCCATGCGCATGGTAGCCACGGTGATTTCTCCGCCGTCGTCGCCTCTGACCACTTGTATACCGGCGAGTTCGATGTCGCTCTTAGAATCGGTTTCTGTTCCGCCGGCAGTGTCGTTTCCGGTGCTGTCGTTATAGCTGTACATGGGTTGGATGCCGTTGTTTTCGAGTTCGCGCTGGAACTCACCTACGTGGACAGCGTCCATGCCTTGCTCGAGTTGGGTGACATCGGAGAACGAACCGTCGCCGTTGACATCGGTTGCGCGGTAGTCGAAGATGCCGTCGTGGTCTTGGTCGACGAGCATGACTCGATTGCCGTTGGAATCGTACAGCATACCCACCACTGTGTTCTGTCCGTTGACTTCGGTTTCGGCGAGTTGCACCAGTTGGTCGCCTTCAACGCCAGTGACGTTGTGGTTGGTGTCGGTGCTGCCCGTGTTACCGCCGACACGCGTTGCGTTGCGTCCGTTGATGTCGAAGGTGGTGTCGATACCTCCACGGTCGCTGTTGTTTTGAGTGGTTCTCACACCACCGTCGTCGTCGCGACCGCCGTTATCGTCGTCGGTTATGTTGAAACCGTCGCGGTCGTTGTCGATATTCGGTCTTGGCTGAGCGGGGCGGTGGTGAATGTGGTCGATGTGCTCAACCTCGGTCACATGAGTGACATTGTTGGTAGTTGCTTGAGCGAGCTGTCCGTCATCGTCGGCATTGGCGTCGTCGGTGTCGATATCGGCAATAGAGCCGTTGTAGTGGTTATAGAGCTCATAGATTCCCCAAGAGGAGATACCGCCGAGAGCGAGCCCCCCAGCAATAGAGCCTATTATGATGCCAGCTTTTGCACCACCGCTGCGTTGAGCGGTTTCGGGTTGCATTGTTTCTTGTTGTGCGTCGATGGGCAGTGGCGGCAAGTTGGTGTTGCCTTCATCCATCGCTTGATACAATGTTTCGTCGTTGGAATTCATTTTGAAATTGTTTTTTGAGGTTCGTAATCGGTTTGTTTGTTTTTCTGTGGCAAAGGTAATATAAAATAGAAGACCGCACAACAGTTTTAGGCAAATATGTGACAAAATGCCCGGTTTTTATTATGAAATGCAACAACCGGGCATGAAAAATTGTAAAACGGGAACGTCAGAAGGTGCACATTCCGTCCCAGTTGACGAGGTCGGCTCTAACGTAACCCACTTTGCCGTTGACTCTTACTTTGTACCATCCGTTGACCTTCCCGAGGCAGTCGTGGCACTCCGGCACGTAACCTTCGGGTTGCGGGTCGATGATTTGTGTTACTACGGGCGACTTGGTAGTGGGTCGTTGACGCACGTTCAGGTTACCGGTGTGGCCGTATGCGTAGAAGACGACACCTTGGCCGTTAGCGGCGCTGAATGTCACCACTTTGTGTCCTCGCTTAGGAACGAGACCTGTGTCCTGCACCTCGATTTCATAGCTGTTACCCGTGGTCTTTATATATCGTCCCACCACGTTGCCGCGAGAGTCGACCACCATTTTCATGCTCTGAGCCTGCGCCAGGGCCACGAACATCACAAACGAGAGGAGAAATAGAAATTTTTTCATAGTTGTGTAGTTTGTTAGGTTTTGCAATGTGCAAAGATACAACTTTTTGCCTAATAATAGTGTCTTTTGGAGGCGAACTTGTCAATTTTTGCAGAGCAATGCAGCAGAATCACATTCTTATGATTGATACCAACCAATTATCAGCATTAATCTCGGCGTTCCGTGTCGAGACAGAAAAGGAGTCCATCTCGCCAGAGACTGTCGGCAAGCTGCTGCAGGATATTGTCGACCTGCTCGCCGCAGCATCGACGGACGCGGAGCGTCCAATCCTCGATGAATATGGCACTTATCTTATGAAAAGTTTAGCTGCAATCTGTCAACCGCTTTATGGCACAACTTATTCATTGCGAAGCCGGCAATATATGCGTCAATTCTTCTTTTTTTTTCTTATTCTCACGTTTCTTTTGCTCTATCTCATTCACCGTGCGGTCAACAACCTCTTCCAGTTGGTAGGTGGCTACGCCTAATGGTTTATTGATGTCCTGCAACGACCATTCCACGATAGTTTTCTTGGCAGTCTTGCAAATCAACAGCCCCACGGATGGGTTGTCACCTATGCCGCGCAGTAACTTGTCGGCTGCGGTGACATAGAAGTTGAGTTTTCCTGCAAACTCTGGCATAAACTTTACCGCTTTCAACTCAATGATAACGTATCGCTTTTGCGGAATATGATAGAAGATGAGGTCGGGAAAAAATACCGATTCCTCATCAATGCGCAGCTCTTTCTGCCGTCCGACATAAGCAAAGCCGTTACCAAGTTCAAGCAGGAACTGCGTCACGTTCTTGACGAGTGCGTCTTCAAGCTCTTTCTCCTCGTAACCTTGACGCATAGACAAGAAATCAAGGTTATAAGGACTTTTGAGAATTTCCTGTGCTACCTGCCCTTCAGGATGAGGCAATGCGCGGTTAAAGTTGGTGATGGCTTTGCCTTGTGATTCAAAGAGTTTTGCCGAAATATGTCGCTCTAATGTTGGCCTTGACCATGAATTCTCAATCGTCATGTTGATATAAAATAATGCTTCCTCGACTGTATTACACTTGGCAATGATATCAATGTGTTGTCCCCATGGAATTAAGCCGAACAAATGTGGCATTTCAATAGCACCGACTTCTCCTTTCACAAATTCGTCAATGACTTGCTGACGATTCTTTGTCTCAAATTCGTCAATGAGTCGTTGACGAATTTCAACCGACTGATTATAAAACTCATACCATCGCTTCATGTATTTCAGATTTGTTGTGGAAAAGCCCGCCTGGTTGGGAAACAATTCTTTTAAGTCAAGACTTAGTTGATTAAAGAATCCGCTTCCCCAATTGCTCTCGGCTTTCATGACAACAATGTCGCGTCCCAAGCTCCAATAGAATTCGAGCATCGCACTATTAACACGAACAGCGGCCTTTATTTGACTCTGATGAAAGCGGTTTTTGATTGCTGATAGCCACTGAATATAGGTGGGGTCAGCTATCATTCCATCTCGGTTTATGAATGTGGGAGTTATGTCCATATTCAGTATGGTGTATATTGTTAACTGTTTATTAAACTCTTTATAACGGCATCAATTGCTTCTATCGATTTACGCAGTTCAAATCCTGATTTATCGTTCTAATTACTCTGCAAAGGTACGAAAATATTCCTTATCAACGTGTCTTTTGGGGGCACACTTGTCAAGTTTTTGCAGAGCAATGCAGCAAAATCACAATCTTATGATTGATACCAACCAATTATCAGCACTCATCTCGGCGTTCCGTGTCGAGACAGAAAAGGAGTCCATCTCGCCAGAGACTGTCGGCAAGTTGCTGCAGGATATTGTCGACCTGCTCGCCACCGCATCGACGGATGCGGAGCGTCAAATCTTAAATGGTTACATTACCGTACTTAAGAAAGGCTCGTAAATATAGGGTGGCTACGAGAATCGGGCGTTCACTGACGTTGATGATTACTCGCTGAAGATTGAGCTGGCCGTTGGATATTTTCTTGCGCTCACCCATGAGTCCGTTAGGGTGTAGTTCTGGTGTGTGCCGGGGTAGTATTCGCGGTTTAGAACTGGAAGTAGATGAATGGCTGTACGTCGGCCGACTTGAACTGGTTGACGACGAGGATGAGAACCACGAGTGCGACGACGTAGAACCACACCGGCATCTTGATGAACATTCGTTTTGCTCGCTGCTCGAGACGGTCGGGCAGATAATGCAGCACGAAACCGAGACCCACGAGGGCCATCACTTTCCAGTATCCGGAAATCACCTGCCAGAACAGTTCGCCGTGGAAGTTGAAGAAGATTTGGTTCATCATGTCGCCAGCAGCGCTGAACTCCTTGTTGCGGAAGAGCACCCACGTGAAGAGCAGGAAGTGGAAAGTGAGCAGGATGGCGAACACCTTCCATCCCTTCGAGCGGAAGAATGCGATGCCCCGTGTGAAGCTGCTCCAAGCCTTGTTGACGATGAGCGCCAAACCGTGCATCGAGCCCCATATCACGAAATTCCATGACGCGCCGTGCCACAGTCCGCCCAGGAACATGGTTATGAACAGGTTGAGGTACTGCCTCCACTTTGCGCACCGGTTACCGCCGAGCGAGATGTAGATGTAGTCGCGCAGCCAAGTGGAAAGCGATATGTGCCATCGACGCCAGAACTCGGTTACACTGGCCGACTTGTAAGGGCTGTTGAAGTTGATGTTGAACTTGAAGCCCATGAGCAGCGCCAGACCGATAGCCATGTCGCTGTAGCCGGAGAAGTCGCAGTAGATCTGTACGGAATATCCGTAGAGCGACAGCAGGTTCTCGACACCGCTGTAGAGCGTCGGGTCGGCGAACACGCGGTCGATGAAGTTTGCGCTTATATAGTCGCTGATGACAGCTTTCTTGAACAGACCAATGATGATGAACCAGAGCCCCATGCCGAGCATTTCGCGTGTGACGTTGAGCGGTTTCCTGATCTGCGGAATGAAATCGCTGGCCCGTACGATAGGGCCTGCCACCAGCTGCGGGAAGAACGACACATAGAAGGCGTAATCCAGCAGGTTGTCGAGCGGTTTGATTTTCCCGCGGTAGACGTCGATAGTGTAGCTCAGCGACTGGAACGTGAAGAACGAGATACCCACCGGCAGGAAGATGTCCATCTCGTGGAACTTGACCAGCGAGAGGTCGGCGAGCACCTGCCCCAGGAAGTTGGTGTACTTGAAGTAGGCCAGCAGGCCCAGGTCGACCAGCAGGCTGATGACTACAAGCCACTTTCGCCGCCGGCGGTCGGTGGTGCGTCCCATGAGTCCGGCGAGCAGGAAGTCGCTGCATGTGACCACGGCGAGCAGGAAGAAATAGAATCCGCTGCTCTTGTAGTAGAAATAGTAGCTGAATGCCAGCACGAAGAGCAACCGTGCGGTGGTCTTTCCGCGCAGCGAGGCATAGATGATGATGAAGATGGCAAACATCCACAGGAACGCGCCGCTGGAGAAGATGAGCGGCTGTTCGGGGTTGTATTTCATAACCTCGAACACCTGTTGGAATATGTTGGCCAAAATCATCTTATATATAATTAGGTGTTATAGATTGTAGCAAGTGTAGCCCCAGTCGATGGCATCGAACATCAGCCCCGCGATGCGTTGACCGCCGCGGAAGTTGATGTGGGTGTAGTCGAGGTTGGCCTCTTTGTTCTGCACCATCCTTACGATGCTGCCCTGACCGCCCATCGCTGTGTAGAGGTTCCAGAAAGCGACGTGTGTGTCGTAGGCCATCTGTTGCTGCACGTTGATGAGGCTGAGCACGCCGCGGTAGGTGCGGTAAGCCCCGCCGTAGCGTTCCTCGCGGTCGGAGCTGCCCACGACGAGAATCCCCGTTTCGGGCATCTGCTGTTTCATTGTTTCGATGGCCTCGGTCATGGTGTTTCGGTAGGACTCGAACTTGCTGGGTTGCTTTCCGGCCACGTTCAGCCCGTACATCACCACGACGAGGTCGTAACGACGCACCTGGTCGAAAGTGCGCCAGTTGTCGGCGGGAACACTCTTCAACTGGACACCGGCCGACGACCGCAGCGAGAAATTGTCGACCACCACGCCTTGGTCCGGGTCCATCGACACACCGAGGAAAATCAGCCCGCCAGGCCTTGTGACGCGCCATTTCACTTTGCCGATGTTGCCTTTGACGGTGACAGCGCCTACGCCCCCTGTTCCGTTGAGTGTGAAACGCTGTTCCGGTCCGTCGTTCACCTGCGCCACAACTTCACCTGTACCGTTGCCCATGAAATAGAACGACGACTGCTGGCAGGTGTCGAGAAGGGCGATGTCGCGCTGCACGCCCTCGAGTTCTACCCAAGCCCCGGCGCCACCGTTGAAATAGTGGCCTGAGATGTTGGCATGGGTCGACTGGTATCCGCTCTTCGAGTCGTTGGCTCGGTGGTGGGTCCATCCGCCGTTGTGGTGTGTTACCGTGGTACGGAAACCTGCCACGGGGTCGACCATAGGCACATATCCCACGCCGCATCCGCCGAAGCGCTTCTGCATCTTTTCCCGCAGATGTGAGGTGAGAATGTCGCCTTCGATGTAGCTGTCGCCGAGCACGGCGATTCTCACGGGACGTCCGAGCGACTTGAGGCTGTCGATTGCCTGGTACAGCTTCTCCATACCCTGACTCTCGGCACCGCTCATGTCGTTGATGCACTCGAGTCCGGCCTTGCAAGAGTCGGCATGGAGGTGTGCGTTGTCCTTACGAGCGAGTGCGTCCATTTTGAGCGAGTCGGTGGCGGTGGAATCGCCTCTAATATCGGCCAGGATGTCGATGTCGCGTATAGAGCTTTCCTCGCCGGCCAGAGAGGTGAGGAAATGCAAAGCAAGCAGTACCGCCAAAGTCGACAGTACCACGATTACCACTGTATGTAGATGACTTTTCCCCATCTCATTCTTTTGTTAACCCACACCGGCCTAATGGCCGATTTTGAGCTAAAACGGCGGCAAAGGTACGAATTATTCGTCAAACCGCCACTGTTTCGGGGAAAACTTTCTCAAAAAAAGCAACGCAAGCGATTACAATAAGCGATTCGGGTTGAGATATGGAGGCTACATGTACGAGCCGTCGAGATGACCCTCCTTGGGCAGTTCGAAGCGTTTGCCTGTAGCTTTGTGAATTCGTTGTCGTGCTTTGGGTGTCATTCCCGGTCGCGTGAGCACCGGTCGGAATCCGCTGGAGTTGCGCTTGTAATGACCGTTCTCTTCCTGGCGCACCACACCGTCGTTGTATTTGACCACCATGTGCCATCCCATCTCGCGCCAACGGTTGACCATCTGTTCGCCCATGTTGTCGCCGTAGTCGCTCAGCAGAGCGATGGCACCGTTGCGGTCGGAGTCGAGCAAGGCCATTGCTCGTCGCTCGATGTCGGCCTGATGAACGAAATAGCTGTTCTGCAGCGAGTCGCGCACCTGCTTCAGTTCAGGGTATAGCAGGCTGTAGCGCGGGTAAACCATGTTGCTGACCCAGTTGCACACCCAGTAGGCGCTTTTCTCGCTGAAGTGGAACGCGTCGGCCTCGGCTACGTTGTAGCAAGCCGGCACGCGGTTGGCGCAGCAGTAGACGGGCGTATATGCCACCATTCCGCTGTCGTCGTTACCCCACCAGATCACGCCTCCCACTTCCCGCGGCATGAACGAACGCAGCTGTGCGACGAAGGTGAATGCGGTGTGTGCGGTGGACACTGGCCTGTCGTTGAACATGGTGGCGCCACCGTCGTCGTATCGTAGCGGTTGCGGCCTGAAAGGACTGTCGTAGATTCCCGCACCGGGGTCGTCGTCCATAGCGAACTGCGTGCCCTCGTATCGGTCGCGCAGACACTCAATTACGTCGTTGACAGTGAGTTTCTTGTCGGGTATAATCCACATGGGCAGAGGCTCCACCTCTTTGAGCGGCTTGATGCCTTCGACGTATGGCAGATAGCGGTCCATGCCCGTGGTGAGCCGGCGGTAGATGGCCCACACGCGGGAGTCGCCCAGACGCCGTCCGCCGAACGTTGGCGGGTTATAGGCGTCGCAGAAGCTGAACTCGCTGTCTTTGCCCTTGAAATACCCCCGCTGTCGTGCGAAGCTGATGCAGTTGCTGGACATCTTCACGTTGGCAGTGTCGCGCAGGTCGACGCGGCGTATGCGGCTCTGGTTGGCATGCGCGAGCACGGCGTTGTCGGGCACACGCACCGCCATCCACACCACGCTCTTCGTCCCGGGCCCGCACCCGATCATCTCCAGCAGCCAGGCCTCGTTGGGGTCGCACACGGTGAACGACTCTCCCGAGCTGCAGTAGCCGTAGCGCTCGGCCAGCGTGGTCATCACCTCGATGGCTTCGCGCGCTGTGCGCGAGCGTTGCAGCCCGAGGTCCATGAGCGACCCGTAGTCGATGGCGCCCTTGCGGTTGATTAGTTCCTCGCGGCCGTCGAACGTGGTCTCGCCGATGGCCACCTGCCACTCGTTGATGTTGCCGTTCACGAGGTAGGTCACTGGGGCCTCAGGAATCTGGCCGTGGTAAGTGCGCTGGTCACGGTCGTAGATCTTGCGCATCGTGCCCGGTGCGTGTGTGCCCGCCTCGTGGCGGTACATCTTGTGGCATGCGCCCCAGGAGTCGATGTTGTAGGTGCACATCACCGAACCGTCGGCGCTTGCGTTCTTGCCCACGAGTATGCTCGTGCAGGCTTCGCTATGCGGCCACGCCACCAGCGCCGCCGCTATCATCAGTAATATCTTTCTCATAGTGCTGAAATTTTCGGCAAAGATAAGGAAAAAGCGTGAAATATGCGGATTTTTTGGCATCGAATTTTAGAGATTTTTGTGTGGGGTGGGACAGTGGTTGGAGGATTTGTTATTAGACTCGGAGACCTCGGAGTTCTCTGAGGACTCAGAGACCTCAGAGTTTTGGCCTGGCGATAGTAATTTTGGCGAGTGTAGCGGTTTGTGGAGCGAAAGTTTGGTGGATTGGGGAAATGTCACTACTTTTGCAGGTTGAAACGTTTTTACGCTATGGCAATCAAGAAGAAATGGCTCCGACATATCCTTCACCGCGACCACCTCATCGTCGTGGTGCTGGCACTTGTGCTGACCTTCTTCGTTGGCGCCCTCTTCGACTTACTCGGTACCAACAACCCATATCTTAAAAGCGTTTCAAGCAGTTCCCTTACCGGTTCTCACAACCTTTACAACGAAGACCGTGAAGGTGTTTCGGTCAACAACGATATAGTGGTGATAGACTTGGGTTATAGGGCTAATAAAAATCATGTGGCCGACATATTGCAGCAACTCGATAGTCTGCGTCCCATAGCAGTGGGTCTTGATGCCATCTTCCCCGCTTCAAGCGATGCGGAAACTGAAGAGAAACTGAAAGGTGTGTTACAAGAAATGCAAACACCTGTGGTTCTGGCGCAGATGATGGATGACGAGGGACAAGTCGTGAAATCATTCTTTGCCGATAGTTTGGGGTTGACGAGCGGTGACATCATGTTTGATCTTGAAGGCGGTACAGTGCATACCTTCCGCGCAATCCAGGAAAACGGCGATTCGACTATGGCCGCTTTGCTTAACGACAGGTGGAATAAGCACTACGGCATAAAACAGCGGCTGAAACTGACCAAGGAACCGCTCACTATCGATTACAATTACGATGTGCAGGTTGTGCCGTCCGACAAGATTGAGGACTACGCCGACGACATTGAAGGCCGCATTGTGCTGATAGGTGTCGCCTCTACCGGCGGTGATACTTTCCGCGTCCCGATAGAAAGAGCATATATGTCAGGGGTTGAGGTGCATGCCGTATGCTTGGCCACACTTCACGACACCAAAAGTTATCCGTGGCACGTGCCCTTTATTCTCAACATGCTGATTGCATTCGTGGTATGCTATGTGTTTGAAGTGCTTCTTTCGCTGGTGTTGTCATGGTTGCCGCAGAACAATCGTCCTTGGGTCATTTTCCTTCGCGAATGGATAAAGTCGAGCTATCTGACAAACATCGTGCTGCTGCCGCTTCTTATGCTACTCACTATTTTGATGCTCAATGCCACTATGCACGGGCGATACTATATGTTGACGTTTATCTTCACCGCCGTGGTGCTGGTGATGGAAAGCCGGTATATCTACAAAGCCGCCGTCACCGCCTTGAGCACGAAATACTCCTGGCCATGGCTTAAGAACTCGATTTTTGCAAACTAAAAAACACGACTATAATGAAAAAATGCACATTAATCATTCTATTTTTCGCCATCTCTGCAGTTGTGGTTGTGATGGCCCGAACATTCCATGTTGAGAAAGCCAGCAATGTGACCTTGAAAAAACAGGGAACCGAAGTCAAAGCCGGTTCAGATCTTGACGAAAACACCGAAATCAAGATACCGAAAGGCGGTGTGCTCGTCATCGTCGACAAGTCGGCAGGCAAGCGTTGGGCTGTTAAAAAGAAATTTAGCGGCAAAGTGAGAAAACTGGCGAAGGAGAACAAGAAAAACCTTGAAACAAGCACGAAAGCCGTGTTCTACAACAACGTCAGCAAGAAGAAAGAAAAAAAGCAAAAGCAGAGCGGTGTCACCCTAATTGGTGGAAATAAAGGTGCTGATCTCATCCCAAGAGCCGATATAAACGAGTGGGATTTTGATACTACATACCAGTTCCTTGACACCATTCCAGGAGATACCATAGAGTATTACTTTATTGAGTGACGGTTAGGGCGATGGGGCAGCAGCAGAGGGTCGATACCGTGGCGGAGCTGCGGCGGCAGCGGGCGTTGGTGGTGCTTGAGCGCGACAGCGAGCGCGAGGAGTTCAAACGTGTGTCGCAGGCGCTTGGCATCGAGCACAACATTGCTCGCGGCAACTGCCATTACCCTCTGCGACTGGGACGCAGCTACTACAACTCGCTCAACCAGCTGGTGGTAGAGGTGTTCCATGACGAGAACAAGCCCGCCGTCGACAATGAAATCGGCGCCAAAACTGCTGAACGGCAAAGCCATACAAGCATCAAACACAATATGTTAAAAGCCTTTGTTCTCATAGTGGTGAAGTTTTAATCTGAACTTTAGGTTTCCCGACTGCAAATATATGCTAAATTTTCGAGATTGTCAAAAAGTATATATTTTTATTGTAACTTAGGTGTTTTTAATCGGGTTTCGACATCAGTTTGTGGTAGCGGGAGCGGACGCTGGAGGGGCTGGTGTAGTCAAGGCACACCGCGATTTCTGGGAAGCTGAAGCCGAGTTTGCGCAGCTCTAGCATCAATCGCGATTTCACTGGCAGCTGTTCCATCTTCGCGTCACTCACGTAGTCCTCGTCGTCACAGTAAAAGAACACCACCTTTCGCAATGCCGGCTCCAGTTCCTCTATTCGTTTTCGGTCCTCTTTCACTTGCTGCTGGATTCTTGAGGGCAATTCGTCGCTGCGCCTCATCGTGGGCTTGACATCGGAATATTCTTTCATGTGCTCGATGACCATGGCGAGGGCGTCGTGCAAGGCTTGGTGTTCGCCTTCGAGACTACGCAGCAGCTCTTCGTGTCCGTCGGCCGTTTGCTGCATGTTGAGCCTATTCACGAGCTCGCGCCATTGCCGGTCGCTCCATTTCTTATGCCACCACAGTATTGCGAACCCAGCCGCCAGCAGTATAGCCGCCAGATACAGGATCCAATGCATCCCCGTTTCGAGGTGCTGCGACTTCTTTCTGTAATGGTCGGCGAGGCTGATGGCATATTGCCGTTCCACATTGTTGATGCTGTCGAGATGCGGATTGCACTCAACAGAATCGACATACCGGTCCTTGAGGTGCGTCAGACGTTGGTATAGCTCCATGTCTCCCGCGCAACGCGCCAGCCGCGCCTGCGTCTTGTAGCGTAGCACCTGCAGACTGCGGTTCGGAGCCGGACTGTCCAAATCGATACGTGATGCGTACATCCTCGCCGAATCCTCCATCCCCAACAGGAGATACGCCTCGACGAGTGTGTGCAGACACTGCTCACCTCCCACGCCTCGCGCGAGACATTCCAAACACTGGTCCTTCGCCAGCCGCGGCAGCGAGTCCATTAGGTGCGCCCGAGCCTTGCTCTCCATGGCGAAGGCGTAGTTGACGCTGTCGCCCGCGGTGCGTGCCGTGACGATGGCGCTGTCGAGATACGCCAGTGCCGCCGGACGGTCGCTCACGCGCAAGTTGGCGCCGAGGCTCGCGTAGCATACCGCCTGCTTCTGGCGGTCGCCAAGCTGCTTGTAGTAGCGCAGCGCCGCGAGGTAATGCTCGAGATGTATCTGTGTCTCGGAAAGGTTGTCGCAGTAGACGGTGGCCAGCCGCAGATGTAGCTGGGCGCGGTTGCGGCAGTCGCTCTCGGCCGCCGTCTCCAGGCCACGGTAGTAGTACTGCAGGGCAGTGAACACGCTGTCGCGGTCTTCGTATATCGCGCCGTGGTAGAGCAGGGCGCGCGTGTAGCGCTCACGCAACACGCTGTCGCGCTGCCAACGGCGAGAGCTGTAGTATCTCTCCGCATCGGCGGCAAGGAGCGTGTCGGCGAGTGTGGTTTTGTAGCAGCGGTATCTCGCTTGGGCCAGCAGTAGCTGGCGGTAGGCGCGGTCGGCCTCGTCGAGCGACGCCGTGTCGACCGCCTGCGCCGTCGCCAATGCGCTGTCGGGGTTGCTCCACATCAACGCCTCGGCTTTAGCCAGACGCGGGTCGTCGTGCTTTCCGCCGCAAGCCGCAAGTGCCATTGCCGTCGCAGCTATTATGAGTATGACCGTATTTCTCATTTGCGTGAGTGGGGTTTTGCAGTTCCGGCTCATCTCTTCGGGGCGCTCATGCTGGGCTCCGCGGCATTAAGGGCGCAGTAGACGGTCACCGTCGTTCCCGGAGTGAACGCCCCGATGGATGTCAACGTCGTGCGCGTCACCTTCTCGGGGCGCGGTTGTTGCCACTGCTGCCGTTGGTGATGACCTTGTCGTCGCCGCCTGCGTCCACTTCGCCGACGATGATCTGGTACAGGCGACTGATGTCGCCGCTGTTGGTGTTGCCGTCGTAGTTCAGGTCGGTGAAGCCCTGCGTGTCGCCGCCGAGGATGGTGCCGTAGACGACGCTCACGTCGCCGGTGTTCACCGCCTCGTCGCTGTTCACGTCGCCGATGGGCAGGATCTCGAAGCGGCTCCAGTTGTCGGCCTCCTTGTACACGTCGACCGCCTGGCCGGGCACATACACCGTGGCGTCATAGTTGACGAACGCGTCCTTGTCGGCCACCGGTGGCGTGGGTTTGTTGACAATGAACTGGATGTGCTTCAGATCAGAGCTATCAAATGCATCATAGTTGATGCTGTCGAGCGTTGACGGTATTACTACAGTCTCAAGGCTGGTACAACAGTCAAACGCTACTGTCTCAATTGTTTTAATACCCTCTGGGATGACGATGCTTTTCAAAGACATACATTCGGTAAACATACCAAAGGGTATCACGCCAATTGAACCCGGGAGGTCAACAGACTCCAGTTTACAGCAAGTGTCGAATGTCCATCTACCCACACTGGTCACTGACGGCGGTATGGTGATACTCTTCAAGTGGTCGCAACGGTAGAAGGCCGATTTTCCGATGCTGGTCACAGTGGACGGAATCTCACATTCGGTCATCAGCACGCAGTTTTGGAAGGCCTTGTCGCCGATGGCGGTCACGGTGTACGTCACGCCGTCGTGCTCCACCGTCTCGGGAATGACTGTCTTGTAATAGATTAATTCGTTGGGAGTGTAATTGAGCTGGAACGGCTCGCGGTAGGTGACGCGCACCGTCGTCTTGTCGTCGTTGATGACGTACCACAGCCCGTTCTCGCCCTCGAAATCGTGGTAGTTCTCGTGATAGGTCGGGTAGGCCCAGCCTGCACGCGGCAGCAGTGCCATCACGCCCACCATTGCTGCAAGTAATAGTTTTTTCTCCATAGTTGTAATTTTTATATTTAGTCAATAGTTTTCAAGTTAATACTTTATCGTCCGATGATGACCCGGTACAAGGCACTCACATCGGCCACGTTCACCTCTCCGTCGCCATTTGTGTCGAAGATGCCGATACCAGGATTCTCCTGGTTTATGATTTCGCGGTAG
>JBGUHM010000023.1:0-17459 GCA_045112115.1 Sodaliphilus sp. | reverse complement strand
CTCACTGAAGAACATATATGTGATCGACGGCTCGAAACGCAGCTCGCACGCCAATGCTTATTTCACTGGTTTCGGTGTCAAAAAACGCATCGTGCTGTACGACACGCTTATCGAACAACTCACCACCGATGAGATTGTGGCGGTTCTGTGCCACGAGATGGGGCATTACCGCCATCACGACACGCTGAAACTGCTTGCCGCGCAGGTGGTGAAGGTGGTGCTTATGTTGTTTGTGTTCTCGCTGCTGGCAGGCAGCCGGGAGCTGAGTGACGCTCTGGGTGGCGACCGTGTATCGTTCGCTCTGTCGTTGTCGGCTTTCGGTCTGCTGTTCTCGCCCATAGGTTTGATACTGGGCCCGCTCGAGAACCATTTCAGCCGACGATATGAATACCGTGCCGACGGCTTCGCTGCGTCGCTCGGCTACAGCGAAGCGCTGATAAGCGGGCTGAAGAAACTGTCGGCCAACAATCTGGTGAATCTCACACCGCATCCGCTGGTGGTGAGGATGACCTACAGCCACCCCACGCTTGAGCAGCGTGTCAGGGCGCTGTCGGCATGAGGCGTTTATCCTAACGTTTCGAGCAGAAGGGTAAGGGCGTTGGTTGTGGCGCGCTCAATTACCCGTTCACGGTTGCCGGGCAGGTGCAGCAATCGGCTTACGGTCTTGTCGCCCACGGTGGCGGCAATCCATACTGTGCCAACGGGTTTGTCCGGCGTGGCGCCACCGGGGCCGGCGATGCCCGAGGTGGCAACAGCGCAGTCGGTGTTCATCACCTTGGCCACTCCTTTGCTCATGGCTTCCACAACCGGTTGGCTCACGGCCCCGTGGCTTTCGAGGTCATTGCCATCGACCCCGAGCACTCGCTGTTTCACGCTGTTGTCGTAAGCCACGACTGTACCCTTGAAATAGTCGCTGCTGCCGGCGATGAGCGTTAGGCGGTGAGCTATGTTTCCGCCGGTGCAGCTCTCGGCGGTCGACAATGTGAGGCCGCGTTCTTTCAGTTGTTCTCCTACGATGAGTGCCAGCGGTTTGTCGCCGCGGAAGTGCATCGTGCCATGAAGCGTCTCGTCGAGTTTGTCATCTAAGTCGGAAAGGTTGTAGCCGCTGAGACGAAGTCTCACGATGCCTTGGTCGGGCAGATAGGCCAGATGTGCGTCGTCGGGCAGTTCGTCCTCGAAGCGCTCGAGGCGCATCGCCAGTTCGCTCTCAGGAACTCCGAAAACCATAGTCGTGCGGTGCTCGATGGCTTGACCTACGCCGAAATGGCGGTTGACGCGCTCAACAACGTAGTGGTTCATGGCGTGTTGCATCTCGAAGGGCACGCCGGGCATCGACACCAACACCTTGTCATCTTTCTCAAACCACATTACCGGCGCGGTGCCCACCTCGTTGGGGATAACCGTGCACGACGACGGAACCATGGCCTGGCTGGCCGTGAGTGGGTTCATCTTGATGCCACGACGACGGAATGTCTCGTCGACCTGGGCCTTGACGCCTTCATCGAGCACCATCTCGCCGCCGAAGTAGCGACACAATGTGCCTTTGGTGATATCGTCACGGGTGGGGCCGAGGCCGCCGGTAAGCAGCACAAGCGGTGTCAACGTGAATGCCTCGTCGATGGCTTGCGTGATGTCGTCGGCGTTGTCGTGTATCACTTTTACATAACGCGCGCTCCACCCGCTGGGGGTGAGCGCACGCTCAATCCAACCACTGTTGGTATCGGTGACTTGACCGATAAGCAGTTCGTCACCAATTACTATTATAGAGTAATTCATCAGTTTTTAGATATGAAGGAACGGAAGGAGGTCTTCAATCCAGATGCACACGATGCCGGCAAGGTAGCCGAGCAGGGCGATGAACGAAATCTTCTTCACGTACCAGAAAAACGGGATTTTCTCGATACCCATCGCAACAACGCCGGCAGCCGAGCCGATAATCAGCAGACTGCCGCCAACTCCGGCGGTGAAGGTGAGCAGATGCCAGAACAGGCCGTCCTCTTTAAAGAATTCGAGGTAGTCGGCTGTAAGGTTCGGGTCCATATTCGAGAACATCTTGATACAGGCCGCAACGAGTGGCACGTTGTCCACAATCGACGACAGCGCACCGATGATCGTAGCCATCGAGTAGGGTTCGTGGATGCCGTTGTTCATCGCAGTGGCTATGTTCGACAGGATGTGTGACTCTTGAAGAACCGACACACTCATCAGGATGCCCAAGAAGAAGAGTATCGTGCTCATATCGATGTGACGCATGGCGTGTGTAATACGGCCGCCAAGCTTCGGGTCGATGCGGTAACGGCTCACAACAATCTCGGTGAAACACCAGATGATACCCAATGAGAACATCATGCCCAGGTATGGTGGCAGGTGGGTCACCGACTTGAAGATGGGCACGAACAGAAGGCCGGCCACACCCATGATGAGCATCGCACGGCTAACGCCAGGAAACTCGGTGGCGATTTGCTGCGGGCCGTGGTCGGGGTTGTGATGCAACTGGCTTACAGCCTCTTTCTTGACCCAATGCGAGGCAATGGCGACAGGGACAATCATCGACACAAGGCTCGGAATCAACAGGTTGGCAACCAAACTCACAGTGGTCACCTTGTCGGCCATCCATAGCATGATGGTGGTGACGTCGCCGATGGGCGACCATGCGCCGCCGGCGTTGGCCGCAAGCACAATCACTCCGGCAAATATCCAGCGTTCTTTCTGGTCGGGCATCATGCGGCGTATCATCATCACCATGATGATGGTAGTAGTCATGTTGTCGAGAACGGCCGACATGAAGAAGGCCACGAACGACAATATCCACATTAGCTGACGCTTGTTTCCGGCCTTGATTTTCTCGGTGATGAACGAGAATCCTCCGTAGCGGTCGATATGCTCGACAATTGTCATGGCGCCGATGAGGAAGAACAGAATCTCGGCAGTCTCGCCAAGGACGGTCGGCATCTTGTGGGCAAGCTCCTCTGGATTATTGGTCGACAGGGCATAGATGCTCCACATCACGCCGCACATAATCAGTGCGAAAGTGGCTTTGTTCACTTTCAGCGGATGTTCGAGCGCGATAAGCAAGTATCCGATAACAAAAAGTATTATCAGCGTGATAATCATAGCAGTCGGGGTTTATCGGAGTCGGATACTGTCGCTCAACAGCTTAAGGTCGTGACTGATGCCTCGGTGCGCTAAGGCGAATAATACGATGGCGCCCAGCAGAAGCAGGTTGAACCACGACGGTACTGCCTGCAGCGATGCGGGTTGGGCATAGGTGATGATGCCTATCGAGACAAGCAACGCAATCACCAAGAGGATGTTGATCTTGCACAGACGTTTCTGCGCCTTCAGCGTCTTGTATTTAAAGATGGTGATTAAGGCAAGCAGCGAAATAAGGCCGCTCATGCACAGCAGCACGAGGTACATGCCCTCTGCGTCGGGTGTAATAGCCGTGAGGAGGGCGTGGCCGTCGGCGGCCGATACCACGGCAGGCATGAATGCGAAGACCGCAACTGCTACCGCCGCGAGAAACAGATAAACCGATTGAATACGTTGTAACATTCTTATCTAAATAAAAATCAATTAGTTAACATAGAGAAAAAAGCGACAATAATTCTCAAGTCGCTTTCAACTCGCCTGCAAAGGTAAGTCATTTCTCCCAAACAACGAAAAATAAAGCCCGCTAATTTGCAGGTTTTTTCACACACCACTTCAACCCAGCCAAATAAATACTGCTTACCGCCCCCCTCAACCCCTACCTTTGCACCAAAAACATCCAATAAAAAAAGCCAAAAAGTATGCCCCCACCACTGTCCCAACATAGTCACGAACATAGTCACGAACATGGTCACAACCAGTGTCCCAGGCGGCAAAGCCGCCCCCTCCGCCCCCTCCGAGATCTCCGAGTCCTCTGAGAACTCCGAGTTCTCCGAGAACTCGAGTTCTCCGAGATCTCCGAGCACTCGACCACTGTCCCACAACAAAGCGTCACCTATGCTGCAACACCGTTGCAGCCCCCATGCCCAGCCCCAAACATAGTCACCAACATAGTCACAACCACTGTCCCGACACCAAAAAAGCGGCTCGAAGAGCCAGCCTTGTTAGAAAAACACCATGCAAGCGACCCCGAAGGGGTGCGCAGCTTGGTGCCAGCAACTCAGAAAATAGCGCTTCGAAGATGCGCCACATGCCCCCAAACATCCTTAAAATTCTTAAAGACCTTAAAAACCTTAAAGACCTTACCCCAACCCACAAAGAGCACCAACCAGTGTACCAACATAGTCACGAACATAGTCACAACCACTGTCCCACGCTCGCAAAAGCGAGCCCTTCCCCAGGCGGCAAAGCCGCCGATTTATCAGCGCCGAAGGCGCGTTTTATCAGCGCGAAGCGCGTTTTATCAGCGAGCAAAGCGAGCGTTTATCAGCGCCGCAGGCGCTTCAACCACCCGTTAAAAAAATAAAAATCTTGCCAATGCCCAATACCCGTCTCATAAGTTTTTACTAATTTTGCAAGTTGATTAGACCGCAAGTGCATTTGCTCGCGGCCAATTTGATTGAACTATTTTTGATAAGATAATGAAAATAAAACATTTAGCGATTATTCTGGGCGTTGCTGCGGTCTACGCTGTCGCCCTCGGACAGAACAACATAGCTGAAGAGGTGGCGTGGGTCGTAGGCGACGAGCCCATCTTCAAAAGCGACATTGAGGAAGAGTATCAGTTGATGGTCAACGAACGTATACCCATCAGCGGTAATCCTTATTGCGCAATACCGGAGCGCATGGCTATCGACAAACTGTTCCTCAACCAGGCTCGTATCGACACTGTGGACATTCCTAACAGCCAGGTACAGCAGGCTGTCGACTCGCGTATCAACTATTTCATCGCCAACCTCGGATCGAAAGAGAAACTCGAGGAATACTTCGGAATGACCATGGGTGACCTCAGGGAGAGGCAGATGAACACCGTGCGCGACCAAATGGCGATTCAAGAGGTGCAGCGGAACCTTACGAAAAACATCAAGGCTACGCCAGCCGATGTGCGTAAGTTCTATAACGGACTTTCGAAGGACTCTCTGCCGTATATCCCTATGCAGGTTGAGGTGCAGATGGTCTCAATCAACCCGGTGGTGCCTCAGCAGAAAATCGACGAGGTGAAGGCTCAGCTCCGTGATTTTTCAAACAAGGTGAACAGCGGTGAGATGGATTTCGCCACTCTGGCTATTCTGCACAGCGAGGACGGGTCGAGTTCTTCAGGCGGTGAGGTCGGCTTCAAAGGACGCGCCGAACTTCTGCCGGAATATGCCGCGGTAGCGTTTAACCTTAGCGACAACAAGCGCGTGTCGAAGATTGTCGAGACCGAGGCCGGTTTCCATATCATTCAGCTCATAGAGCGCCGCGGCGACCGTGTGAACACGCGTCACATCCTGCTTCGGCCGAAGGTCAGCGAGAGCGACATCACTATGGCGCACCAACGGCTCGACTCGCTCAGAAACGAAATTATGGACAAAAAGGTGACTTTCGAGCAGGCGGCCCTTTACGTCTCGCAGGACAAGGACTCAAAGAATAACAACGGCTTGATGATGAATTCTAAAACTCACACCACCCTCTTTGAGATGGCCGACCTGCCACAGGAGATTGGTAAGGTCGTCGCAACAATGCAGCCCGGTGATATTTCTCAGCCGTTCATCATGCTCAACACCTCTACAGGTCGTCAGCAGGTGGTGATGGTCAAGCTCTCGAGACGTGTCGACGGACACCGAGCCGACCTCGCCGAGGACTATCAAGTGATGAAAGACTTGTACGAGGACCATCGTCGTGAGGAGATTATCAGCAAATGGGTTATCGACAAAATCAAGGAAACCCATGTCTTTATTGAAGAGGGATGGCGTAACTGCGACTTTAAATACGACTGGTTGAAGACAAAAAGTTGAGGCTCCCTAAAATGAGAAAGGCCCACAATATCTCACATCTTACACCGCTGGCCGTGGCCACACGGCTGGCGGTGGTGGCGTTGTGCATGGCCTTTACTTTTGTCGCTTTGGCCGAGGGGAACGAACGCAAACAACCTGTGGTCGCGGCAAAGGAAAACGCAAAACCAGGACGAAAAATCAAGCGACTGACGCCACAGATTCCGAGCGCAAACCGTATGGAGCGCGGAAAGGTCTTCCTCGAAAACAGCGACGAACTTATAATGGACGAGGCCAGGAGCACGGAGTTCCAGGTCTTGAGAGGTAATGTGAAGTTCAGCCGCGCAGGAATGACCATGACTTGCGACAGCGCTTATTTCTATCCGGCCACAAGCTCGCTCGACGCCTTCGGGCACGTGCTCATGCGGCAGGGCGACACACTACAGGTCGATGCCGACATTCTGCACTATTACGGCGATCAGGAAACGGCCGAGCTGCGCAGAAACGTGCGGATGCGTAACCGAACCATGACGCTCACCACCGACAGCCTCGACTACGAGGTGCGCTCCAACATTGGCTATTATTTTAATGGTGGAACGCTCGTCGACGGACGCAACAACGTACTTACCAGCGAATACGGCAAGTATGAGCTCGACACCAAGAACGCTGAGTTTATGACCGACGTGAGGCTCCGTAATCCCAAGTTCGAGATGACCACCAATCACTTGATGTACAACACCGCCACTCATATCGCCACCATCGACGAGTATACCGATATTGTGGGGAAGGACGGGGACCGCATACAGACTTCCAGTGGTGTCTACAACACCAGCCGTGAGGACGGATGGTTGTTCTCGCGCTCGAGGGTTCATGCCAAGGACGGCAAATGGCTCACTGGCGACACGCTCTACTACGACCGGCGTAACGGTAAGGGTTACGCCAGCGGACGTATGTTGCTCGAAGACCCGGAACACAAGGTGATGCTCGACGGTGACTACGGGGAGCACAACGAACGGACTCACATGTCGATGGCAACGGGACGGAACGCGCGCGTCAGGGAGTACTCGAAAGAGGACACTCTCTACATGCACGGCGACTCGCTGTTCACATGGCTCGATGGTGACTCGCTTCGAGTGATGCGGTCGGTAGGGAATGTGAAGTTCTTCCGCAAGGATATTCAGGGCCTCTGCGACTCGGCAATATTCTTCCAGGCCGATTCAATCCTGAATCTGTACAACCGTGCCGTGATATGGAACGAGAACAAGCAGATTCTCGGGAAGGAAATCAACGTGCATATGAACGACGAGAGCGCCGATTGGGCGACCCTGCCCCAGGGAGGAATTCTCGGACAAGAGGTGGGCGACACCTATTTCGACCAGTTGAGCGGTAAGCAGATGAAGGCATATTTCGTCAACAAGGAACTGCGACACCTCGAGGTCGACGGTAATGTGCAGACAATCTTCTACCCGCAGGAGAAGGACTCGACCTACAACAAGCAGGTGAGCGCCGAGAGTTCGCATCTCACCATCGACCTTCTCGAAAAACAGGAGGTCGATAAAATAAAGATGTGGCCTGAGGTAACAGGGCGTGTGACTCCGCTGTTCCTCTTGCGACGCAGCAATCTTTATCTCCCGGGATTCCGATGGTTCGCTAAGCTGCGGCCGGCTTATCCCGACGAAATCTTCTTTTCCGATCCCGAACTTATGCAACAACTCGACGCCGCTGTGAATTCGCAGGGACGACGACAGAACTCAACTGTTTCGCCATGAGTGATATAATCAGACTTTTGCCCGATTCGGTGGCTAACCAGATTGCAGCCGGGGAAGTGATTCAACGTCCGGCCTCGGTGGTTAAGGAATTGGTGGAGAATGCCATCGATGCAAAGGCTTCTTCGATTCAGCTGGTACTCAAGGATGCCGGACGAACTCTCATTCAGGTAATCGACAACGGTGTGGGTATGTCTCCCACCGATGCTCGTCTGGCTTTCGAGCGTCATAGTACGAGCAAAATCACTGAGGCACAAGACCTCTTCAGCCTACGTACGATGGGCTTCCGTGGTGAGGCTCTGGCTTCGATAGCGGCTATAGCACATGTGGAACTGCGCACCACTGCGCGAGGTGCGTCGTTGGGCTCGCATCTGGTAATCAGTGGCTCGCATTGCGAGTCGCAGGAACCCGATGTGTGTCCCGAGGGTTGCAATTTCATGATTAGGGATTTGTTCTACAATGTGCCGGCTCGACGTAAGTTCCTCAAAAGCAACCAAGTGGAACTGAGCAATATTGTCAAGGAATTTGAGAAATTGGCGCTCATCAACCACGAGGTGGAGTTCACGGTATCTCACAATGGCAACGCACTGTATCATCTCTTGCCCGGAACTCTCAAGCAGCGTGTGGCTGCTTTGTGGGGACACGGTATGGACGACCAGTTGATTCCGGTTTCGACCAGCACCTCGATTGTGCAAATCAACGGATTCGTGTGCCGACCCGAGAACGCTCGTAAGCGAGGGGCGCTTCAATACTTGTTTGTCAATGGCCGTTATATGCGTCACCCCTATTTCCACAAGGCTATAGCGGGATGTTACGAGCAACTCATTCCCGAGGGCTGCCATCCCAACTATTTCCTTGTGTTCAGCGTAGAGCCTGAGACCATCGATGTGAACATTCACCCGACCAAGACCGAAATAAAGTTCGAGAACGAGTTCCCGATTTGGCAGATTCTGTCGGCTGCGGTGAAGGAGGCGCTGGGAAGATACAACCTCGTGCCGTCAATAGATTTTGATATGGCCGACGCTCCCGTGATTCCGTTGGCAAACAACGACTCGGTGCTCCCGCCGGCCATGGGCATCGACCCGGGATACAACCCGTTCGCAAAATCAAACCCCAGTGGGGGAGGGGGCGCGAAAGTGCCGCGACGCGACGATGTGCCCGCCAACTGGGAGGATCTATATCGCAATTTCGAGAATAACAGGCGCAGTGCTCTCGAAGAGGCGGCGGCAGCTTCAATGTCTCCTGAAACCGCAACTCAGGCTACCCTATTCGACAATACTCCTGAACTATCCGACGACCTGCCTTGCATGCAGATTGACGACAGTTTCATCGTTACCCCCGTTCAGGACGGTATGTTGGTGATCGACCAGCGAAGAGCTCACCTGACCATTCTCTTCGATGAGTATATGCGGCACATCGAGGGGACACCGGTGCCAAGCCAGAGCGTGTTGTTCCCTGAGGTGTTGCATCTCTCTCCGGGTCAGAATGCGCTTATGGTCGAAATTGAACCTCAGCTCGCTCAGTTGGGTTTCAACCTAAGTAGGCTTAGTGCGGGCGACTGGTCGGTCAACGGTACTCCGGGAGGTGTGGGCGACGTAAACGTGAAAGAGTTGTTGCTCAAGGTATTGGAATCGGTGGAGCAGGGTGGTGCGTCGCTCAGCGAAGACATCTACCGGCGCATAGCGCTGACAATCGCCGAGCGGGCGGCTTTGCCGCGTCATCACCGTCTTGCCGACGACGAGATGCGCTCGCTCGTATCACGATTGATGCGTGTCGAAAACAACCGTTACACTCCTCAAGGCAACGCCGTTCTCGCCACTCTCTCCGTCGACCAACTGTCCAAACTCTTCTGACGCCTATTTCCCGATCAGGCTCTTGACATAGCTGCCGTTTTGCTCGCTTTCCATATAAATCAAGATTACCGCGTCCTTCGGCTTCGGGCGCTGTAGGTTCTGGTTCATGTAAAGTACAAAGCGGTTGACGAGCGGGTCAAGGCGTTTATTTGACAGTGGCTTAAGGGTGTAGAATCCGTAGAAGATGCGGCCGTCGCGGTATTCTACTTCCTTGTCGATGGCTTATTTGCCGTCGGAGTTCACAAGTGATTCGATTTGGCGACCGGCTTTCTGGTCGCCATTAACAGTGAGGCTGTGGTACACCTTGAGTCCGATTTCTCGCGCTTTCTCGCCGGTGACAACTATCTCGGTCGCATTGTGGGCCTTACGGAAACGGCCGTCTAAAACCTTGCTGATTCGCAGTCCGGCCTGCGCCGCGGCGGGGAGGGCAACCGCGGTCAAAAGTAACATCAGTGAAACTATTCTCTTTATCATGATCATGGGGTTGTACTACTGGGTTATTGGTCGTTTTCGAGGGCTTCGCGCAGAGCCGACAACTGTGTCGTCACTGGATTCGGGTCGGTGGCCAGCGGCAGACGGCTGAAGGGCTCGGTTTGAGCGTCAATCAAGTGGCGCACAACCTCAACGGAATCCACTCTCTTACCGTTCACGTAGGCGTAGCACTCGCCGGTCGGGCGGCTCAGAATGGCTACCGCGGCTGTGCCTGCACTCAGGGCCATAGCAACTGCCGCCGCACTCGTCAGCATGCGGCGTCGCGAACGGGCGCGTTGACGTTGCTGGTTGTGGCGCGACGCCATGGCAAAGTACGACATGACAGCAGCAGCTTCGTCTATCGTGTTGCTGCGATGAGGTGTGTGGGCCAGTTGCAATCGGAGTTCCCTCTCGTCCGACGGCGTGGTGGCTCCTTCGAAGTAACTCTCGATGAGAGTTTCCAGTTGTTGTTGGCTCAATAATGTTTGTCTTGGCTGTGTGGTGCTTTTATTGCTCATATTTTCCCTCCTTTCTTACGGTAGATTTCTCTCACTTTCTTTCGTGCGCGGCTTAGTTGAACCCTCACCGTGCCAGGCTCTATTCCCTTGCTCTGGGCAATCTCATCGTCGGTGAGTCCTTGAAACTCGCGCATTCTGATGATTTCCTTTTGGTCGTCTTTCAGCTCATTCTCAATTATTGCCTTGATGGCCGCATAGAGTGCTTCCGGCTCTTCGATGTCGATGGGGTCGACAACGGTACAGGCATCGTCGAGTGAGTCCTCTGGCGCTCGAAGGCGGCGCCGAACTACATCCACGCTTAGGTTGCGCACGGTCACGTAGGCTATGCCGGCAGCTTCCTCCTCCGAAACAAAATGCCGCCCCCATAGTCGGCAGAATGCTTCCTGAAGCACATCGGCGGCATCGTCATCATTACCGGTGATGAATGCCGAAAGCTTATGGAGTCTTGATTTCAAGCGCGTGAATGTCGATGTTAGGATTTCATTTGCCATACAATAATAGATACGACCCCAACAGTGAAATGTTACAGTTTTCTCTTTGGTTTTTTCCTCACCATGGCGCGGTGAATGAAATTCTTCATTCTTTATGTTGCAGTTGTAGGATTTTTTGTACTTTTGCGGGTGGAATGAAGTATTTTTTGATTGCAGGAGAAGCCAGCGGCGACCTTCACGGGGCGCAACTCGTTGCCGCTTTGCGCGACGTCGACAGCGCCGCCACCTTCACTTTTCTCGGGGGCGACGCAATGGCGGTGGCAGCGGGCACCTCACCGCTTATCCACTACCGCGACATGGCCTTCATGGGCTTTATCGAGGTGGTGAAACATCTGCGTTCAATCCTCGGGTTTATGAGTCGCGCCAAGCGGTCGATTGAGTCCGACCGACCCGACGCGCTGATTCTCATCGACTATCCGTCGTTCAACCTGAAGATGGCCAAATGGGCCTCGCGGCGGGGCATCCCCGTGTACTACTTCATCTCGCCCAAGGTGTGGGCATGGAAACAGTGGCGCGTGAAGGACATCCGCCGCTATGTGGACCGCGTGTTCTCCATTCTGCCGTTTGAGGTGGAGTGGTACCGCCAGCACGACTACAAGGTGGACTATGTGGGTAACCCAACGGTGAAAGAGGTGGCTCAAGCCCGTGAGAGTTTCGACTCGCGCGAGAAGTTTGTCGCCGCCCACGACCTCGACCCCTCGCGCGGCATCATCGCCATCCTGCCCGGCTCGCGACGCAAGGAGATACGCGACAACCTGCCGGCGATGCTTGACGCTGCACGCCGTCATGCCGACGGCTACCAGGCCGTGGTAGCAGGTGCTCCGGCCATCGAGCGGGAGTATTACGCTGACGTGATGGGCGACAACGCGGTGTCACTACTCGAGGGCAAAACGATGGAGTTGGTGGCCAATGCTCGCGTGGCGCTGGTGACCAGTGGCACGGCGACGCTCGAGACGGCCGTACTCGGCACGCCGCAGGTGGCCTGTTACCGCATGAACGGCAGCAAATTGGTTTACAAGTTCTACTCCAAACTCATTCACGGCAAATATGTTACTTTGCCAAACCTCATCACCGATAGTCCGGTGATTCCCGAACTGTTGCTGCACCTCTGCACCGAGGATTCCATCGACGCACACCTCGCTCCGCTGCTCGATGACGGCGACAAGCGGCAGACGATGCTCGACGGATACGCTGCTATGATGGCCACACTGGGCGACAGCGACTGCGCTGCCGCTACCGCTGAGGCTATTCTAGACGCTTTGCGTCAGCGGCGGTGATAGAGTTCAAGGAACGAAGGCATTTCCACGGTATCAACTCGCTCATAGCCCGCGCGAAGCTCGGGCTCGATGGGCAGTGTGTCGTGCGCGCGGTTGACAAGCACCCACTCCGGCCGTTTGTCGGCATATTCCCGCTTGATGAGCGGCTCCACCGATGGCCCGCGCTTGATTACATAGTGCTGGAGTGTGAAGAACCGCGCTCCCGGAGTGATGTCGTTATTCGTTTACAAAAGCTAGAATGTTCATTACAAACCAACTGTCGAACCCCTGGAATACCATTCGTTTTGCGTTTCCGTCCTTATGGACTTCAAGCCCGTCGGAGTAAGGAGTTACACCGACAATCTTTTTGAATGGTACCTTTACGCTCTTGGTTTGTGCATAAAATATAATATTTTTATTGGTGATTATGAGGCTTCCAACGCCTTCATTGTTCATCACGCTATGCTCGATGGGTTTACTACGCCCGCTATTAGTGCGGTAGTAAACGCCTTTCATCACTCTGAAACTGAAGCCGCCACCATTATGCTTGTATTCTCGTTCAATCTTTTCTTGATAAAAAGTAACCCCCGAATACACCCACAGCACAGCTTCGCTCTTGCTGAGCAATACTGGCAATGCAACGCTGCATTGTGGCAAGATTCCTCGTTGCAAGTTCTTGATGATAATTGCTTGATTGACCTTTTCAATGTCGGTATTCTGATATTGAACTGGCAAGTCGTAGAGAGGCAGCGAGAGCGATTGAGCATACTGCTCAATCTGCCGTTGCTCGCTATCGCTTATCAATCCATTGCTCAAAAAGATATGCGATGCTCGGTTGAGAACGTGCATATACGCATCAAACTTCTGCTCTTGAGTAATTGGCAACACTCTGTCGAGTTGTTGCTCTTGCCCTCGGATTGTAGCTATTGGCGTTCCACTCACAAAGTAACTTGCTAAATAGCCTTTCAATATCTTTTCAGCAAGTCGGTTAAGGCAACCGCTTGCGTTCAAAGATTGTCTGTCTAGGCTTAAACCATTGATGAAATCATTGATTCTGTCAAGTGTTTGTTGACTGTAAGGCGGTCGCAGTTGCTCGCCATGCGCTTCAAGCACTTTCATCGCAACCTGCTCTACGTCGGCTTTCTTCAAGAATGCTGGCTTGCGCATGGTCACTATCGCTTGCCTCATGCTTTGCACCGACTGCACACCCGAAAAGTACTGCTGCAAAATCTTTTCCATCTGGTCAAGACCTTTCTGATGCTTTTCCTCACACTCCTTATGGGCATGTGATAATAGCCCTGCGCTTAATCCACAATACTTACACTTTGCCATAATTATCGTTATTGTCTATGTCGTATTTCATAATAGCAAGAATAGATAAGCACAAAAACACACCTGCTATTTTTAAATCTGTCTTAAAGTACGTTCCATTCTTAGCTTCTCTCTTTGAATGCTATCTCGCACTTCTTGTTTTCTTTGTTCTTTACGTATTGCCTCATCGCGCTTTCGTTTAACCTCTTGCTGCCTAAAGATACTATCTTGTATTTGTTTTTGACGTTTTTCGCGTTTCGACAATATCGATTTAAAAGAATTATCTATATAACATATGAAAACGTCCTTATTGTCATCATTAATTGGTGCTCTTTGAGGCAGGCCAGAATACTCAGTTTCATCAAATATAAGAGGATTAGCATTATAAACAAGACCTCCGCCTTTAATTAAAATCTGACAGTTCTTAAACCTCCACCTATATGGATTTTTATCTTCATAGTCTATTGATATATGTGAGTGCTTGTGTTCTGGTTCTCCATATTTCTTGATATACAAAGACATTATTTCATTAAAAGTTGATGATTTTAGCTTACATATTATGGCGATTATTTTATTCTCACACACGCATAAATATAATCTATCCCAATCTGGACTGCAATCTTCAACTGACATTATGGAGTCAAAAGGGAAAAGATCTTTATCTTCCAAAAACGAACCATTCTTCAGCGCTTCGGATAAACTATAATTGTCTTTATAATAATACCTATTTGATGCTCTCAGTTTTAACAAATTGAATTCCGCATCACCGCCAAGTTGTATTCCACTGCATTCCAATGATTTAACCTCATCCTTCCGGTTGCTGTAAATGATTGAAGATGATATGGCATCTTTTATTTCAGTTGACCATGACACAAGATGATAAGATGCAAATGCAACTATAAAACTTAAAACAAAGCCAGTGATGATAGCAATGAATAATATAGGATTTAGTATTGTTGTATAATTGTGCTGCTTTTCTGTTTCTGTTCCTGATATAATAAAACCTCCTATAAATCCCAGTATATTTAATATTATTACATACATCGGAAATATTAGAGTTGATTGGTCTAAAGAAGTTGCCAATCCAAAGAATCGCATAAATACTTCACACATCCACTCTGATGCCAATATGAAGATTATTCCTGCTAGATTAATACCAGAAAAAAAGCCACCATTAAATGCACTCTCGCCTTGACTATAGAAATGATACCAGCTATATACGAATGATATTAGGTAAATAATAAATATGTATAGATATACTAAAAATAAAGAAATTTGTCTTGCCTCATATAAATATGTAACCCAAAATATACTTAATAATCCTATAAATGGCAATAAATAGAAAATCCATTTTTTGCTATTCAGTTTTATATGAATATGATGAAGTGCTGATTGAACTTGAACAACCTCTCCATCATCAGTTATTAATAAACCATAGCATTTAGCCAAACCATATAACAGTCCTTCTGCTTCACGCTTTTCATATCCCAAATTAACCAGTTTACGGGTTGAATCATCTATAGTCGCAACAATATTACCTTTATTTATGCTCATAATAACATCTTCTACAACCCCTATTGACATTGCTTCTTTTAACAGTTTATCTCTTTGGGGATGATGTTCATCATTAAATAAATCACTATAAATATTTGTTACTCTTTCTTCATGAAAAATTCCTTTCCCAAAAGTAGTTGTAATCCTATTAAATTCAGTGTAAAACCTATTGATCTTATCTAAAAGGCCTGGTTCCAACGAAGAGTGTGATATAACAAGTGAAGATTTCCTTTTCTTTGCAAATCTCATTATATTTTCATACAAATAAACAATAATTGATATCGCTATTATAATAGCTATAATAGCACCTATTATATATAATAGGGCCTTTCCTAAAACATAAATAAGAAGTGCGATTATTAGAAATAAATAAACGTATTGCATAACTGTTTAACGAACTTAAGTAATCTAAAGTATTTTCAATTAGATAAATTCATATGTTGTTTATGTATAACATTTACATAATTTTTATACCCTCATACGGCTTGATAGATGTACTAAACAATCCGCAGCAATTGGGTTTAAGGCTGCATCGTTCGCATATTTTTAAATAGTTGTTTTTCCAGTCGGAAATACTCTTTACGGCATACTTACGGCATTCTTCGGGAAGCAAGCAGAGTGGTATATTATAGATGCAAACATCATAATTCCACTCAGCCAGATACTTTACAGCGCCTGTTAGTTCTGAAATATAATTCATCGGCTCAATCCAAATTCTCTCTCGATTTTTAACAGCATATCCTATATACTCCATCCCCATGAATGCAATCCAATCGACAAATGACAGATTGCGATGGATGTATTGCGCCATTGACAAGAATCGCTTGTAATTCAATGCATTCATTACAATGCGCAACTCAATGCATATTCCCGCTGCAGTAAGGTTATATAAACCAATCATCGTTTCATTGAACGCTCCCTTGCAGCCAGCTATCAAATCATGATCCTTGTAATAGTCACTGTGGAATGGCACACCTACGATTAACTTGCCTCCGCCTGCTTCAGCAAGACGTGTAGCATATTCGCCATCCTCAAATGCACGGCCATTACTTAAAATATGAATCTCTGTCTCAGGCAAATGCTCTCGTATCAATGACACAAGCGAAATAAGTCTGTCTCCCAACAGTGTTGGCTCACCACCTGTAATGCCTAACACTGGAAGTCCTTTGGGCGCAGTCCTAACTCGGGACACATTCTCATTAAAAAGAGAATCTATGTCATTTGCCTTCAAAGGTGGTTGGCAACACATAATGCAGCGATTATTACATTGCGATGTAACAAACAATGTATTATCGTTAGAACCTATGTCAAATTCTCGCTGCTTCATAGTAGCCAACTCTTAAATATCGGCATCACATCATCGTAGCGCTCGATGATTAGTGAAATGATATATTCAATAATAGCCTTATTTTTACGGCAAAACAAAGACGTAGGACGATGCCCGTACATATCGTTCTGGGTCGAGTGGTTTCGGACCGGGTCTGCACCACAATAGACCCGCAAACCACAATCTGAGCATCCAGCAAGGGCTTCATTCGCCCAATACTTAGCCGCATTCTTTGCTGCTTTTCCGTATACTATACTTTCGTAAGAATCATTCACATGCCCCAAACGGAATGTGAAATCGTCAAACTCAGCAAGCATTCTGGATTCATCTGAGGCATATACATAACCATCGTAATTATAGATCAACACTGAATTAATGATGCCGGCTGGCGATTGAAGGTCCACGAAACCTGTTGTATGGGGAGTTATCATCTTCCTTAGAATAATCGCCGCAAACTCCTCAATGAAGAATATCCCACGCTTGTTCAACTCGATTATATGCTCTAGTGCGGTTTTATAAAAAGAAATAAAACGGACGGTGTAGTCGCTCCAGTCTGGGTTGGTCGAAGCTAATCCATATGGATTTAATGCGCGCAAAAAAATGCTATTAAATCCTAATCGCACATACTCATCTACAATCTCACAAGGGTAATCTAAAGCCTTTTCACTTGTGGTCATCAATGCGGATACGCGGTCAAAACCAAGCTCTGCTCTGGCCTTCTCTATTCCTTCGACAACTTTCTCATAACTGTCTTTCTTGCCGCGATTGGCATTGTGAAGAAAATCAGGACCATCCAATGATGTTGAGATTAGCACATTATACTGCTTGCATATACTCATAACATCACTTGTGAGATTCACACAGTTCGTACATAAAACATAGTTGATGTTTCGCTGCTCGATTTTGTTCATTTCCTCTGCCTGACATATTCCATAACGCAACAATTCAGGTTCAAGGCTGGGTTCGCCGCCTTGAAACTCCATTGTTAAATATGGTGATGGCGATCTGA
>JBGUHM010000022.1:0-35340 GCA_045112115.1 Sodaliphilus sp. | reverse complement strand
TCACGTCGAGGTCGGCATGGAACACGCCGTTGTCCGATGTGATGTTGAGCCGCTTCATGTCGATTGTGAGGTTGGTGGTGATGATCTGGATTATTTCCTGAAGCACGCCCATGCGGTCGATGCCGTCAATCTGGATGCGGGTAAGGAAGGTCTCGCCAGTGTTCTCCCACCGCGTCTCCACCAGGCGGGAACCGTAGCCGCTTTTGAGCTTCATGGCCGTGGGGCAGTCCATCTTGTGGACTATGAGCTCGTTTTTCTCGTTCACCCATCCGAGCACATCGTCGCCCGGCACCGGGCGGCAGCATGAGGCGAACTTGTAGTTCTGCTTGCCGTCAACGGTCTTGAGTACGTATACCTCCTTGGTGTTGATTTTGGGCTTCTTGCCGGGTTCGGTTTCGGTGACAGCGGGCGCGGACTTCTGTTCGTTGTTCTCGCTCTTTCCCGAGGAGAAGGGATTGGAGAGCAGACGGCTGAAGATGTTTCTGTTCTGCGGCTTTCCGGTTTTCGCCATCGCTATGGTAGGCTCAATCACATTGTTGCCTATGAGATAGTAAAGGTCTTCCTTGTTCGCGGCCTGAGTGTGGGTGAGTATACGGCTCATCGTCTCATTGTTGGCGGCAATGCCGTTTTCCTCGAGGAAGGCCATCAGCTTCTTCTCGCCACGCCCTATGATCATGCGCCGGTCGTGGCGCAGAGCGGCCTTGAGTCGCGTCTTGCCCTTGGCGGTCACCACATAGTCCATCCATTCGGGTTTCGGGCGCTGTGTGCGCGAGGTGATGATTTCCACCTGGTCGCCGCTATGCAGTTTCTGCGACAAAGGCACCAGTTTGTGGTTCACCTTGCCCGCGATGCAGTGGGTGCCTATTTGGGTGTGCAGCGTGAACGCCATGTCGAGCACACTCGCCCCCACGGGCATGCTGATGATCTCGCCCTTGGGCGTGAACACCGAGATTTCGCGTGCGAAGAGGTTGAGTTTCACCGTGTCGAGGAAGTCGAGCGCGTTGGGTTCCGGGTTCTTCAGCACGTCGGCGAAGTTCTTCAGCCATTCGTTGAGTTCCTTTTCCTCCTCGCCTTCGTCGGCCCCGATTTTGTATTTCCAGTGCGCGGCGAACCCTCGCTCGGCTATCTCGTCCATTTTCTCGGAGCGAATCTGCACCTCCACCCAGTTGCCGTCAGGACCCATCACGGTGATGTGCAGGGCGCGGTATCCGTTGGCCTTCGGGGTGCTTATCCAGTCGCGGATGCGGTCGGGGTGCAGGCGGTAGATGTCGGTGATGTCGCTGTAGATGTTCCAGCACCAACGTTTCTCGTCTCGGTCGTTGGGACATTGGAACACGATGCGCGCCGCATAGAGGTCGTACACCTCGCTGAAGGGGATGTGCTTGGTCTCCATCTTCTTCCAGATGGAGTAGCGGCTCTTCACGCGGGCCTGGAACTCATATTTCAGTCCGCGGCGGTCGAGGCGCTCTCGTATGGGCGCTGAGAAATGCTCGAACACGTCGTTACGGTGCTGCTCGCTCTGCTCAATTTGCTCGCCTATGGTCTTGTAGATGTCGGGGTGCTCATATTTGAAACTGAGATCCTCGAGTTCAGTCTTGATGGCGAACAGACCCAGGCGGTGCGCAAGCGGAGCGTAGATATACAAAGTCTCTCCGGCAATCTTGAACTGCTTGGCCGGAGGCATCGAGTCGAGCGTGCGCATGTTGTGCAGACGGTCGGCCATCTTGATGAGAATCACGCGCCAGTCGCTGCTCATCGTCAACAGCAGTTTGCGGAAGTTCTCGGCCTGCGCGCTGGCGTTGTCGCCGAAGATGCCGCCGGAGATCTTCGTCAGCCCGTCCACTATTTCGGCTATCTTGTCACCGAAGAGGTTGGCTATGTCCTCGACGGTGTAGTCGGTGTCCTCGACCACGTCGTGCAGCAGTGCCGAGCAGATTGACGTGGAGCCCAGTCCTATTTCCTGGCTCACGATGGTGGCCACGGCCAGCGGGTGCAAGATATACGGCTCACCGCTGCGCCGACGTATACCCTGATGGGCGTTTCGGGCGAACTTGAACGCTTTCTCAATGATTTCGACCTTCTTCCTGTGGTTGCTGTTGAGGTATCCCTCAAGCAGTTTCTGAAACGCGTCGTTGATTGTCTGGTCTTCCTGTTCTGCGTTTATCGTGTACTGTTGCTCTGCCATGACCGTGGATTTATTGACTGAAATAGGTCGCAAAATTAAAAAAAAGATTTCAAACTGATATAACTACTACCGAAAATTTCTTTACAAACCGCCGGAAAAACCGTTTTGCGGGCAATTCGGTCTTTCTCATGCAGAGCAGAAGGCCTTTCGTTTTTTCAGCTAATATTTGGTGGGTTCGGGGTAATTTCATAACTTTGCGGGTTGAAACGAACGTTATTCGATATGGAAACCAAACGCAAGAAATACCCTGCCGGGATTCAGACCTTCAGCGAAATCATCGAGAATGGATACCAGTATGTCGACAAGACGGCTCTCATCTATGAGATGACGCACAGCTACAAATATGTGTTCCTCTCTCGGCCGCGGCGTTTCGGAAAGTCGCTGCTGTGTTCTACCCTCAAGAGTTATTTCGAGGGCCGCAACGATCTGATGGAGGTTAAGCTCGATGGCAGCAGTGCCGAGGCGTTGAAGCAGATTCACGACAAGGATTACGACCTTGCCGTGACCAACGATAATCCCACCACCGTGATTGGCATGAACTTTTCGACCGAGACCGCCACTTTAACCGACTGGATTATCGAATAAAACGCATTTTGGAAAGGGTTCTCGTTTTGAGGTTTTGCGTCCGCAAAACAATGAAGACTTGGGTTTACATATTGCTCGCGATAGCGGCGTTGCTGGCTTCGTGCCGCACCGACGGCGACAGCGCAGGCGTGGCGGTGACCGTGCCCGCGCAGCGCTGGGTGGCCGAACGGCTGACAGGAGGCAACACGCCGGTGGTGTGTCTGCTCGGCACGGGCGGCGACCCAGAAACCTATGAGCCCACGATGGAGCAGATGCGCCGTCTAGCAGCCTGCTCGGTGCTGTTCACCACGGGCGACAGCCTGGGATTCGAACAAGCTGTGGTGGAGCGCGCACACGACAACAATCCATCGCTGCGCGTAGTGAACACCGGCATCGGCATCACCACCGCCGAACATCAGCACGACCACGGCCGCGAACGCGACCCGCACGTGTGGACCTCGGTGCGCAACATACGGGCGATGGCGCTGATTATGGCCACCGAGCTGGCAGTTGACGGCGACGCCGTTACAGCTACGCTCGACAGCATAGACCGAGTGATTGCCGGCCTGCTGCGACCCGTTCGCGGCACGGCGTTCGTGGTGTGGCATCCGGCATTCACCTATTTCGCCCGCGACTATGGCCTGCGCCAGATTGCAGTGGACGACGGCCACGAACTGAGCGGCTCGCGACTGCGCAAGGTGCTTGACGACATCAAACAAAGCGGCGCGCGCGTGATGGTGCTCCAGCGCGGTGTCGACAGCGCACAGGCACGCGCAGTGGCGCAAGAACTCGGACTGTCGACAGTGGAAGTCGATATCATGAGTGAAAACTGGGATTCAGAACTGATAAAACTGGCGACAGCACTGTCGCGGCACAACAAACTATGACACAAGCTAAAACACTGATAACATTCGAAAATGTCACGCATCGCTTCGGTGCGAAAACGGTGCTTACCGATGTCAACCTCGCCATAAGCAAGGGGGATTTCGTAGCAGTCACAGGACGAAACGGCGGAGGGAAGACCACGCTGCTGCGACTGATGCTCAAACTCATCAAACCCACACTCGGCAGCATAGACTACTGCTCACCCGCACCCTCGTTCGGTTATCTGCCGCAGAAAAACATGATTGACCAGCGGTTCCCTGTCACGGTGGCCGAAGTGGTGGCGATGGGGCTGTCGCACACCACCTTCGGGCGGCATAGCGACGCTGAGCGCGAGCAAGTGGGGCAAGCAATCGCTCTTGTTGGGCTTGACGAGGTGGCCGGCAACGCCATAGGAGAGATTTCCGGAGGACAGTTGCAGCGCGCCCTGCTGGCACGCGCCCTTGTCACTCGGCCCGAAGTGCTTGTGATGGACGAGCCCCTGAGCTATATCGACCGCCACTTCCAGCAACGTTTCTACGACATTGTCGACAACCTGCGGCACGACACCACCATAGTGCTCGTGAGCCACGACATGACAACCCTCGGCGAGATGGCGACCCGCCACCTGATTGTCGACGCCACCGTCACCCCCTGCCACGGCCACCACTTCCTGAGCGTCCAGTGCTGAGGCATTATAAGCCTATGGCATTGACAACCTAACGAACCAAGGGAAAACGGAAAAAATAGTGTTTGCATTCACGAAATTTGGCGAATTTTAGTGTTTGCAAACATTATTTTTTGATTGATTGCTAAATTCTACGCAAGAAAAAGCCCAACGCACGATTCATTAATAATTATTAATTATTTTGTAGTTTGGGGGATATTTATTAACTTTGCGGTCGCATTTGACAACAACCTAATAAATAAAAACATAACGACACAATGGAAACAAAGAACTATGTGATGATGGCCGACGGCTTCGAGGAGATTGAAGCTCTGGCTACTGTCGACGTGCTGCGCCGCGCCGGTATGGAGGTATACACAATGTCGATAACCGCCGACACCCGCGTCACGGGTGCGCATGGTGTGCCTGTAGAGGCCAATTTGGCTTTTGACGCATCGCTGCTGCCCGACGCTCAATGGGTGATACTGCCAGGCGGCATGCCCGGAGCCAGCAATCTTGCAGCCAACGAAGCGTTGACACGAGTGCTGGTCGACCGCAACGACGACGGAAAACCCATAGCCGCAATCTGCGCCTCGCCTTCGGTGGTGTTCGCACCGCTGGGTATTCTCGACGGCAAAGACGCCACATGCTACCCGTCGATGGAATATGAGGACTGCGACGCACGCTGGATGGACGAAATGGTAGTGACCGACGGCAATGTGGTTACCGGCCGTGGCCCAGCTGCCGCAACCGACTTCGCTCTGGCCATCGTGTCGCTCACTTTGGGCGACGAGGTAGCTGCCAGCGTAGCCGACGGCATGCTTCACAACTACGAATAAGCAATTAAACCCGATAAATACAACCACCTATGAGAATCAAACCATTACTCCTCGCAATGGCTTGCTGCGTCGCCACGACTCTCGGGGCGCAGCAAGTGACGATTGTGGAGCATCTCCGGCTGGCCGACGGCACTCCAGGGTTCTTCCCAGTGCTCAACAGCACCGGCGACAAGGTGCTCTTCAGCGATATGCAGGCCTCGGGCCTCAACCTGCTCGACATCGCCAGCGGCGACATCACGCTTGTGAGCGATGCTCCCGGCGCCGGCGTCGATGCCGTGTGGGACCGCAACGACGGTGTGTTCTATGTCACCCAACAGACGGGTGCCGACCGTCTGGTCTACCGCTCGGGACACCGCTACGACCTGGCTACACGACAAAGCACGATGGTGCTCGAGCCGCAGCACGGCGCTGTGCGACCGCATCGCGGCATCACCGGTGTGGCACTCTCCGGAGATAAGAAGACCTTCAGCAGCACACGCGACTTGGGCGTGACGGTCTACACCGAAGGGTCGTCGCTCATAATTGAGCGAGGCACGAAAAAGACGGTATGCTCACCCGTGGAATGCCATGCGGGATACCTCTGGGCGTCGCTATCGCCCGCAGCCGACAAAGTGGCCTTCGTGGCAGCCGGAAAGGGCGTGTTTGTCGTCGACCTCGAGGGCAACCTGCTCGCTTCTTTAGGCCGCTACGAGATGCCGTCGTGGATCAACAACGACTACCTCGTGGTCCAGAACGCCACCGACGACGGGCACCAGTTCACCTCGTCACAACTGCTGTTGCTCAAGGCCGACGGCACTTTCAGCCATGCGCTGACCGAGCCTTCGTCGATGACCATGGAGCCGAGCGCCGCCGCAGGTCGAGTGGCCTACACCACCATCGACGGCAACCTGCAACTCATGAGACTTGAAATCACCGAATAATGTCGAATCCCACTAATCACTCCAAAACAATGAAAACAAGGAATTACCTCAAAGTCATCGCCCTCGCGGGGGCAATGCTGATAGCGGGAACGACAATGTTCACCCTGGCCGAAAAGGCGCGTGTATACATCAATCCCGGACACGGCGGACACGACAGCGACGACCGCAACGTGGTGGTAGCACCCTTCGCACAAGGCGACACCGCCGGATTCTGGGAGTCGAACTCCAATCTCCGTAAAGGCAACACCCTCTACGGGTTGTTACGACAGAAAGGCTATGGCGTAAGCATCTCACGAACAACGAACACCACCGCCGACGACCTGCCGTTGTCGACCATAGTGCGACTGAGCAACAACAGCGGTGCCGACATCTTCATCTCAATCCACAGCAACGCCACCGGCACCACCAGCCGCATGAACTACCCGCTGGGACTATACCGAGGCTACACCGGACAGCCCGAAATCGCCGGCAGCGACCATCTCACGCAAGTGATTGAAGATCAACTAATCACCAACCAAGCCACAGTGTGGACCGGCAACTACCGCATCTACGGCGACTGGACGTTCTACCCTCAATGGGGCGACAAGGTGGGATTGGGCGTGTTGCGCGGCAACAAAGTGGTGTCGATGCTCAGCGAAGGGTCGTTCCACGATTATATCCCTGAAGCCTACCGTCTGCTCACCGATGACTACTGCTGGCTCGAAGCATGGAATCTTGGCAAGGCCGTCGACAACTACTTCGGCTACGACGGAAACGGCATGGGCGGCATTGTGGGCAGCATCCGCGACAGCCGCATGCTGCGTCAGGGTTCTTTCGCGATGTTCGGCGACGACACCCGTATGCCGGTCAACGGAGCCACAGTAAAGCTCTATTTTGAAGATGAAGAAGTAAGAAGAACGGTAACCGACGATCTGTTCAACGGTGTCTACTCATTCCGCAATATAGCTCCAGGCGAATATCGCATCGTGGTACAAGGACCGGAGCATTACGAGGCCTCGGCCGAAGTGACCGTTGAGCCCGACATGATGACCTATGCCAACTTCGACATCTCTCGCATACGGAACACCGCGCCCGAGGTGGTGAGCTACAGTCCCGTCTGGACCGAGGGCGACGCACCCGTGGCCTGCAACACCCCTATTGTACTCAACTTCAACTGGGATATGGACAAAACCTCAACCGAGGCTGCGTTCCACATCGAGCCGGCCGTGAACGGCACATTCCGCTGGGAGGACACCAACTACCGCTTGGTTTTCACTCCCACCGACTCGTATGAAATCAACACTCTCTACACCGTCACCGTCGACGCAACGGCCATGCACGCCGGCGACATGGCGATGGAGCAACCGTTCACCATGCAGTTCCACACTCAGGAGCGCAACCACCTCAACGTGCTGGCTGTGTTCCCGCAAGATGGCGACCGCGTCCACTACAAGAACGGCGTGCTGGAGCTCCGTGTCGACTCGATGCTATCCACATCGAACATCTTCGACAAGGTGACGCTCACCGACAGCCATAACAACTCCATCACACTAAACCGACGCAATTACAAGGTGAGCCACAACGGCGACCCCTGCGGATACGCACGATTCAACACCAGTTCGGCGCTCACTGTGGGCGAGACTTACACCGTGCGTTTCAGCCCTGAGTTCTGCGACACCACCGGACTATACCTCGACGCTCCTGTCGTGAACACATTCACCGCTATCGACGCCGCACAAGACCCGGAAACCGAGCCACTTGCAACGGTCGTGGAGCCGGAAGCCGTTACCGACGGAGAGGCTATACCCGACGACGGCGCAACGGCAACGCTCACCGCCGCCACCGACTGCCTCTTCGGCTCGAAATCGCTTCAACTCAAGTACACCTTCGCCGAGCAGGGCCAGAAAATCGCTGTAGCGCTGCCTACCGTCGGCGACGAGGCCTTCGGCGCTGACAACGCCGTGGGGTTGTACCTCTTCGGCGACCTGAGTTTCAACACTGTTGAGGCCGTGTTTATCGACGGCGGCACCGAGGTTAGCGTGCCGCTGGGCGTAATTGACTTCCACGGCTGGCGTTATATGCAGGCCGACACCAAGGAACTCACCGCCGGAACACTGAAGGGTGTGACATTCACTCGCGGCGACATGCCGCTGGGCGAGACCGGCACCATACGTATCGACAACATGGTGAAAGCCAAGAGCGAGACACCGGCAGTCATCGCCGATGTCAACCGTGACGGAAACGTGAACGTGGGCGACGTGGCTGCTGTCTACAGCGTGATTCTCGATCCGACTACACCGCTGAACGCCGATGTGAACATCGACGGCCAGGTGAATGTGGGCGATGTGGGTGCCGTGTACTCCTACATCTTGACCAACAGCAGCAACAATCAAAGTGTGCAGTTACGCTATGCGCCCGGTGCCGACTATGCTGTGGCCTCGGCCGACGGTCCCATCGACGGCATCGAACTGGTCGACGCCAACGGACGCGTGCTGGTGCGTCATGGCGGCAACTACATCAATATGACCAAAGTGGAGCATGGCACCTACTTCGTGAAAGTGTATTACGACGGCACCGTGTCTACTTTCCCTGTACTGAGATAGAACTAACAATGATTACATTTCCCAATGCAAAGATTAACCTCGGGCTGAACGTCACCGAACGTCGGCCCGACGGTTATCATAATATAGAGACCGTGTTCCTGCCGGTAGCTGTGACCGACGTGCTGGAGATTGTGCCGGCAGTCAAGGGCGAAACCACCACTCTTGCCACATATGGCATACCGGTAGAGTGCGAACCCGAGAAAAACCTTGTGATGAAAGCGGCACGGCTGATGCAAAGGCAATACGGCGTGCCCGAACTGGATATTCATCTCACGAAGGTCATCCCGCACGGCGCCGGACTGGGTGGAGGTTCCAGCGACGCCACGTTCACACTGCTGATGCTCAACGAGATGTTTGAACTGGGACTCGACAACGCCACATTGGCGGCTATGGCCGCCACACTCGGTGCCGACTGCCCGTTTTTCGTCTACAACCGCCCGATGCTCGCCACCGGCATCGGCGACCAGTTCACACCCGTAGAACTCGACCTGTCAGGAAAATGGCTATATCTGGTGAAGCCGCCGGTCTTTGTGCCTACGGCACAGGCTTATGCAGGTGTTAAGCCCGCAGCGGCAGATACCGACCTCGCCTGCGACGTGCTCCTGCCGGTATCGCAGTGGCAGGGACGCGTTAAGAACGACTTCGAGCCGAGCGTGTTCGCACTGCATCCCGAGTTGGCTCGCATAAAGGAGCGAATGCTCGATGCCGGAGCCGAGTATGCCGCGATGAGCGGTTCTGGCTCTTCGTTGTTCGCCATTTGCCCGAGTGTCAATGTGGCAGAAGCGATGCGCGGCATCACCGCCGCCGAGTGCGATTTTGTCAGCGCTCTATAATAAAGGTGGCGTTGGCATTATTTTTGCTATGGTAGCCCATGAAAATTAATAACAACAATCATGAGCAAGAAAAACAAGAAAAATATCAGCGAACAAGTGGATGACGACCAGCTGAAGCAGCAGGCCGAGCAACCTATTGAGGAACAGCCGCAAGTGGAGGTCGATACCGACGACGAACAAGGACCCGTCTACGCCCAGGAGACACCGGAGCCATCGACCGAGCAGTTGCTCGAGCAGAAGCAGCACGACTATCTGTTGCTGATGGCCGACTTCGACAACTACCGCAAGCGCACGCTACAGGAAAAGGCTGAACTTATCAAGAACGGCTCCGCCCGAGCCATGGAGCAGTTGCTTCCGGTTGTCGACGACTTCGAGCGCGCACTCGAGGCCATCGCCAAGGGAGGAGACATCGACAGCCTCAAGGAAGGTGTCGAGCTGATTTACAATAAATTCGTGAAATATCTCAAGCAGCAGAACGTGGAGCCCATCGAGTCAACCGGCGAGATGTTCGACACCGACGTGCATGAGGCCGTGACCACATTCCCCGTAGAGGACGAGACGAAAAAAGGCCGTGTAATCGACACGGTGATGAAAGGCTACAAGATTAACGACAAGGTGCTGCGACACGCCAAGGTGGTGGTGGGCGCCTGATTATTTTTGACACTGTAAAGCGAAGATGGAAAAGAGAGACTACTACGAGGTATTGGGAGTGCAGAAGAATGCATCGGCCGATGAGCTGAAGAAAGCTTATCGCAAACTCGCCATCAAATATCACCCCGACCGTCAGCAAGGGAAAAGCGACGCCGAGAAAAAGGAGGCCGAAGAGAAGTTCAAAGAGGCCGCCGAGGCTTATGATGTGCTGTCCAACCCCGAAAAGCGGCAACGCTACGACCAGTTCGGCTTCGCCGGAGCAGAAAGCGGCGGCTATGGCGGCGGAATGTCGATGGAAGACATCTTCTCGCAGTTCGGCGACCTGTTCAGCGGATTCGGCTTCGGTGACATGTTCGGCGGTGGACGCTCGTCGCGCAGTGGCGCGCGGGTGAACCGCGGCACCGACCTGCGAGTGCGCGTGAAGGTGACTCTGAACGATGTGGCCAACGGATGCGAGAAAAAACTCAAAATACCGCGCATGGTATCGTGCCACGACTGCAACGGCACAGGAGCACGAGGCGGTACGGCTCTCGAAACCTGCCACACCTGCGGCGGCAGCGGAATGCAGGTGCGCATGCAACAGACGCTCTTCGGACGCATGCAGACCCAGAGCGTGTGCCAGGCCTGCGGCGGCAGCGGAAAAATCATCAAGGACAAGTGTCCCAACTGCCATGGACAGGGTTTGCTTCGACAGGACGACGTGGTCACTATCAACATCCCGGCGGGTGTTGAGGAAGGCATGGTGCTCACCATGCGAGGCAAAGGAAACGAAGCCGCTGGAGGCGGTGTACCGGGCGATCTGCTCATCGTCATCGAAGAGGAAGAAAGCAAGGAACTGATTCGTAACGGCAACGACTTGATTTACAACCTGATGATTGACTTCCCGACAGCAGCGCTCGGAGGAAAGGTGGAGGTGCCCACCGTCAACGGACGCGTGAGGCTCACCATCGACCCCGGAACGCAGCCCGGCAAGGTGCTGCGACTGCGGGGCAAGGGTTTGCCGCAGGTCAATGCTTACGGCAACGGCGACCTTCTAGTTAACGTCACAGTCTATGTGCCTGAGAAACTCTCGTCGGACGACCGGCGCCATCTCGACGAACTCTCAAAGTCGGCCAACGTGAAACCCACGCCATCGGCCCGAACCCGCATCTTCAACCGTCTGCGCCACATCTTTGACTCATAACCTAATATTGAGTGCGACACAACAGTTCACATATGGTACCGCGGTCGAAGGCAAAATATTCACCGTTTCTATCGAGCGACGATATGCCGTTGCTCGAGTACGTGATGAAATGCCTCGACGGCATCAGCCGTAACAAGGCCAAGGCAATACTGGCTGGCAACGGCGTGAGGGTCGACGGCACCACCGTCACACGTCACGACTTCGCCGTCAAACCCGGTATGCTCGTGGAGATAAGCCGCTATCCGGGTGCCGACCCGCATTATGACCTGGGGCAGTACTTCGGCGTGGTATATGAGGATGACCATCTTATTGTTGTCGACAAGTCCGACGGTGTGCTCTCAGTGGGCGTCGGGCACAACAGCCTGAACATGAAGCAGCTACTCGACGACTATTTCACCGTGACTCGCCAGCGGTGCCATCCGCATCTGGTGCACCGCCTCGACACGCGCACCTCAGGCTTGATGGTCTATGCCAAGACCATCGAGACTCAGCAACTCTTCATCCACGACTGGAAAGGATATGTGCAGGACCGACGGTATGTGGCACTTGTTGAGGGTGTATTCGACGAACCAGAGGGACATTACGAAAGCTATCTCATCGACACGCCCTGGCTCAAGGTAATCAGTTCGCAGACCAACAACGGCGGCAAGTGGGCCAGCACCGACTGGAAGGTGCTTGAGACCAACGGACGCGTATCGCTCATGGAACTGCATCTGCACACCGGGCGAAAGAACCAAATCCGTGTTCACATGAAAGACTTGGGCCATCCCATCGTGGGTGACCGCAAGTACGGCAGCGAATACGACCCCATCAACCGCATGTGTCTGCATGCGTTCCGCCTGGAGTTCTTCCACCCCATAACCGGCGAGTTGCTCAGCTTCGAGACCCCCTTCCCCACCGACTTCCTTCGTATCCTCGACCGACGTTGACCGCTAAGTAAGACACAATAAATTCGGCTGCGCTTAGAATTTTTAAGCACAGCCGAATTTATATTATCAGAGCCGCCTTTCGGGCGTTCGTATCAGAATCGGTAGCCTACCGATAGCATCAGAACGCTGTTCTTGGCATCACCAATGTCGAAGTAGTTGGTCATAGGCTCTCCCGCTGCGGTGGAAGGGTCTTTGAAAACTTTGGTCAATCCCATTGTATAGCGCAACTGGAGGAAATAGTCGTCGGCGATGTAGTAGGTGGCACCAAGACCCAGACCGATGTCAACCTTATTCGTACGGTCCTTGATGTCGACGGTATTCTTCTTGTCGCCTAACTTTCTGGTATACTTGCTGTAGACATTGAAACCCACTTGCGGACCGAAGTCGACGCTCAACGACGGAATCGCATAAATCTTAAGCATTACAGGCACCGTAATATAGTTGGTGGCATGAGTCTGCTTACCTTCCGAAATTGGGCCTCCCACATAGTAGACAGTACACTTGCCACCTTGCGAGGAGAACAGCACCTCGGGTGAGATTGAAAAAGCGTTGCTAACCCTGTACTCGAGGAATGCGCCGGCTTGATAGTTGGCCTGCACCCCGTGCGGCGCATCCTTACCCCAGAAGTTGGTGATGCCGTTGCCCACCCTCACGCCGAAACGCAGATTACTCTGGGCCATAGCCGCAGTAGCAGCCATCAAAACGCATATCAAAATCGTTAGTTTTCTCATAATCGAACTTATTGTCTATTTGACTTTAATATTAATCGACAGGTATGTCTTTATTGACATTCTTGCTGCCGTGAAGCGCATAGTAAAGGATGTAGGCGGCGCAGAAGATCACCACAACGAAGCTGGTGATATAGGAATGCGAGATGTCGGCCACCCAACCCTGCAGAGGAATGAGAATACCGCATCCGAACACCATTGTCATAAACGCACCCGAGGCGATTTTGGTGTACTTGCCGAGCCCCTCGACAGCCATGTTGAAGATACCGCCCCACATCACCGAGGTGCATAATCCCACAAGCACTAGGAACACCATTCCGATGGGCGTGGTGCCCCATACCACCTTCATATGTACCCAGTCGATACCTGGCATCTGGAATGTGATATCCTTTGGCAACAGGATGCCGAGCAACACGAGTACCAACGCTACCGATGCGCAAATAGTCACTTGCTTGCGGCTGCTCACCTGAGCACCGATCACACCACCTATCAGACGTCCGATAAGCATGAGGAACCAGTAGACGGCGACAATGCATCCTGCGATTGTTGCGTTCATCATGATTCCGGGCTCTGCCTCCTTTGCGATGGTTGCCGTGAGTTCCTTGTCCTCAATCATCTCCGTGGTTTTCTGAAGGTCTTCCTCAAGGTCAACCACTGCGATGGAGTCGGCGCGTCCGGCGGCTGTGGCGGGATAGACATCCTTTTTCAGATTCAAAATCGAGTCGACATTGGTCGTAACCATCATATACGCCTTTGCGGCATCAGCGGCCGGCTTGCCCTCATACTCTTTGAGCACCTGCTCCTTCTTGTTGATCACGTCCTGAGTGTCGGATGTGAGATACTGCATGACATAGGTGGGAGGACCGACCTCGAGACCCATATACAGGAAGATGGCGAGGATACCAAGTTTGAAGTGTCGGAACGAGAACGCGCTGTACTTTCCCTTCTCTTCGGCGGGCTCTTCCTTCTCCTGCTCTGGCTCCTCGATTTTGGTGAGGGCGAGCACCACGAATGCAACTGCAAAGACGATGAGCGCAATCCACAGAGCCGGCGTGGCGTCGTCGATTACGGCGTGAGCGGCATCGGCGATAAGCGATCCCATGATGATGGTAACGGCCACGGCAGCCAACGAGTTGCACACCCCGCCGAACTGCACCAACTGGTTGCCCTTGTTTCCACCTCCACCCATAAGGTTGAGCATGGGGTTGACAACGGTGTTGAGCATACACATGCAGAAGCCGGCAATAAACGCGCCCAGGATATACACCCAGAAACTCTCGATGCTGTCCCAGCCGCTCATATACTGGATGAATACGCCCAGTATACCGATGGCGATGGCCAGCAAGGCCGTTTTCTTGTAACCGATTTTCTTCAGCAGGATACCGCTGGGTATTCCCATCACCAGATAGGCGATAAAGTTGGCGGCATTACCCAGCTGCGCAGCGAAACTGGAAGCGTTGAACTGGTTTTTCACTATTACAGCCATGGGGCTGCACAAGTTGGTGACGAAAGCGATCATCGCGAAGAGGAAGAACATCATGATAATCGCTGCCCATTGTTTCTTTTTTGTCTTAGTTTCCATTTAGTCGTTATATTTGTTGATTAAAAACTCCGCATTATAAATCGGTCTAAATCAGCACCGTACAACGCAAAAGAGCGGGATAGCCCACTACGGCACTCTACAAAGTTAGGAATTATTTTCCAAAAATCGACACTTTTTGCAGTGTTAAATCTCACATTTTTCAATTTACATTTTATATTTTGTAATATTTATCGTAAATTTGCGGCTTGAAACATCAACTACAAAACATAAAACACAATGAAAACAAGAGAAGAACTTATCGACTGGCTGATTGACCTGGCTTTTGCCGAGGACATAGGCGACGGCGACGCCACCACACTGTGCTGTATACCCAACGACGAGATGGGACGTTCACGCTTGATAATCAAAGAGGAAGGCATCATTGCCGGTGTGGAGATGGCACGGCGCGTGTTCGAGAAATTCGACCCCGAGTTGAAGATGACGACCTACATCGAGGACGGCGCCCACGTCAAGCCCGGCGACATTGCCTTTGTTGTGGAGGGCAGAGTGCAGTCTCTGCTGCAAACAGAACGCCTGATGCTCAACATCATGCAGCGCATGAGCGGCATCGCCACAACCACGGCACGCTACCAGGCGCGGCTCGAGGGCCTGAAGACACGGGTGCTCGACACCCGCAAGACCACTCCCGGCATGCGGTTGATGGAGAAAGAGGCGGTTCGCATAGGCGGCGGTTGCAACCACCGCATCGGCTTGTTCGACATGATTCTGCTAAAGGACAACCATGTGGACTTCGCCGGCGGTATCGCCAACGCCATCAACGCGGCCCAGAAATGGTGTCGCGACAATGGCAAGGACCTGAAAATCGAGATTGAGGTGCGCAACCTCGACGAGTTGCAGCAGGCGCTCGACTGCGGCGGCGTGGACCGCATCATGCTCGACAACTTCACGCCCGAACTCACACGCAAGGCCGTGGCCATAATCGACGGACGTGTCGAGACCGAGTCGAGCGGCGGCATCACCATCGACACCCTGCGCGACTACGGCGAGTGCGGCGTCGATTATATCTCAGTGGGGGCGTTGACCCACAGCGTGCGCTCGCTCGACATGAGCTTCAAGGCTTTCTAACGCTTGATTATGAAAAAGTTATCGCTTCTCATTGCTTTGGCATCAATAGCAATTGGCGTAAGCGCCACAGCCGGGGCGCCCAAATCGCTGAAGGCCAAGCCTATCGGCGTGGAGGTCGAGGTACGGGACTTCGCGGCGGCATATTCCCGACAGTTTGTAGGACAGGTGTCGGCGCTCTCGTATATCAATGACGCCGTCACTTTCGCTGAAACCGGCAAATATGAGTACCGAGCGATACCGTGGGACCCCGACGACCCGCAGCACGACTTATTCCGCTACAATCCGCCGTATATGCTCGACATGGGCAGCTCCGACATCGACGGTCATGAATATGCCTGTTTCCGCGGCTGGAAGAAGAACAACGGACACACGCTCTTCGGCGTGAAAGAGTCGTTTGGCAACGACTGTTTCGCCCGCATCGCGTTCTACGACTACGACCCAGCGACGCAGACTTTCACTCTCGACGAGACGCTCACGCAAAGTGTGGCGCGCAGTTTCGGGCATAATTTCGGCAACGACGAGAACGACAAGCCCGTGACTTGCATGCACCGTATCGAAATTGACGTAGACGGCCTGCATCTCTACGACGAAGAGGATTTCACCAACAGCGGCGAAGCCAAACTGATGCCCTGGGACGGTATAGGCTTCATTATTCGGGAAACCGACCAATAACTGACGACACAACAATACAACGACACGAGACTGTGACGCAGCCTCGTGTCGGTTATTTGTCAATCAGTATTCTCTAGGGCCGAAGATGGTGGTGCCTATTCGCACCATCGTCGTGCCGTGCTTGAGAGCCACGGGCCAGTCGTCGCTCATGCCCATGCTCAGCTGGTCGAAACGCTCGGCACCGAGTGCTTCGCGCATCGCGACATAGGTGTCGTGGGCCAGCGCAAACTCGCGGCCTACCTGCGCCATGTCGTCGGTGAAGGTGGCCATCGTCATCAAGCCTCTTACCGTGACATTGGTCAAGCCAGAGAAAGCGCCCTCGCGAGCCAGGCGCAGCACCTCCTCGGGCAGAAATCCGCTCTTGGCCTGCTCCTGCGCGACATGTATCTCGAGCAGCACCTCCACCTGACGGTCGATACGCGCGGCCTCCTTGTCGATGAGACGCAATAGTTCCACTGAGTCGACACTGTGAATCATCTTCACGTGCGGTATCAGCTGGCGCACCTTGTTCTTCTGCAAGTGTCCTATGAAGTGCCACTCGATGTCGGACGGCAGTTGCGGCACTTTCGCCACCATTTCCTGCACACGGCTCTCGCCGAAAATCCGTTGTCCGGCGTCATATGCCTGCATGATGTGCTCCGGGCTGTGGAATTTCGACACCGCTACCAGCCGCACGCCGTAGGGCAGCTGGCTGGTTAGTTCCTTGATACGTTCCGCAATCATCATTCAGCGGCTTTATCGGCGAGGGTTCGTGAGAGATCGGCTTTGTAGACATCCATAAGCGGTGTCTCCACTATCGAGGCTATCTCATAGTCAAACATGATATCTTTCATTCCCTGGAGGAAGACGTCGAGCGCCTCCTTGAAATTGCTTGCCTGCACGAGCGAGAAACTGGCGGTACGCTTCTCGGCCGCCGTTTTCTCGTCGATGGTAATCATATTGATTTTCACCTTGTACCAGCGGTCGCCGCCGTCGTTGAAGAAGATGTCGTCGAGTTTGACGCGCTTCACGGCGGTGACGGCGAGTTCGCCCGTCGTGGCGAAGGGTGTCATGAGTTCGATGATACGTGCTTCGGCCTCGGTAAAAGAGAGGGCGTCGACGAGATAAGGTTCGGTTACTGTTTTCTGCGCACCCGTGTCGAGTGTGCGTTCATATTTTACTTTTGTTTCGAAATAAGTTGCCATTGTTTTGTTAATTTGTTATGTCATTGTTGTTTTGTTTCGCTAAGTATGCAGTGGGCCGCATGAAGGGCCGTTATCATCGACACGCCGCCCTCGGTGGCCAGTTTCATCGAGTTGTTGCCGGCGAGCAACGACCCTATCACGCGCAGGTTTTCAACGGGCTTTCCGTCTTTGATGGCGTGAAGGTCGGCATCGGTGACACAACCGAATTCCATATACGGCTGGAAGTCGTACATCGACGGCAGGTTCCAATGCTCGCGGCTGTTGGTGGTGTTCACGTCGAGATCGAACACCGGCTCATAGACCCTCTCGTAGCTGGCGGTGATGCCGCCGCTGTTGAGCGACCCCGTTGCGAGGATGTAGTTTCCGGCGGTAATCACCTGGTCGGGCATGTTACGGGCGCTGATTCCCATCACTTTCCCGTTCTTTATGACACCGCTCTTGACGGTGCTTCCGAGCAGGAACGTGCCGCCCAGCGAGATGAAATACTTGCGCAGGGCAGTGTGAATGCGACTGCCGGGCACGCTTGGCGGCATAGTGGCCACCATGCGCAACGGCTTGTTGACCAGCGCCATGAGAGAATACACCTCATGATCGTCGGACAACCCCACGAGCGCCGGAATAAACACGGCCTCGCTGCCTGCCGACGCGCTGTTGATTTGTCCGGCGAGCGAGGCGATGGCGCTGCGGGTGTTCAGTGCTGCGGCAAGCGAGGTGGTGCGCATAGGCACGCTGTTCTGGCGGCTGTGCTCAAGTTCGTCGAAGGTGATTTCCTGTGTATCGCACCGCAGGCCGCGTTGCCTGAGGTTGCCCGCCACAAAATCCATAGGGAAATCGAGGAAACCTTTAATGTTGACTATGGTGACATTACGCCACGGCAGTGACGACAGGGTCTCGTCGGCCGAGGTGAAGAAACCGTCAAGCGTGAGCCATGTGGGACGCAGTTTGCCCACAGGCGTCACACGGAAGTGGTTCTCACTATGGTCGCCCACTACGTTGACCTGCGCCGCACCGAACAACGAAGCGGCCTCGGCGGCAAGCGCTCCTATGTCGGCCTTGCCGCTAATTACGGTATAGGGGTGCTCGTCATCGAGCCGGGCGATGGCCTCAAGCGGGTGGGTCACCGTTTTTCCGTCGCGTTCATAACCCAACAGGTCAATCGAGCCGGAATTAAATGCCAGACGGCTCAATCCCTTGGCGAGGATGGCCACACGTTTTCCCGCTTTGGCGAGAGTGATACCCGCGGTGAGTCCGCTGAGTCCTCCACCTATTATTATAGTATCGTAGTTCATTGTCAATGATAATTAGGTGATGTGGGTATAGCGATGTCTTGTTGGTTGATGCCGCACAGGCCGCCGTAAACCAGCGAGGTGGTCTGCGCCTCGCTCAGTGTCGAGCCCCAAGCCACAGGACGAAGTCCCTGCCAGCGCTCGTTCATAAACTGTGCGAGGTCGGATATGGAGTCGCGGTAGTTGATACCGGCGTGGCACAGCAGGGAGGCGGCACGCAGGGCGCACACCTTGCCTTGACACGGACCCATTCCCACACGAGTGCGTCGACGCAAGTTGGTGAGGTTGGCAACACCGAGTTTCTCGACCGCGAAGTTCACCTCACCCACAGTAACGTGTTCGCACTCGCACACCAGGCGGTTCTCCATATCGGAGGCCTCACTGATTTCGGCGGTGAGCGAGCCATGTCGCTCCTGTGCCGCCTTGTTTGCCGAGAAGACGTAACTGTGGAAGTTGTCGTTGTCGCTTGCGACGTCGCTACCGGGAAGCGGAACAGCGGCAGTGGTACACTTGATATTGGCTCGTCCCAGTTTCTCGCATGCCAGCGTAGTGGCTTTCTCGGCCATGAGACGGTAGGTCATCATCTTGCCGCCGGTGACGGTGATGAATCCCTCGACGCCGTCGCGCTGGGCGTGGTCGATAAGCACTATGCCGCGGCTGATGCTGCGGCCCGTAGGGTCGTCGGCATCGGTAACGAGTGGACGCACTCCGGCGTAGGCGCGCAGGATGCGGGCCGTCTTGAGTCGTGGCACGAGATTGGAGCCGTTACTGAGCAGGATGTCGATTTCCTGCGGCGTGACATGCATGTTGTCGATGGTGTCGAGTGGCACGCGGTTGCTGGTGGTGCCGAGGATACACACCGTGTCGGCGGGCACAAGAATGTCGCCGTTCGACGGCAGGCGGCAGCGGTTGATCACCATGTTGTTGACTTTCTGGCTGAAAATCAACAGCGCACCCTTGGCAGGGAGCATTCCCAGATGAACTCCAGCCATGCGAGCCACAAATGTGCCCCAGATTCCGGCGGCGTTGATGAGCAGGTCGCAATGAATCGTGCGTTTCTCGCCGGTGTTGTTGTCGCGAAGGGTCACACCCACCACGCGTGTGCCGTCCACCACCACATCCACCACCTCATGATAGGTGAGGGTGCGCGCGCCGTGACGGCGTGCGTCGATGATATTGGCGGTGGTAAGCATAAACGGGTCGATGCTGCAGTCGGGGACACGCACCGCGCCAATGAGGTCGGGGTTCACAGCCGGCTCGATGGCCTTCGCCTCTTCGGGGGAGATAATCTCGGCGCGGATTTTGGCACGGTGACAAGCCTCGACGAGTGTAGCCTGATATTCCAGGTCGTCGTCGGGCAGGGAGATGAACAGGCCGTCGGTAAGTTCAACACAGTGCCGCGCTATGCGACGCAAAATCAGGTTCTCCTGCATACATTCGGCAGCGCTGGCGTTGTCGGTCACGGCGTAGCGCGTACCGCTGTGCATCAGGCCGTGGTTGCGGCCCGTGGCTCCGCTGGCGAAGTCGAAACGCTCAACCAGAAGGGTCTTCAAACCGCGCATCGCGCAGTCGCGGGCAGTGCCGGCACCGGTGATGCCGCCGCCCACGATTACGACGTCGTAGTGTTCGCGGGGTGTATTCTGTTGTGATGCCATCTCGTAAATACTCTATTGTAGTGTGTGACGGAAATAACCCACAAAGGTAGCTAATGTTTCGCAACCCTCCAAAAGTTTAGCCAAAAAAAATGAATTCACCGCTTGTCTCTGGTCTCACTTGAGACCAAAAAGCGAGAAAATCGGAAACAACACTCCCGATTTTCTCGTTTTTCCATTGTCTCTACCATACATCCCGTACCACACTCCCAGCTCCGTCGGCAACCATGCGCTGCGCCTTCTCCATGTCGCCTTGTCTAAGCGCTGTGCGTTCGCCTCACGCGACAGCGACCGCCTCTTCTCGCCATTGTCGGTGGTTTTTAAATTTTCCTCCGATTTTATTTGGTCGGTTGCGGAATTTGTTGTACCTTTGCCAGCGGAAGACGATTCAAGCGTACGGCTGGAAAGGCCACCAGCCTCTTCCGAGTTATCGGAAGGCAGAATGAGGAGCTGGCCGCCCTCACGCTTGGCTTGTCTTTTTAATGTTTCCAGGGCCTTGTTATCGATATAATGCCAATGCACAACTTCGACGTTGTCTTTGGTATTACTTACTCCAAAAGGACAAGCCTGTTGTCCCCGTTTTCATCAGTTGTATTTATCACTACCCAATTATATGGTCTAACCGTTTTCCGGTTCTGGCCATATAAAGTTGCATTGTATAGGGCGGAACGCAGAATATCACGGCTTTGACTTGGGGTTAAATCGCTGTGTGCTATTGCGTTCCTGCTAAATATATTTCTCTTGATAATCACAGGTTTGCCATTAGCCCCAATGGCTGCATCGACATTAGATGGCAAGTTCGGTAATTCAACGCTTCGCTTCGGGGCGGTGAAGTCGTCGTCCGAAAGTTCGTCGATGCTTTCGATTTTGTCTACAATCAATTTGCCTTTGTCGTCGATTGGATTGCCCTGGCTGTCCTCAATAACCGACGTCCTCTCCTCGCCCGTCTCCCGTGCCGCGGCTGCGTCGCGGCCCTCGGCGCCGCTCACCTCCTCGAACATCTTCCGCAACTCGTCGCGAAGGTCCTCAAGCATCTTCACCTCGGCACGCCAGCCCGGAACAACCTTCTTCACGCCGTCAAGCAGACGCTCCAGGAAGTTCAGCATGCTGTCCAGTATGCCGCGAACGGTCCCCACATCCGTGGCCGAACCGAACACCTGGCGCGCAACGCGGGCGTTCTTCACCAACTCGCCCCGCAACGTCGCTCGCAACCTCGTCCTCGATGTAGTCCTGTTTAGATTACTGCGGGAGGAGTGGCCGGAGCGTGGGTGGAGAGGATGCGCAATGGCTTGGGATAGAGATTGTTGACACGGGAACCGAGATTGTTGGCGAACGCCAGCGCTTGGTCACGGTAGGTGAGCAGGACGTAGCCCCGGGGCGCATCGGGCAGTCGCGGCGTCTCGCCGCGCAGGTAAGCAACGGCCGAGGCATAATCGATGTCGACCACAGGAAAAGCATCGCGACGCAGCCGCGCGGCGAGCGCCAGCGCATGACACGGCACCGTTTTGCGTCCTTTAGCCTGCGCCACGGCCACTCCGGCCTGCAGCACTCGACATTTCGACGTGAGCAGGGCATACTCCCCCACCCTGTCGCGCGCCACAGCCTGCGTGATGCCGTCGGGACCGTCGACAAATGCCAGCGTGTCGGGGTCAAGCAGCCATCGCGCGCATTCGCTGGCCGAGGTTTTCACGGGACGCAACCTCGCCGCCGGCGCGTCACCGCTCTTGCGAAGCACCGCCATGAACAATCCTTCGCCCTCGGTGCGGTGCGGCATGAAGCGATAGCACGGGAACGCGGCGTCGATGCCAGAGGTGATATTCCAGCTGTCGTCGCACGGCACCTCCAGAGGTTCGGCACCGAAGACCGAAATCAGGTACTCCACCATCCGCTCGTTCTCCTCGCGGTTGAAGGTACAAGTGCTGTAAATCAGCAAGCCGCCGGGATGCAGCGCCGGCCAGATGTCGACAATGATGGCGCGCTGACGCTCGGCGCACTCCTCCACAAGGCGCGGCGACCACTGCGCCGCTGCCTGTTCGTCCTTGCGCATCATTCCCTCGCCGCTACACGGCACATCGGTGGCCACCACGTCGAACATATTCTCCAGCCGTCCCAGACGCGCGGGAATATCGCTGGTGACAATCACATTCTCGCTGCCCCACCTGACTACGTTGTCGGCGAGCACGCGGGCACGCGCCGGCATCACCTCGTTGGCCACCACCAGCGAGCCTGACGGCAGGGCAGCGACGGCGGCCGTGGTCTTTCCACCCGGTGCCGCGCACAAATCGAGATAGCGAACCGGCCGCTTGACCAAGCTTCTTATCACATGGGTGATAAACATCGACGAGGCATCCTGAACATAGTAGGCGCCGGCATGAAACAGCGGATCGAACGTAAACGGCGCTCGCTCAGCGAGATAGAAGCCCTGCGGGCACCACGGCACACAGCGGGCGCCGGCAGGCACAGTCACGCCCTTGCACTTGTTGACACGCACTGAAACCGCCGCCGGAGTCTCCTCAAGCGCCGACAGTAACGCAACACACTCGCCCTCAGGCAGATACTCGCCAAGCGAACTCTTGAATTCCTCTTTCAGTTGTGCCATTTGCTGTAATCCGGCTATTATACCGCCGCAAAAATACAAAAAACCGCCAAAAAAGATAAAATCTTAACTACTTTTAAGACTTATTTTTGCCCTCTGTTTCGCATTTTTTATGTAATTTTGTACGCTTTTAGGCGCACTATGCGCTTTAAAATACCAATAAATTGAGTATCAGGCGTTTACAGCACCGCTCAATTTATTACCAAAAAAGAAGAAACTGAAAAAATTAATATGTCAAACGAAGAAACAAGAGAACAAGAACAATTCCTCGAGCAAGAGGAAGGACGAGAGTATTCAGCGTCAAACATTCAAGTGCTCGAAGGCCTTGAGGCAGTGAGAAAACGTCCGTCGATGTATATCGGCGACACCAGCGTGAAAGGCTTGCACCATCTGGTCAGCGAAGTAGTCGACAACTCCATCGACGAGGCTCTGGCTGGCTACTGCGACACCATCAATGTCACCATCAGCGAAGACAACAGCATCACCGTGACCGACAACGGCCGCGGTATACCCGTCGACCGCCACGAGAAACTCGGCAAGAGCGCCCTCGAAGTGGTGATGACGGTGCTCCATGCCGGCGGTAAGTTCGACAAAGGCAGCTACAAGGTGTCGGGCGGTTTGCACGGCGTGGGCGTATCGTGTGTGAACGCACTGAGCGACTACCTGCGGGCCGAGGTGCGGCGCGACGGCAAAATCTACTGTCAGGAATACGCCTACGGCAAGCCCGAGAGCGAGGTGACCGTGATTGGCGAGTGTGACGAAAGCGAGCACGGCACAACGGTGCACTTCCACCCCGACGGCTCGATTTTCCAGACCACCGAATACGAATTCGACATCCTTTCCAACCGTCTGCGCGACCTGGCTTACCTCAACGCGGGCGTGAAGCTCACGCTCACCGACATGCGGCAGAAGGACGACAACGGCAATCCGCGTCAAGAAGCGTATTTCTCACAGACCGGACTCGACGAGTTCGTGCGCTGGATCGACTCCAGCAAAGAGGCCCTGATTAAAGACGTGATTCACATCACGGCCAACAAGGGCGGCATACCGGTGGAAGTAGCAATGACCTACAACACCTCATTCAACGAGAACATTTACTCGTTTGTAAACAACATCAACACCATAGAGGGCGGCACACATCTCACCGGTTTCCGCCGCGGATTGGGATCCACGCTCAAGAAATATGCCGAGGACAGCAAGATGCTCGAGAAGGTGAAGGTGGAAATCTCGAAAGACGACTTCCGCGAAGGTCTCACCGCCGTGATTTCGGTGAAAGTGCTCGAGCCGCAGTTCGAGGGGCAGACAAAAACAAAACTCGGCAACACCGAGGTGATTGGAGCGGTGGAGACATCGCTGCGCGAGGCGCTCACCAACTACCTCGAGGAACATCCGGCCCAGGCCAAGGCCATCGTAGAGAAAGTGATTCTCGCAGCACAGGCACGGCACGCAGCACAGACAGCACGAGCACGCGTGCAACGCAAGTCGCCGCTCAGCGGTGGAGGACTGCCAGGCAAACTCGCCGACTGCTCGAGCAAAGACCCGGCCGAGAGCGAACTCTTCCTCGTCGAGGGTGACTCGGCTGGTGGATCGGCAAAACAGGGACGCGACCGCAACTTCCAGGCTATCCTGCCGTTGCGCGGTAAGATTCTCAATGTCGAGAAAGCAATGGACCACAAGGTGTTCGAGAGCGACTCGGTGGTCAACATATTCCGCGCGCTCGGCGTGACTATCGGAACCGAGGAAGACCCGAAGGCTGCCAACCTGAGCAAGCTGCGTTACCACCGCATCATCATCATGACCGATGCCGACGTCGACGGAGCACACATCGCCACTCTGCTGATGACGTTCTTCTTCCGCCGCATGCGCCCCATTATCGAGAACGGTTACCTCTACATCGCCAACCCGCCGCTGTACCGCTGCAACAAGGGCAACGTGAGCGAATACTGCTGGGACGACGTACAGGTGCGACAGTTCATCGACAAATATGCCAACGGCGACGAGCGCGGCATCAAGAAACAGCGATTCAAAGGTCTCGGTGAGATGAACCCCGAGCAACTTTGGGAAACAACCATGGACCCGGAGAACCGTCTGCTCAAACGAGTGAACATCAGCGACGCAGCCGAGGCCGACCGCATCTTCTCCATGCTCATGGGCGAAGACGTGGCCCCGCGCCGCCAGTTCATCGAGGAGAACGCCACCTACGCAACCATCGACACCTAAAAATCCACTTCCTCAAATAACAGTAGCCTCTCTGCCTTCGCAGGGAGGCTTTTTGCGCTACGCACACTCCAGGATGGAAGATGGAAAATGGAAGATGGAGGATGTGGAAAAAGTGAAGAAAAAGGGACGGTTCTTTTTTCTTCATTTTCGGCTTTGGACCACTCTTCGATAGCCAGCTTTTAAGGAATTTCACCAAAAAGTGAGACCGACATACAACTGTTTTTGACAGAGGAGCAACAGGCTTCGCGCAAAAGAACAAGAGTTTATATATTTGATTGTAGGCAATATATAAAAAACTTATATTCTTAAAAGGACGGCTAATGCTCATGTTCTTCTGTCAAAAATAAAGTGAAGAAAAAGGGACGGTTCTTTTTTCTTCATTTTCGCTTTTGGACCAGCCGGCGACAGCCAGCTTCTCAGGAATTTCACCAAAAAGTGAGACTGATAGGCAACTGTATTGGACTCCTATTTACGAAGCATATACCAAAAAAGGCGTGGCGACCCGCAAGGGTGCCACGCCAGTAGTATAAAGGTATAAGTGTATTACTTCACTACTTTCACTACCTGAACCGAACCGTCGGTCATGGTCTTCACCACGATGTTGATGCCATTGAATGGCTCTTTGCTCTCAACACCAGCAGCGTTGAAGTAGCGTACGCTCTTCACATCCTTGTTGTCGAGGCTCAAAGTCTCGATTGCCGAAGGAACGCTGGCGTTCAGGGTGATTGTCCAACTCTTGGTGAAATCGCCCACAGTTACGGTCACCGTCACCTGGTCGGTGCTGGCCTTCAGAATGTTGATTTGCGAAGGATCGGTGGCGTCGAAGCCGAGAACCGACTCGTCGGATACGCTCCAAACGGCGCCGTCGGGCAGACCTACATGCATCACGTCGGTGACGTTGTCGTAAGTGTCATCGCCGGTAAGAATCAGAGCGGCGGCATTGGCGATAGCCTCGTCGTCCTGCATATCGCGGAGGGTCGGCAGGGTGTATTCATCGTTATAATTCCAAGCTTGAGAGTCGTTCATAGCCCTGAGCTGACGGTTAGAGATTGCCTCGGCAGGATTGTAGGCTGCCAGGTCTTTCAATGTGATGGGTGTGCCATAGGTGTCCTCCGAACCGAAGTCGGTCACGTAGAGCGCATCGACCGAAGGCGTTACGCCATCGGCAACAGAGCCCACAAGTGCAGCGGTGGCAGGACCCATATTGTAACCACCGTCAACAGTGAAGCCTGTCTGTGCCTGACCGACAAAGCCGCCAGAGACCGGTGCCGAAACCTCACCGATGTTGTAGACATTGGTATAGACACCACCGCCACGGCCAACAATACCGCCGGCTATGCCATTTGCAAGAGGTTTAGCGCTGCTGTAACAGTTGGTAACCTTGGTGTTGGCATTAGCGTTTGCCTGACCAACGAGACCACCGACAACACCACCTGACAACGAAAGCGAGCTTCCATTATAGTAGCCGGCCTGAACATCACCCGTAGCCTTAGATGCGGTAACGGTAGAGCTTACCGACTTACCGATAAGACCACCAACGATTGCGTCGCTGCCTTGGGTAAGGACAACACCGAGCACATCACCTTCACTCAAACAGTTTTCCATGGTAAGTGTCTGGCAGCGGCCTACAATACCGCCTACAATCGAGTCGCCATACACCGTGCCGTAGTTGTCGCAGCCGCTCACTGTAATGTTGTTGGCGGCACCAACGATACCACCAAACACGGTAGGAGAGTTGCTGTAGCGATAACCGTTAATAATTCCGGAATTGACACAATTCGAAACCTTGGCGGTGCTGCCTGCGGTACCTACGATGCCTCCGAATCCGTTGGTTTCCGACTTGGCCGGATTGTAAGCAATCATACTGGACGCGTTATCGCTGTTTTCAATACTACCGCGTGTCTGTCCACCGACAATGCCACCAACACTGGAAACTCCGACAATAAATGCATCCTCAAGAGCTTCGCAACCGCGAACGGTACCGGTGCTCGTGCCAACGATGCCGCCCACTTTCTGGTTACCCCAGACATATCCGGTGGAGCTGCAAGCCGCTGAGCAGTTCTCGACAATCACTTTGTCGGCATTTGCACTGGTAGCGTAGTTGTTACCTACTATAGCACCCACGTTGTTATTGCCCTGAATATCGACGTCGGTGAGAGTCAGATTTCTCACCACACCGGTGTTATAGCTGAAGAAGCCCACATCGTTGCCTGAGCTGGCGATAGTGATGCCTTTGATGATGTGATTGCCACCGTTGAAATTACCGGCGAAGCGAGTCGTAGAACTGCCGATGGGTTCGAACTCCACTCCGGTCATATCGATATTATCTATGACCTCGATAAACTGTTCGGCATAAGTCTTGCCATTAAAATTAACCTCATTTTTGAAGAACAGGAGTTCCTCGACATTGGAGATGGTGAACGGATTGTCCTCGGTACCGTCACCTTGGAGTTTCTCCACAGTGGGGAACGAGAATTCCTGTCCATTGGTGTAGTAGAGGCGGCCTGAAAGCTTCATGCCTGCAGTGTACCAGTTGTTGTAGAAGTTATAATTGGTGCCATTCATTTCCAGTTCAGTGTTCCACGCGCCCCAAGTGAGTTCCTCAGGTGTTCCGGTACCGATGATCACACTGTCGGGGTTGACTTCGCCGGTAGTATCGTTGAAGCCAATGGTATACACATCGTAATAGGTATTTCCGTCTGAGGAGTAGTCATAGATAACAGTCTTCGGAATCGTCACTTCCTGAGCCTTGTTAACGTTGATTGCCACAGGATAATCATCATAACCTGCGAAATGGTAGACAGTAACCTGCGACGGCATGGTCTGCTTAATCATCACAGGAATGGTCTCAGTAACCTCTTCGTATTCGGGATTGTCGCTGGATGAATCTTCCGCCTCTTTGAGGGTAACAATTTCCATCTCTCCGTTCAAAGGCTCCATGACCACATCCTGGGCAGCCTGGAAAAAGCCCTGGACGAAACCTATCATAACCCACTGCTCGAAGGTGATGGTACCATCGTCATTCACCACACCCACGAGAGGAGTAGTGGTATCGAAAGCACCATTGGTATAGGTACCGAGATAGATGTCGGCGCTGTAATAGGTGCTGTAGAAGGCCACCTGTCCTGGGGCAATGGTAATCCTTCCGCTGGCAAGGTCGACTGTAGCCTCAAACGAATTGGAGGCATAAGCCGTGAAATTGCTAATCAAAATACCGTCGCCGGCTTCATTCAACGTGATTTCGGGGTACGAATCGTAGAAAACGTTGTTCAGCAACGTCGAACCTGTCATTCGGTAAATACCGCATACATCCTGAATTGAGCTCAGTGCCTTGGTTGTGGCACGAGTCTTCTTCACCGGAGCCACCTCTCCCTTGACATTCACACGTGCCTTGGAGCGGTCGATCTGCGTGCAGACAGTCTCGCTCTGGCGAGCCATCTTTTTGCTGGTAGCAGTCAGCGACTTGGCGCCCGCGTTAGCGGTGAACACGCCAGCGGCTGCCACTACCGCACAGAGTAATAAAGTAATCTTTCTCATAAAAAAATGGTTTATTGTTAGTAATAAAGTGTTACAAACTGGGGGCAAAAATACAATAAATATTTTAAATTGTCAAATAAAATCAATGAAAACACAATAAAAAAAACCGCGACACCTGCCCTGCAAGGACAAATATCGCGGCCTGTTCTGTTGCTCTGTTCTATGACCTTTTAGCGGGCCAGCAGACGGGTTGTGCGCTGCGGAATGCTGCGGTACACGTGCTGGCCTATCGTGGCATTGGTGATAGCCATGTCACGGTTTACACTGCGACCGTTATCCTCGAGCGAATGAGAGAGCAACCAGTCATAGGTGTCTTTGATATAGAACACGCGGGCCAAAGCGCCGTGCGAGGCACCGGGAAGCCAGTCGTAACGCAGACGGCTGTTGTTGCCCGACTGCTCGAGCTCGGCCACCACGCTCTTGGAGCAGGAGATGGGAACGGCGCGGTCGGCGGTGCCGTGCATAATCCACAACGGCAGGTCGCCCAGCGGAAGCTTGTCTTTCAGCGAGCAACCGCCGCAAAGAGCCATCGCTGCCGCGATTTTCTCAGGATAAGTGCCGGCGAAGTCCATCGTACCGTAACCGCCCAGGCTCATGCCTAACACATACACGCGGTTGGGGTCGACATTGCAATTCTGAAGCGTCCACTCCAGGACGTCGTTCACTTTCTTCGGACTCCATGCGCCGCCGGGATTCTGCGGTGCGATAATCACTGCGGGGATCATCAAGCCCTTCGACGCGGCGTCGATCGGGCCGTAACGCAGCACGCGCTGCAGATTGTTGCCGCAAAGGCTGCGTCCGTGCAGCGAGATAATCACGGGATAAGGTTCCTCGGCGTCCTCGCTGTAGCCGTCGGGCGTATAGAGCCAGAAATTGTATCCTCCGGGAATCACTCCGCGTTTAGCTGTTAGTTTGTCGGTTTCTTGCGCCATTATGGCGACTGCGCTGAAAACGAGCGCGATAAGTATAAGAGTTATCTTCTTCATATTGTTCTTTTTAATAAATAAACGGCTTTTTTCGCCTGTTTGATGATGCAAAGGTACGGCTTAAAAAATACCCCGCCAAACTCCTTAAACGTTTGTAAACATTTGACGAAACACTCTCACGACACCATGTAAAACGATTAACATGCATATATAGCCGACCATTGCGCCACTCCTGTTTTCAATTCACAAATTCTAAAAAATTACATTTTTTAACTTAAAATTAGATTTAAAAACAACGGTTACGCTATGACAAACGATCCAGATTTCGGCATGCAAAAATATCTTTGAAAAACTTTTTTCAGCCATAATTATTGTCAGTTTAAAATTTATTCGTACCTTTACCGCTTGAATATAACAAAAAATATCAAACATATTTAAAATCAATAACATTATGAGCGCAGAAAACATCAATTTCGACCAGAACAAGAGCAATGCTCTCGCAAGCGGGCTTTCTGGCCTAATCAGTAAACTCGGATGCTTCGGAATAGGTTGCGGAGGTCTTATTCTCCTTGTGTTGATAGTTGGCGGATGGCTCATGTCCGTTTATAACGGCATGGTCACCGAGCAACAGAAAGTGGAAACTGCATGGGGACAGGTGGAGAACGTTTACCAACGTCGCGCCGACCTCATACCGAACCTCGTGAACACGGTCAAGAGTGTGAAGAACTCGGAAATCGAAGCCATGGTGAAGACCATCGAGGCTCGAGCACAGGCTACGCAAGTAAAAATCGACCCCACCAACATGACGGCCGAAGACCTGCAGAAATTCCAGGCGCAGCAGGGTGAACTCAGCAGCGCATTGAACAAACTTATGGCTATCAATGAGTCGTACCCCGACTTCAAGTTCCCTGAAGCCTATACCAACCTGATGGTGCAACTCGAGGGCAGCGAGAACCGCATCGCCACCGAGCGTCACCGCTTCAACGAAGTTGCCAAGGATTACAACACAAAAATCAAGAAGTTCCCAGGCAACATAGTGGCCGGAATATTCGGATTTAAAGAGAAACCCTACTTCAAGGCCGACCCGGGAGCCGAACGAGCACCGCAAGTGCCTGAAAACTTCTAATACTCGGAGTATGAATCTCGAAGACTTCTTCACTCCAGCGCAACAGGACGCCATAACAGCGGCTATAGCCGGTGCAGAGCGAGAGTGCAGCGGCGAAATACGCGTGCACCTTACACCACGCTGCCGATTCTCGCCCGTGAAAGCCGCACGACGGGTGTTCAACCGACTGAAGATGTACCAGACACGGCAACGAAATGCCGTGCTGGTGTATCTGGCGCCCATGAGCCGAAAACTCGCCATCATAGGCGACAGCGCCATCAACGAACGCGTTGACAAGAACTATTGGGACGAAGAAGTGAGAATTCTGGCAAAGGCGCTCTCACAGGGACAATACGCCGAGGGCATAATCGAGGCGGTAGAACGAATAGGGCGCAAACTCGCCGAGCACTTCCCGCCTGAGGCCGATGACCAGAACGAGTTGAGCAACGAGATTTCCTACGAACCCTAATCCACGAGCGAGATGACCGTCAAACAGCTATATAATATATTAAGGTGTAGGTTACTGGTGCTGGCTGTGCTGGCAACGGCAATGACCGCCACGGCCGGTGTGCCCGACAAACCCTCCGATCGAATGATGGTGCACGACTACGCCAACGTCATCACGCCCGACATGCGACAACTCATCGAGGACTCGCTGAAAGTGTTCACCAAGCAAACCGGCAACGAGATTGCCGTTGTCACCGTGAACACCCTCGACGACATGACCCCAAACGAATACGCCACCGAACTCGGACAGAAATGGGGCGTGGGGCTCAAAAAGAACGACAACGGAATCGTAATCCTGGTCAAGCCAAAGAACGAGGATGGCAAGGGACAGGCCTATATATCAACCGGATACGGCTTGGAGGGAGGCTTGCCCGACGCCTTGTGCGCCGACATCGTGAACGAGGTGATGATTCCACGCTTCAAGGAGAACGACTACGGCGGCGGCATCATGGAAGCCCTTAAAGTGGTGATGCCCATAGCACGGGGCGAGTACAACGAGGAGCAGTTCTACGACGACTACGGCGACGGCAGCGATGTGCTCTACCTCTTGGTGGTCATCGTGATTCTGGTTGTACTCCTCTACCTCATGAGCAAGGGCCAGAACGGCGGCGGTAGCGCCTCGCCTGGCAGCCACACCTACACCGGCGGGCCCATCATCTTCGGCAGCGGCTCTGGCGGCTGGGGACGCAGTTCCGGCGGCGGATTCGGCGGCGGCGGAGGCTGGGGCGGATTCGGCGGCGGCAGCTTCGGCGGCGGCGGCGGTGGCGGCAGCTGGTAGTTTTCCTAAGGGTTAAGTTTTAAGAGAGTGTATCAAAGTTAATGGGACCACGCTACGCGTGGGAAATTTCTAAAAAATTTGATTCAAAATTTCTCAAGATTAATATTTATAAAAAAACACAAAGAGTTGATTTATAATATAACCATTTTGAAAAATTTTGAAATAAATTTTGATAAATTTCCGCCCGTTAGGGCGACCTCGTTTTTTATCCGTATTTTGACACGGACTCTAGATAAGCTATAATAAATTGAGAAAGACTTTATATTGCACGGTTTTATGCGCGATGGCGCTCATGCTGGCAGCGATTGCGCCGCCAGCTCGGGCCGACGTGCCCGAGCGGCCTGAGCGCGCACGTGCTGTGGTCGACTTCGCCGAAATGTTCCCCGACAGCGTGGTCAACCAGTGGCACAACGCCCTGGCCGCGCTTTACGACACCACCGGCGTGCAAGTGGTGGTGGTCACGGTAAAGAGCCTCGACGACATGCCGGTAGAAGAATACGCACAACAACTGTACGACAAGTGGAAATTCGGCGACCGCGAGACCAACAAGGGCGTGCTCGTGCTTATCAAGCCCAAGACCACTTACAGCAAAGGTCAGATACGCATCCACACCGGTTACGGCATGGAGGGCGACTTGCCCGACGCGTTCTGCAAAGGAATCATTGAAGACTATGCCATACCGAGCTTCAAGAAGAACGACTATCAAGGTGGTGTGCATAAAGTGCTGAACGTCATCGCTGCCGTGGCCAACAAGAAATATTCCTATGCCGAATACGAACGACACAAAGAGGCTGCGGCGGCGCTCGCACAAGCCAAGGACGACTACTTCACGGGAAAATGGACCGGCATTTGCTGTCTGTGGCCTTTCCTGCTCGGAGTGTGGTATTTCTTCTTCAAGCGGCGCAGCAGCGACGGACTGAATACATGGGCCTCGATTCCCGATTCAGGCGGAAGCGGAAGCGGACGTGGACGTGGGGGCGGCTACAGTAGTTCGAGCAGCAGCTCGAGCAGCAGCTCAAGCAGCAGTTCGAGCAGCAGCTACAGCTATGGGGGCGGCAGCAGTGGCGGAGGAGGCGCCAGCGGCAGCTGGTAACAACAGCCGAATCAACAAGTTATGAATACAACTAAATATCACATACTCGACGCTAAAGGCAATCCTACGGGACCGTTCACCCTACAGGAGTTGCTTAATATGGACCTCAACGAGAACACCTTGATGTGGGCGCCCGAACTTGGGAACAGCTGGCTCAGGATGGGCGACGTGCCAAAGATGCAACCCGTGCTCAACGGCATCAAGACCCGCAAATTGGGGAAACAGACGCCACCGCCCATGCCGCGAAAAAAGGCTACCCCACCCCCGCTGCCCGGCGTAAGGGCAGCAGCAGCCGCAACGACGGTAACGGCTACCACTGAACCGGATGAAACCACGAAACCGGCGAAGAAGACGGCTACAAAACAAAAGACGACAGCGACCAAAGCGGCAGCTGTCGGGACAACCGGCGGCGAGGCAAAGAAAACCGCTGCCGAAAAGGGAAAAGCCAAGAAGAAAAAGAAGAAAGCAAAAAAGGTCAACGCTCCCACATGGAAGGGTGAGTCGCAGTTCCTGATTGCAGTGGCAGTGGTGTTGCTGCTTTGCGCGCTGATTTTCGGCGACGACAGCGCTCCGTCGTACATCTGGCTCATAATTGGCTGTAGCGTGGCTATATTCATCGCTTTAGTGGCCTGGGTGCTCGGATTCAAAGTCAAACGACTGAGCGACAGCAGCCAAGACGAGGAGGCAAAAAAGGCGTCGAAACTGACCAACATCGTGATGCAGGTGAGTTTCTGGATTCTGGCCATCATGTCTTATCTCACGCTCCACCTGTTCTGGATGTGGCCTCTTGAGAGTTTGCAAAGATAATTAGGACATGCCATTGGGCTGGCCGTAAAACATTAAAATGATTACTTTATTACTGATCAAGCATATAACGAATGGGCGATTTTTTTAACCAGTTAGGCAAAAACATAATAAATATAAGCGACACTCTGTGCACCTACCCAGAGTTCATACTTCTCATTGGTGGCGGCCTTTTTCTGTTTTTCTTCTCGGGTGCAATCTCGATTCGCAAGTTCCCGGCGTCGATTCGGGCAATGCGGCAAAACAAGAGCGGCAAGGGCGGAAAAGGCGAAATCAGTTCGCTGCAGGCAATGTTCAGCGCCATAGCCGCTACAGTGGGCATGGGCAACATCGCAGGAGTGGCTATGGGACTCTGGATTGGAGGCCCGGGCGTGATTTTCTGGATGTGGGTGAGCGCCATCGTGGGTATGACCACTAAGTTCTTCGAAGGCACGCTCAGCGTGATGTACAAGGACACCGACAAAAACGGCAACCCGCAGGGCGGACCCATGTACATCATCACTCAAGGCCTGGGAAAGAAATGGAAACCGCTGGCTGTGGCTTTCGCAGTGTTCGGTCTCGTGGGCACACTATGCCTGACGCAGGCCAACCAGCTGGTGGAGAGTGTGGTTACGGTATTTAACACGCCGTCGGGACTGTGGTGGAAAGCCGGCATGGGTGTGGCAATGGCTGCCATCGTAGCAACAGTGATTCTGGGCGGTATCGACCGCATCGGTAAAATCGCCTCGGGCGTGGTGCCAACGATGGTGATTCTGTATCTGGTGCTCGTCGGGCTGGTGATGGTGCTCTACTACGACCGGCTGCCAGGCGTGTTCTCATCTATTGTCACCGGTGCGTTCAACTTCAAGGCCGGTTTCGGAGCGTTCGCCATCGTTGCGCTCACCGGTGCTCGACGAGCCACTCTGGTCAACGAGGCCGGTGTGGGTACCGCGTCGATGATGCACGGTGCATCGAGCAACCGCGAACCGGCGCGCGAGGGTCTCATCGCCATGATTGAGCCGCTTATCGACTCCGGCATCGTGTGTACTCTCACCTCAATACCCATCATCCTCGCGATGACAGGTCAACTCGGAGGAAACACCACCGAGGGCGTGAAAGGTCTGTCTATAGCTCTGGGAGCATTCGACCAACTGCTGCCGCATGTGGGTCAGTACCTGCTCATGGTGATTGTATTCTTCTTCGCATTCTCCACCATGTTCTCCTACTCCTACTACGGACAGAAATGTTCGGCCTACCTCTTCGGACCAAAGGCCGTGAAGTACTACAATTACTACTATCTGGCGATGATTGTGGTGGCCGCCGTAATCTCGCTCGACGTGATGGTCTCGATAATGGATCTGGCGTTCCTCTGCATGGCCGTTTGCACTATG
>JBGUHM010000021.1:0-10850 GCA_045112115.1 Sodaliphilus sp. | reverse complement strand
GCAACATGACACCGCGACACTGGCGAACAATAGCCGAGGTCATTGAAAACAGCTACACCGAATACGACGGCTTCGTCGTGCTTCAGGGTACCGACACCATGGCTTTCACGGCTTCGGCTCTGTCGTTCATGCTGGAAAACCTCGGCAAACCAGTGATTATCACTGGTTCGCAGCTGCCTATCGGTGAGGTGAGAACCGATGGTGAGGAGAATCTAATCACAGCACTGCAGATTGCCGCCGCACGCACCAACGACGGAGACCCTATGGTGCAGGAAGTGGCAATTCTTTTTGAGAACCACCTGCTCAGAGGCAACCGCAGCACCAAAATCAGCGCCGATAATTTCAACGCCTTCGCCAGCAACAACTATCCCGAATTAGCCAGTATCGGACTGGGTATCAGCTACAACCGAGAAGCTCTGCTGCGTGGTGCCGACAAACGACCGCTAACCGTACACCGAGAAATGGATCCGAATGTGATGGTAATCACTCTGCACCCAGGCATCACGCCGGCCATGCTCAAGCACCAGCTCTCAACACCGGGTGTCAAGGGTATCGTGCTGCGCACATACGGTGCCGGAAACAGCCCCACCGACCCGTGGTTCATCGAACTTATCCGCCACGCGCTCGAAAGCGGAGTCGTAATCATCAATGTGACGCAATGTGCCGGAGGCGCTGTCAACCCTGACCTTTACGAGACCGGCAACAGCCTCGCAAGAGCCGGAGTAGTGAACGGCCGTGACATCACCACCGAAGCCGCACTGACGAAGATGATGTACCTCTTCGGACTCGGCTTGCCCCGTGCTACCGTACGACACTTCCTCGAAGTGAACATCTGCGGCTGCATCACCGCCTGACAAGTACTAAACGCCGGCCAGCGGCCGCAACCCCATGTCACCCCCGCCTCAGGGCTTCTGGTCTTCTGTCTGAAGGGAGGGCGAGAGCGCCTCGTGGATGGCGCGAGCTTTAGCGGGGCCAACGACGGCAGTGAGGTCATCGAGTGATGCTTCGCCGATACGCTTTACACTCTTGAACTGTTTGAGCAGCAGCAGTTTAGTCTTCTCTCCTACCCCGGGAATATCGTCGAGACGAGAGCGGGTCTGGCTCTTGCTGCGCACAGCACGGTGGTGCTTGATGCCGAAGCGGTGTGCCTCGTCGCGCAGGTGCTGGATCACTCGCAGGGTCTCACTGTTTTTGTCGATATACATCGGCACACTGTCGCCTGGGAAATAGATCTCGTCGAGGCGCTTGGCGATGCCCACAACGGCAATAGTGCCGCGCAGACCGAGCATTTCCAGTGCCTCAACAGCCGCACTGAGCTGACCTTTTCCGCCATCGACCACCAGCAGTTGAGGCAGAGGTTGCTCCTCGTCGGTGAGACGCCGGTAGCGCCGTGTAATCACCTCTCTCATCGATGCGTAGTCGTCAGGGCCTTCAACCGTCGCTATGTTGAAATGGCGGTACTCCTTCTTTGCGGGTTTGGCATTGCGGAACACCACGCACGATGCTACTGCACTGGTACCCTGGATGTTGGAGTTGTCGAAGCACTCGATATGACGCGGCAGGTCGTTCAGGTGCAGGTCGCGCGCCATGACCGTGAGTGTGCGGGTCGCGCGCTGCTCTGGATTGAGTTTCTCCATACGCTTGAGTTTCTCGTCATGGTATTGGCGGGCGTTCTTCAGCGCAATGTCAAGCAGTTTGCGCTTGTCGCCCCGTTGCGGCACAGTGAACGTCACTCCCTCGAGGCTGAAATCAGGCTCTACGTTCACCACAACCTCGCGAACCTTGTCATCCTTATACTCTTCGGCGAAGCGCTCGCGCATATCGCGTATGGCGCTCGAGAGCAACTCTGCGTCGCTCTCGCCGGTGTCGATGTCGCGGAAGCGGTACTCCACGGTCACGCTCTGCACGATGGCTCCCGACCGTAGGTGCATATAGTTCACAAAAGCGGCCTCATGCTCACGAACGATGGCGAACACATCTACGTTATGGATTGTGGGACTGACGATTACCGAACGGGCGCGGTATTTCTCGATAAGTTGATACTTGCGCTTCAGCTCATGCGCCTCCTCAAACCGCAACTGCTCGGCCATCGCCATCATCTCAGTCAGCAGATAGTCGCTCACCTGCTTGGTGTCGCCGTTGAGAATACGACGGATGTCGTCGATGTACGCCCCGTATTCCTCGGCGCTGATATGCCCCTGGCAGCATCCGCGGCAGTTCTTGATGTGGTATTGCAGGCACAGCGGGTATTTCTTCGAAGCCACTGCCTCGGGGGTCAGATTATGACGGCATGTGCGCACCGGATATATCTTACGGATGATATCAATCAAGGCGTGAGCAGTCTCGGCATGCGGGTATGGCCCATAGTATTTAGCGCCTCTCTTGTGCTCATCGCGAGTAATGTAAACACGCGGAAATGTTTCACGTGAAACACATATCCACGGATAACTCTTGTCATCCTTGAGCAGGACGTTGTAATGCGGCTGATATTCCTTAATCAGACTGTTCTCCAGGTCGAGCGCCTCTTCCTCGGTGTTGACCACGATATACCGCATATCGGCGATGTGGCGCACGAGCATGTTGGTCCGCAACACCGGGTGAACACGGTTGAAATAGGAGCTCACACGACGCTTGAGTTTCTTCGCCTTGCCCACATAAATCACCTCGCCCTCGGCATTAAGATACATATACACACCGGGGGAATCGGGCAAAAGCGATATTTTAAGCCTCAGTTCGTCCTGCATATGGCAACGAACGGCGGCCAGCTATGCCGACCGCCGCCTTGTTTTTCTTAATTATCAATAAGCGAAAAGTGTGGTCATCTCTATATCGGCTGGGAACACGTCACGGCCGTGAAGGTCGAGCAACTCGCACACGCAATTCAGATAAACTTTCTTGGGTTTCATACTCAGCACGAGGTCGAGCGCGGCTTTCATCGTTCCGCCTGTTGCGAGCAGGTCGTCGTGAATAACCACTACGTCGTCGGGAGTGATTGCGTCTTTGTGTATCTCGATGGAGTCGACTCCATATTCTTTCTCGTAACTCATCGATACGGTGTCGGCGGGAAGTTTTCCCGGCTTGCGAATGGGAACGAAACCGGCACCCAGACGTTGAGCCAGCATGGCACCGCCAATGAATCCGCGTGACTCTATTCCCATAACTTTTGTCACGCCCTTTCCAACATACAGTTCCTCCAGTGCATCGCCCATAATAGCGAGCGACTCGGGGTCTTTAAACAAAGTAGTAAGGTCCTTGAACTGGATTCCCGGCACAGGAAAGTCGGGGATGTTACGAACCACAGTTTTAATTTTCTCGATTTGTTCTTTAGTTACCATAGTATTTATAAATGAAATTATGTTCCACGTGAAACAAATATAAGCTATCTTCCTAATAATACAAGCAATATGTTGATGTCGCTCGGCGAAATTCCAGGGATACGGGAAGCCTGTCCCACTGTCTCTGGGTCGATTTTCGCCAGCTTCTGGCGCGCTTCGGTCGAAATCTGGTGTATTTGTGAATAATCGAAACGGCCTTTTATCTTCACGTTCTCGAGACGCGACAATTTATCGGCAATCAACGCCTCGCGCTCGATATATCCGTGATACTTGATTTTAATCTGAGCTGCTTCTACTATCTCGTCACGGCGCTCTGGCTCAAGAGCGGCGATTTCATCGTTCAAAGGCGCTATCATCTCGGCAAGCATCTCAATAGTGAGTTGCGGACGCAGGATGAGGTCGTAAAGGCGACATCCCTCGCGCAGCGTCTGCAAGCCTCGCTGCTCAAGCGCAGGGTTGATTTGCGCCGTCTTTACCGCGAAATTTCTGGCGAATTCAATCAATGCGTCCACTTGCTGCCACTTCGACACCATCAACGTGTAACGCCGTTCGTCCACCAGACCTATCTTATAACCAAGTGGAGTCAGACGGCGGTCGGCATCGTCCTGGCGGAGCAATATACGGTGCTCAGCGCGAGATGTGAACATCCTGTACGGCTCGTCAACGCCTTTGGTGACGAGGTCGTCAATCAGCACTCCTATATACGCTTGGTCGCGGCCGAGAACGAACCTCTCCCCCACTCCATGCGCCTTGTAATGCGCGTTCACTCCCGCCACGAGCCCCTGGCCCGCAGCCTCCTCATAGCCCGTTGTGCCGTTCACCTGGCCGGCGAAAAAGAGATTCTTCACGCGCTTTGTCTCGAGTGTATGCTCGAGTTGCGTTGGGTCGAAAAAGTCGTACTCGATAGCATAGCCTGGACGGAAAAAATGGGCGTTTTTCAGTGCCGGAACCTGCTCGAGCGCCTCAATCTGCACGTTCCACGGCATCGACGACGAGAAACCGTTGAGATACATCTCGGTGGTGGTCTCGCCTTCGGGCTCGATGAAGAGCTGATGGCTGTCGCGATCGGGGAATGTGACGAGTTTCGTCTCGATACTCGGGCAGTAACGCGGTCCTATGCTCTGTATCTGCCCGTTATACAGCGGCGAATCGTCAAGCGAATCGCGCAGTATTTCATGCACCTTCTCGTTGGTGTATACTATCCAACATGGACGTTGCTCGAGCCGTGAACGCTCCTCTGGAAGGAACGAGAAATGATGGAAATCGTTGTCGCCGTCCTGACGTTCGGCCTGCTCATAATCGACCGTGCGGGCGTCAAGACGCACCGGTGTGCCGGTTTTCATACGGTCGGTGGCGAAACCCAAGGAACGCAACTGCTCGGTGATACCGTGAGACGCCGGCTCTGCTATGCGGCCGCCTTCCATCTGAACTCGCCCAACGTGCATCAACCCGTTGAGGAACGTTCCCGCTGTGAGTATCACAGACGAGGCCCTGAACGTTACACCAAGCGCGGTTTTCACGCCTTTCACAGTATCGTTTTCAATCACCAATTCCACAGCGTTGTCCTGCCACAGAAACAGGTTGTCGGTATGCTCGAGCACGTCACGCCAGTTGCGGATAAACAGCTGGCGGTCGCACTGTGAACGAGGACTCCACATCGCCGGGCCTTTGCTGCGGTTCAACATCCTGAACTGAATTGAACTGCGGTCGGTAACAATACCCATCTGTCCACCCAGAGCATCTATTTCCCTGACAATCTGACCTTTAGCAATACCACCCACTGCGGGATTACAGCTCATCTGTGCTATCTTGTTCATATCGATGGTGATGAGCAGCGTGCACGAACCAAGCCGCGCGGCTGCCGAAGCAGCCTCGCAACCGGCATGACCGGCACCTATCACTATCACATCGTAATCGAGTCTCATTCCTTACAGCTTTGATACATCTCGTCTATCTCGATAAGCGACAACGCCTCGTTCTCGTGACGCTCCATGATCTCGCGCTCGCCAGGGCCTTTATCGTTGATGCCGCACAAGTGAAGCACACCGTGCACCACAACGCGTAGCAACTCGCGACGGTAACTCTCCCCCACCGACTCAGCATTCGTTCGTACGGTGTCGAGCGAAATCACCATGTCGCCGGAAACGCGGCGGCGTGTGCTGTAATCAAAGGTGATGATGTCGGTGAAATAGTCGTGACCGAGAAACTGACGGTTGGTTGCGAGAATGTAATCGTCGTCGCAGAAGATATATGTCAGTCGTCCCGCAGACTTACCATGACTACGGGTGACGCGCTCGAGCCATTCTCTTACCCGACCGAGGTCGAGTTCCGGCATCGGCACGTCCTGCGTTATGAAATTTACTTCAATCATCAAACAGATTGCCTGAAGCGACCACAAAATTAGCACTTTTTCTTCAATCGCAACACATCAAAGCAAAAAAATGTGGAAAATAATTTTTCTGGCACAAATATGGCAGTACACAAAAAAGTGGGTTTCGAACTAAAAAACAGCCGATTATCCAATATTTAACCGCCTGAGAATCGTTTTTTCGCCCACAACCCGTAATTCGCCGGGAAAAATGACGGTTTTTTGACCCAGTAAAATCCGAATCTCAAGAGTAGGGTAGGGGAGTCCCCGTTTCGTTGTCTACTCTTTTCGAATGAATGATCGCTGCAACTTTACACGTCTCCTAACTATTCACGGTTTCCTCTTCGTCAGGGGACGCTTTCTTGCGCCGTTTTTTAAATTTGTTCTTGAGCCGTTTGTAGCCCTCAACTCCAAGAATCGTCAGGCCGCCATACTGGAAGGTCTTGGCCAGACCGAACAGAATAGTCCATAAGACACCTTTTGCCGTGGCACTGATTGGCAACAACATTTGTGCGAACGACAGGATATAAAACGGTATGCAGCATAGCAAAACTATGGCGCCCGTCCTGAACGACAGCGATTGCAGCCACGACTTAAACTTATGCCACATATCGTTATAATTACTCCACTTGCTTGCCTATGGAAAACGCTTTGCCTACCGTCTTTCCCAACTGGATATAAGTGTGGTGCACCGGATCGAATGTGATTAATTCCATTCTTTCCACATCGGGCTTGCCGTCTTCGGCGAGATACTCTTCGTTGCAGAGGATATTAACGATCTCAGCCACAAGATAATAGCCTGACGAATCCTCGTCGATTTTCTCCTTTACCCGGCATTCCAGCGTCATAGGAAACTCCTTGAAGACTGGGGCGTTGACATTGGGCGCCTTCTCGCTTGTCCAGCCGGTGCGTGCCATCTTGTCGACGGTATTGCGGCCGCTGACGATACCCACGTAGTCCGAAGCCGCCATCGTCTTCACGGTTGCAAACGTCACCGTGAATTCGGGGTTCACCTTGAGGTTGTCGGTAGTCTGGTGTGAGCCAAGCGAGATAACAATCTCTTTCATATCCCATTGACCTCCCCAAGCGGCATTCATGGCGTTCGGTTTTCCGCTTTCGTCATATGTGCCTATAATCAGTACGGGTTGGGGTAGGACCCATGCCGATGATTTGAAACTTTTCATCTTACTTCTATAATAACTACTTTATACCATTATACTCTCGGCCATGCGCTTTCCCGCGTCATAGGCCTTTTGCAGGTCCTGCTCCCAATGCTCGTCACGATACTGCCGTTTGACGCTCTCTGAGAAGCCGGCAAGTTCGTAGCGGTCGTAGTTCTTCACTTGGTAGGTGTTGTAAGCTATCAGACGCTCAGGCTCTCCAAGTGCCGCCGTAATGCAGTATTCCATCGAGCCGTAGCCCTGGCTGTTGTTCCTTTCCGGCGTGCCGTTCATGGTCTCAACCAGCAACACTGGCATACGCTTTGGTGCCGTCATGCTGTAGTCGTTGTACGAAAGCCACGGGAATGCCAGGCGCTCCATGAATGTGCGCATCATTCCCGTCACATCACCGAAGTAGATAGGTGAACCAAGCACCAAGCCGTCGGCTTGGGCTATCTCTTCCAGAATTGGGGTCAGCGCATCCTTGAACTTACACATATTCGATGCTTTACCCTTGATCTTACACGCCATACATGACATGCAGCCCTTGTAACTGATGTCATACAGCCTCACTGTCGACACTTCAATGTCATTACTCACCGAACTTGCGCCCTCGGCAAACTTCTGCAGCATCGCGGCTGTGTTGAAATTCTTTCTCGGGCCTCCGTCTATGATTACTATCTTCTTCCTGCTCATATGTTTTTAGTTGAAATATAGCAAGTGCAAATATATAACTTTTTCTTCATATTAGTCCTTTTACCGAGGCGTTTTTAACAATTTTACACATCGAATCCTAACGCTAATTTGCCTGTTCGGGATTTTAGTCGTAACTTTGCGGTTGTCAAACCAAGCGAACGATTATGAGCACAAGTATTACGGTAGTGGGCGGAGTGAACGTCGACATCTCAGCGGCGCTGAAGGCCGAATTTATCGGCGGTGACTCGATTCCAGGCGCGGTGACCATGGGGTGCGGCGGGGTGGCCCGCAACATCGCCCACAACCTGCGGTTGCTGGGAAACGATGTGAAGTTTGTGAGCCTCTTCGGCGGCGACACCTTCGGCGAGATGTGCTGGAGCAACTGCCAGCGGCTTGGATTCAATCTGAGCATGAGTATCCGGCGCGAGGAGTCACGCAACGGTATCTACCTCTGCGTGAACGATCTGGGCGGCGACATGATTGCCGCTGTGGCCGACACCGAAATCATCGACCACCTCACTCCGGAATACCTCTCCCAACACATCGACGGCATCAACGACTCGGCAGCCGTTGTCGCCGACACCAATATCAGTCAGGACGCGCTCGTCTACCTGATTGACCATTGCCGGGTTCCGCTGCTGGTCGACGCAGTGAGCACTGCCAAGGCCTCACGCGTAATAGGTGCTCTGCGGCATAGCGAGAACCAACGGCTGCACACGCTCAAACTCAATATGATGGAGGCGCTGGCGGTGACCGACTACGACACTGCCGACCGAGCGGCGCTCGAACTCGCTGAGATGGGCGTCGAGAACGTGTATATCACATTAGGCTCGCACGGAGCATTTTGCAGCAACGGCGAGATGAACGAGCATTTCAACTCGCTGCCTGTCGACGAAGTGGTCAATACCACCGGCGCCGGCGACGCGTTCCTCGCCGGTGTCACACATGCTCTGGTAAACAAACTGCCGTTCCCTCTCACAGCGCAGTTCGGCCTGAAGACGGCTCGTGCCACGCTGCTCACGCCGCTGGCGGTGAATCCCGAACTGGCGTCAATAGTACTGTAAAACCTCAAAACACAATACATTGCTCTTATGAACAAATATCTTTCAATCTCACCTGAAGTAAAAAAAGCACTCGACGAAGGGCGGCCTGTGGTGGCGCTCGAGTCGACTATCATCTCACACGGAATGCCCTATCCCCAGAACGTGGAAACGGCGCTGAAAGTGGAGCAGACAATTCGCGAAGGCGGGGCCACTCCCGCCACAATAGCCATCATAGGCGGTCGCCTGAAAGCGGGCTGCACACCCGAGGAAATCGAATATCTGGGCAAGAAAGGCCAAGCGGTCACGAAGGCCTCTCGGCGCGACCTGCCAGTGCTTGTGGCACGCGGTGACGACGGCGCGACCACCGTCACCACCACGATGATTATCGCTGCCATGGCGGGAATAAAGGTGTTCGCCACCGGCGGCATAGGCGGCGTTCACCGCGGTGCGGAAACCACCATGGACATCAGCGCCGACCTTGAAGAGCTGGCACAGACGCCCGTGATGGTGATTTGCGCCGGAGCGAAGTCGATTCTCGACCTGGGGCTCACGCTCGAATACCTCGAGACCAAAGGCGTGCCGGTGATAGGATACGGAACCGAGGAACTGCCAGCGTTCTACACTCGCGGCAGCGGCTTCAAGGTGGACTACCGACTCGACACACCCGAGCAACTCGCCGAGGCGTTCCAAGCCAAACTCTCGATGGGGCTGCGCGGCGGCATGCTCGTGACAAACCCCATCCCCGAGGAGTATTCGATGCCGGCTGAGGTGATTAATAAAGCCATCGACGAAGCCGTGGCCGAGGCCAACCGACTGGGAATCCGAGGCAAAGAGTCAACTCCCTTCCTGTTGGCGAAGATTAAAGACCTCACCGGGGGCGACTCGCTTGCGGCAAACATACAGCTCGTACTCAACAATGCCCGTCTGGCAGCTAAGACCGCTGCGGCATTGGCTACCCTGTAAGTGGGGTAGGGTAGGGGACTGTGGATTAAACCTTACGTTGTGCCATACGTCTAAATTACATATGTTACCCAATAATGAAATGATTATGAGGCAATTTGTTATATCATTAGTGATGATGCTGTTCGCCTTCAGCGCGACGGCACTCGATCGCGCCGTGGTCATGGACGCCAACGACTACGTGCTCGGAGGCGAAATGAACATGAAGGTGCTCGAGCGCACAAGCAGTATCACCGGCGACTATCACGAACTCACCGAAGAGGAAGTTATTTCGGCCAAAGTCCTACTCGACCGAGCCATCAGCAGCGGCGAGAACTACGGGCTGGAACACGGCAACCGTCCGCGGCCGCTTGCACAATACGCCAAGCAGTACATCGGCTTCACGAAAGACGGTAACACTTACGTCTACGTGAACCTCGTGCTGGCTACGCTGAAGAAAACATTCGGCGGGTTTGATGAGTTCCTCGTCAACGTGTGCGACGGCGGCAACGCTTTCGGCTATGCCGTGGTGAACCTTACCGAGCACAAGGTGGAACGCATCATGATGAACGGCGACGCATAGCAATGTAAGATGGAAGATGTGTCATAATTAACAATGATTATTAAGCACACTTCGCGCAGTAAAATTATAGAGAACAATAATCAAAATTTTTCAAGAATTTAATTATTTTAAAATCAACAATTTATGATTTTTTTGAATAATTTTTGAAACAAATTTTGATAAATTTCCACCGCGCAAGCGGTGCTATTCATTCCCGCTTTTTCATTTATTACACACCTTCCTTTCATATCACTCCTCATTCATTGCTTTGAAGATTTTTGCCTCGAGCTCGTCGGCGAGCTCGGGGTTGTCGTTTATCAAGGCCTTTGCGGCGTCACGACCCTGGCCGAGCTTGGTCCCGTCGTAGCTGAACCATGAGCCGCTCTTCTTGATGATGCCGAACTGTACGCCCAGGTCGATGATTTCACCCACACGGCTGATGCCCTGGCCGAAAATCACCTCAAACTCGGCCTTGCGGAACGGCGGAGCCACCTTGTTCTTCACCACTTTCACGCGGGTGAGGTTGCCGTAGACGTTGTCGCCGTCCTTGAGCTGACCCACGCGGCGGATGTCGAGACGAACACTGGAGTAGAACTTCAGCGCGTTGCCGCCGGTGGTGGTCTCGGGGTTGCCGAACATCACGCCGATTTTCTCGCGCAGCTGGTTGATGAAGATGCAGGTGGTGTTGGTCTTGGAGATGGTGGAGGTGAGTTTGCGCAGGGCCTGCGACATGAGTCGCGCCTGCAG